>SHZY01000221.1 GCA_009692065.1 Gemmataceae bacterium
CCGCCCACAATCGTCTTTGGCGCTCATCCAACGACGAAGCCAGACCTTCGAACCGTTGGCGTATCGCAGCCTCCATGCTTGCGCGTCGCATGGAGCAGGTGTATGAAACATCTGCGAAGTTGTAACACTAATTAACGGACGGCCCCTTACGCGTCAGCCAGTCGCGCAAGGAATGGACGAGGTAGTCATGGGTGAGCTGATAGAAACAAGACTTGGAGACAAGGAGCCCGAGGGCTCGCCAGCATGCTGAACTTTCCCGTCTCCTTGTCTTTCTGTCTCCTTTTCTCCATGTCTCCCCGTCTCTCCCTCCGCGTCGGTCGGCGTAATCAGCCGCAGTTCGCTGTCGAGGATGCGAATCAAGTCGTCGAAATCGGCGAGACGATGGACATAGCCCGACACTTCGAGCAGCTCAGCGCGCGAGCGCATGGTTCCCTTGATGTCGGTGCCGGAATCGGGCAGGAGCGCCTTCAAAACGGCGCGAGCGGCCTTCTGATGGTAACGGTGCTGTGGCGGCGCGGTGGCGGCGCTGAACGTCTCCTCCAGAAACGTCTCACCGACCCCCTGGGCGCCGCCGACTTCGCGCAGCGATGCCGGCGTCCACGACTTCCCCTTCATCATCTCGGCAAATAACGCCAGCCGCACGCAAATGATCTTGCCCTCTTGCGCCAGGCCTTGAACCGCTTGTTGCAGGAACGACTTCTGGTCGGCGCCGATTTCGCGCACGTTCTCCGGCAACGCGCCGAACGCTCGGCCGAACGCGGCCAGCACTTTCTCGGCGTGGCGAATCGGAAACAGATCGACGGCCGCGGAGTTCTGCCCCTCGACGAGGCGAATCTCCAGCTCGCGCAGAAAGCGCGTCGCCCCCATCCAGAAATCGTCGCGCACCAGGACGATGCACTGCACATGTCCGCCGTCGCATTGCCGCAGGGCTTGCACCAGCTCGGTGTTTTGCTCTTCGCGCTTGGCGTGCAGCCATTGCTCGAACTGATCGAGGAGGATGAGCACTTTCTTGCCGGCCGGCACGCCCTGTCCGCGCCGCAGGGCGGCGAGCGTGTCTTTCAGATTGGCCGTTACCGACAGATTGGGACAGCGCTTGTGCAAACCATGGAGGAGCCGAGTCTCCGTATCGCCGGCGGTCGCTTCGACATAGACGGCGATCATCTGGTCCGACAAGCGAGGGAGCAAGCCTGCTTTCACCAGCGACGATTTGCCGCAGCCGGACGGGCCGTAGAGAAGTCCCACGGCAAAAGTCTCGTCGGCATCCTTCTCCTCGATATGCGTTTTCCAGAAACGCAGGCTTTCGGGCAGTCCGTCACGATCGCGGGGGCCGGGCAGTAGTTCGAGGAAGAATTCGGTATCATGGGCATCGAACGAGCGCAACCCCTTCGGCACGATCCGGATCGGTGGTCTGTTCGTGAGGGAGGGGTGCGAAATCGCCGAGGCGATGTATGGGCCGGATACGCTGGGCTCTGAAGTTGTGGCCGGCGACGCCGGCATGGTTTCCACGCTTTTGCCGACGTGCGTGGCCATCTGGCTGACGGCCTCCTCCTCCAGGTAGTGACGGAGGTCGTCGGCGAAATCCTTGGCGCTGGTATAGCGATCGGTAACACGCTTCGCCAGCGCCTTGAAGCAGATGCGCTCCAGTTCTCGAGTAAATATGATCATCGTACTGCCGGGGCGGGCGCGGCTCGTAATCGGTGATCTGCCAAAGTGGTCCGTTTTTCGTATCGGCCTTGAACGGCCGGCGGCCGGTGAGCAGTTCGTAGAAGACCACGCCGAGGCTGAAGATGTCGGAACGGCCGTCGACGCGATGGCCTTCGCCGCGCGCCTGCTCGGGGCTCATATAAGAGGCCGTCCCCGCCTGGCTCGGGCCGGTGCCGATATCCTCTTCCTTGAGCGCCAAACCGAAGTCGACAATGTAGGGCTCCCCGTGGGCGTCGATGAGGATGTTGCCCGGCTTGATATCGCGATGGACCAGACCCATGACATGGGCGTAATGCAGCGCCTCCGCAATGGTGGCGACGAGCTTGGCCGATTCGTGAGGCGTCAGGCGCAACTCCTTGATTTGCTGTGCGCGTGTGTGACCCTCGATGTATTTCGAGACGATGTAACAAGGGCAGTTGTCGGTGCTGCCGACGTCGTAGACCGGCACGATGTTGGGATGATCGAGCTTGGCGACCATGCGGGCTTCGGCGAGATAAGCGACGGCGTCGAGCGGGTACGCGATGAGTTTGCGGCGCGGCGCCTTGATGGCGACCAAGCGATTCAGCACCTCATCGTGGGCGAGGAAGACCTGGCCGAAACCGCCTTGGCCAAGGACTCTTTCAATCCGATAGCGAGCAATCTTGGGAGCCGGTTCAGTAGAAAAATCGCCCCGCGAAGAACCGGGCGCAGTGGCCGGATCATAGGGGCCGGTCGGATTGGCATCGTTCATCGTACACCGCTCGTGGGCAAGGTAAGCGGAGGGCCTAATAAGAGACGATTATAGCCCGTGATTTTGCCTCGTGCAAGGCAATTATCCCTTTGTCAGGAACTTCCCATCGCTAGGTACGGTTCATCCCCGCTTCACCGCCAACATGCCGCTTGCGCGCAGCAGCGTCTCCTGCACCACGAGGTCGTGGTCCATGCTGAAGTCGGGACGCTTCTTGCCGGCGACTACCGAGGCGAATTCGCGCAGGTCGGAGATTTGCAGGGTGCGGGCCGTCAGCGCCAGCGTCTGCCACTCGGCCTGGCCGCGGCGGTAGAGTTCGACGGGTTGCAGGTTCTTGTTGGCCAGATGGCCGCTGCCGAGGTGGGGGATCACCAGGGCGCCTTCGGTGCCGAAGACTTCGAGCCGGCGTGAATGCGGGGCGACCTCCAGCGTTGGGACCTCGACCGAGGCCCAGGCGTTGGGATACTCGAAGACGGCGACGCCGTTGTCGATGAAGCCGGCCGGGCCTTCGCGGTGGTGATGGGCCATGAAGGGGGTGATGCGGCGCGGGGTGCCGAGCATCGCGACCATCATGTCGATGACGTGCCCCGCCATCTCGAAGAACATGCCCCCCTTGTACTCTGCCAATTCCTCCACGTAGCGCTTGTACGACGGCAGGTCCTTGGGCAGCCGGGCGCGGAAGTGATAGATGCGGCCCAGCTCATTCTTGCGGACACGCTGGAGCATCTCCTGCACCGCGCTCATGTAGCGAAAGAGATAGATCATCTGCACGTGCAGGTGTTTCTTTTGAGCCTGGTCGATGAGCCGGCGATATTCGTCAAAATTGTCGCCCGCCGGTTTTTCGAGCAGCACCGGCTTGGCGTGATCCAGGGCGAGCCGGGCGAGGCGCAGGTTTTCATGGACGCGCCCTTCGACGACGACGCCGTCGTGCCCTTCCTTCAGGAGCGTCTCCGGCTTATCGAAGACACGCAGCTTGCCGAGCCGCGGCTCCCATTGCTTGACGCGCTGGGCGACGACCTTCGCATCGCGGTCATAGAAGCCGACGAGCGAGAATTCCTTGGGATGCTCGACGACCTGGCGAACGATGCCGTCGGCGTGGGTGTGCCACATACCGAGCATAGCGAGGCGGAGGGGCATGGGAGGGATCCTCAGTCTAACCTGCAATTCTCACCAGAACAGTTGCGCCACGGCTCCTGATTTGGCATAAAGGCTTTACCACAAGGCCTTTGTCCCAAACGCAGGAGGCCGTAGCGCTATGACACAGTGTACGCAAACATTTCTTGATTGCCAGGCTCTGGGAACTCGCGGTTCTTGCCGCATTTGACGGCGGCAAGGTCAACTCCGATGCCGGTGGACTGCTCCTGCGCGCGATCGAAGCCAAGTTCGGTTTCATCGCGCAGTTCTCGCGCTGCTTCACCAATCCTCGCGATCCCGAGCAGATCGATCACACGCTTGAAGAGCTCCTCAAGGAACGCATCTTCGGTTTGTGCCTGGGCTACGAAGATCTCAACGACCTCGATCAACTTCGCTACGATCCGCTTCTCGCCGTCCCGGTCGGCAAGAAAGATCCCCTCGGTAACCAGCACCTCGGCCGCGATCACGGCAAAGCTCTGGCGGGAAAAAGCAACCTCAATCAACTCGAACTCACTCCCGGCCGCGCCAACGCCGAAAGCCGCTACAAAAAGATGGTCGCTCACACGGCTACTACGACGAGCATTAGCTCACTTTGACGAACTTGTTCGGCGTCCCCTCCAGCGGTCCGCCGTGTTCCGGGCGCCAGAGGACGCTTTCCTCGATCTTCTTGGCCAGGGCGAAGTCCTTGTCGGTGATGCCGCCGGCCGAATGGGTTTTCAGCTTGACCCACAGCTTGCCCCAGGTGATGGCCAGATCGGCGTGGTGCCAGGCCGCCTCGCACAGGTAGCCGATGGCGTTGGTCAGCATCAGCGTGGTCGGCCAGCCGTCGGTGTTGTACTTGCGCCGCAGCCAGCCGTCTTCGAGCCGCCATTCGGCCAACCCCAGCTCGCGCAGCTTGGCATCGATCTCGGCATCCGTGTAAACCTTCTCGGTCGGCTTGGACATGGCGTTCTCCAGGAGTCAGGGGTCAGCGCGCCGTGATTCCCGGCGCCATTCCGTTGATATCATTATGGACGGACCAGCGCAGGGACGCAAAGCATTTTGACGATTGCTTCCGCCCGCAGAACCTTGCAGAATAAGACTCCGTGCCGATTATCGCTGACTCCTGACCCCTGACCCCTGGTTCCCGTGGAATTCAAAGTCGAAAACCTCTGCGGCTTTCTCATTCGCAGCAAGCTCATGACCGCGCCGGAGATGCTGGCGATGCGGCAGTGTTGGCAGGCCGACGCCAAGGACAGTTCTGGTCAGGCCCCCGCCTTCATCAAATGGCTCATCACCAAGAACTATATCACCGAGTGGCAAGCGGGTTTGCTGTCGCGCGGGCATATCGATGACTTCTTCCTGGGCAATTACAAGATCCTGGAACGCATTGGCCGCGGGCGCATGGCCGGCGTGTACAAGGCAGTCCATCCGTCCGGGCAAGTGGTCGCGATCAAGGTGTTGCCGCCGTCGCGCGCCAAGAACGCACAGATCCTGGGGCGTTTTCAGCGCGAAGCCCGGCTGGCGGTGAAGCTCAAGCATCCGCATGTCGTGCGCTCGTTTCAGGTGGGCGAAACGAAGGGAGTGCATTGTTTCGTCATGGAGTATCTGGAGGGCGATACGCTCGAGGAGGTGCTCCAACGCCGCAAGCGCCTGCCGCCGGCGGAAGCGGTGCGCCTGGTGCATCAGGCGCTCCTGGGCTTACAGCACATCCACGAGCAGGCCCTGGTGCATCGCGATCTGAAGCCAGCCAACCTCATGCTGCTGCCCACGACAGCGCGGGGCGACGCCGAGACGACACTCAAATCGAACCTGAAAATCCTTGACATCGGCCTGGCCCGCGAGTTCTTTGACGAGAACAGCCCGTCCGACGACACCGAGCACATGGAATTGACCGGTGAAGGCGTCCTCCTGGGCACGCCCGATTACCTGGCGCCCGAACAGGCGCGCGACCCGCGCAATATCGACATCCGCGCTGACATCTACAGCCTGGGCTGCACGCTTTATCATCTGCTGACGGGGCAGCCGCCCTTTCCCGACAAGAACATCCTCAACCAGATGATCCGCCACGCGACCGAAACGCCGAAGCCCTTGAGCAGCTTCAACGCCTCGATTCCGGAAGGGCTGGAGCAGATCGTCAGCTGGATGATGGCGAAGCAGCCGGTCCAGCGCTACCCGACGCCGGCGCGGGCGGCCCAAGCGCTCGATGCCTTCCTGATGGTGACCAGCGAGCCCGCCAAGCCCGCGGAGGAAACGCCGCAGCTCAAGAAGTACCTGACCTGGCTGGAAATGTCCGAGCACGCTGGCGACGCGGCAGCAACCCTCCCGCCGCCCGACGTGCCGGTGGCTCTGCGCGCCAAGCCCGCGCCCGTCCCCGCGGCCGCGCCCGTGAAGCCGTCGTCGAATGCCAACATTCCTGTAGCAGCGCCAGCCAGGCCCGTGGCGGCGGCGAAACCCGCCGATGCGCCGGTGGCGAAGAAGGCTGCGCCGCAGATGAAGCGGAAGAAACGCACCGGCGTCAAGATCGATGCGGCCGCCGTCCCGATCGCTGCCCCAGCCGTGCCCGGCACGTCGCCCGTCCATCCTGTGCTTCCGCCCGCGGCCCCCGCTGCCGTCGAGCAATTCGATGTCGAACTCGTCAGCCTGCCCGCCACACCGCCCAGCAAAAGCTCCCAATCCACGTTGCGCGACATCCTCATGGTCGGCCTCGGCATGGCGCTGATGCTGCTCCTGTACGGCCTCTGGGCCCTCGTCTTGTGGGTCCTGCAGATGTTCTCGGGAGATTAGCCACGGAAGGAACACGGAAAAAATCAAGGAACGGAAAAAGGCCGCTCCTGCATTTTTCCGTGTTCCTTCCGTGGCTAAATGATTTTTTATCTCGCTATCCCGCACATTTCTCGGCTGACAACCCCCCTTCCATCGAGTAGCATGGATGCACCGCGCGGAGCCACGCCTGCGCTCCACCACGTCAACCAGGGAGAACACCATGAGCGATTACCTCGGCAACTCGCGTTCGAATGGCACCCTCAAGCAACTGGCGCCGAAACCGGCGAGAACCCAGTCGATGCGGCTCCGCGTCGCCCTCATCGCCGCCGCCGCCCTCGTCCTGGGCGTCACCGGCTTGATCGCGCAGGCGGTCTCGGGCGATGCCGGATTCTCGTTGCCCGAGATTCTGGGTGCTCAGAAGGTAAGGGAAGGTTCAATGTCGATCAAGGAAGGCAGGTCCGTTCGCGACACCTTCGAATTGGAATCCTTCCGGTCAGCCGCAGTAGCCGATGGAGCAAGCGCCGTTGACCGCGTAGTCGCGCAGCGCCTCAGAAGGCGCCGGGCTCGAAACCCGCCCCTGAATCAACCGCGGATCATTGCAGAGCAGGGCCCGTCGCAAGGCATCCAGGCCGGCCGCTGAGAGGCGCGGCGCCAATCCAACGCGCCAAAC
>SHZY01000222.1 GCA_009692065.1 Gemmataceae bacterium
GTCGCAGCCTGACGACGACGGCGCGATGATCCCCAAATACCCCTCGGAGGGAGGAGAAAGGGACGAAGCCGGGGAAGCGGTAGATGTCGAGCAGGCGCTTGATTTTTGCCATGCAGACATCGTGACAGAATTTCGGAACGATGCAATCAGCATTTGCTCTAGATATTCCCAAGGAATTCGTGCGTTGACGAGTGAAAATCACCCACTAAAAAACGCGAGAGCCCTTTTCTTAATACAATAGGCGGAGCATTCTGATCTGGAAATTGTAAACTTCTTGTGTTAACCTGCTTCTGCACCTATTTATTTTTCTCTTACTGAGTCCCTTGCAGAAGTTTGGGTGAAGTACTAGCTGGTTGAGGTTACTGCGTGCGAGCGAGCCTAATGGTACTGGTCGGGAAGCAGAAAGGCCTCGAAATTCCGCTTCCCGGAGCCATGTTTGTTATTGGCCGAGATCCGCTCTGCCACCTGCGACCGCACAGCGACTCGGTAAGCCGGCGGCACTGTGCGATTGCATGCTGGAATGACCGCGTGCTGATTCGGGATCTCAAGAGCGCGAACGGCACCTTTCTGAACCGCAAGCGCATCCAGAACCAGTTTGAGGTATGCAACGGCGACGTCCTTAATGTCGGCGACCTGTCGTTTGCCTTTCAGATTACCGATGTCGTGCACGTGTTCAACGAAGATTCAGTGCAGTGGTTGATGGTGGACGGCGACAACTCGGAGGTACTGAACGAGGGCGTGGCCACCCAGATGATCGATACGTCGTTTCTGGATGGCGTACTCGAGGCCCCTTCCGCGACATCCAAGGGCAAAGGAAGCGGAAACCTTTCCGCGGGCAAATATCTGAAAGACTATCTCGACTCTTGATCCAGCCATCCGCCACACTCAACTCAATGGCTGAGCACCAGCCAGACCCGCTGAAGCACCCGCTCGGCGATTCATCGCACCTGGTAAATCGGTTTGCGCGATTCTGCGATTTTCGCCATTCGCACCGATAATTAGCTCGCTGGCACGATGGGAAGGCTGCGAAAACTGGCAAATTCATTTCAAGCTTGCGGACGATTCCGATAAGCTAAACATTCACCCTCTTTCCAACCGCAATCCTGTTGACGGGACATCGCCATGAGCGCTTTGCCGACCAGGCCGCCTCGCCCCTTGCCATTCTTGATAACGGGCGCGGGAAGCTTGTTTGCGGTCGGACACCTGCTGGCAATCGGTCTATTGGCACTGGCAGCGGAGAGCGGGCCCTGGCTGATGAGCAATGGCGTGCCGAGCACCTCGTTGGGCCCCGAATTCGCCACCAGGGTCAGCGCCAACTACACCGTGCCTTACTACTTCCAGCGGTTGCGCATGACGCACAACTACCACTTCGAGTCCAACAAGCCGATCGCCCTGGGCATCTACTTCGAAGTCAAGTTGAAGGACGAGACCGGCACCGTTGTTCGCACCCTCAAGTTCCCCGACGACAAGGCGAATTTCTGGGTCAGGCATCGGCAGAACATCCTGGCCCTCGGCCTGGGCAATGATCAGCAGCTGCCGCGGCGCGGCACCGAAGTCATCCCCGCCAAGGGAGAAAAGATGCCGACCGCGCAAATTTGGGACAAATCGGACATCGAGAACTGGCGTCTCAAGGAGGTTGAAGAGCATCTGTTGCCTCGCGATCAGCCCTTTGAACGTCCGTCCGAGGAAGCCAAGAAACTCACGCAAGCCTACATGCGCTTCCTGTGCCGGGAACACAAGGCAGCGTCGGCAGAATTGATTCGGCACCACCGCCAGGCCATTCCGCCCATGGTGCTGCTCATGGGACCGCCGCCCGCGGAGGCGTTCAGCGAAGCCAAGAGCCATTTTGGAGACTATCGTCGTGAAGAGTGAACGCTCGGTCGATGATGTCGGCGCAGCCGACGTGCCACTCCCGGGCAACGCCTGGACGCGCTTCTGGTTCACGCCGATTCCCGCGACGGGCCTGCGCGTGCTGCGGGTCCTGTCCGGGCTGCTCTTCTGCGTCTGGCTGCTCTCGTTCCTCGGGCATCAAGAGGCATTCTTCAGCTTGAATGGCTGGCTCGATGCCCAAGGCTATTCTGACGTGCAACGGCAACCGGGCAGCGGCGCGCCGGTCGGCTGGTCGCTCCTCTATCTCGCGGGAGACAACGCGGCCGCCTTCCAGGCGATCTATTGGCTCTCGGTCGTCGTGCTCGTCCTCTTCACCCTCGGTGTGGCGACGCGCTTCACCGCCGTCTACACTTGGTTCATCGTCGTCTCCTTCCTCGCCAATCCCGCGATCAGCTACGATGGCGATTACCTGCTCGCCATCCTCGCGTTCTACCTGATGATCGGCCATCTTTTCGCAGGTATCTGGAACGGCGCGCTTTCACGCGTCGAACTGGTTCTCGGCTCGCGGCACGATTTCGTCCTCGCCGGCTGGCTCCTTCCGGGCAACGCCGCCGAGCGGCCGCTGAGCTATGCGGCAAACTTCATGATGCGGCTCGTGCAGATCCACTTCGTCATCATCATGGTGACGAGCGTACTGCACCGGACGCAGATCGCCGAATGGTGGTCCGGCGTTGCCTTCTGGTTCCCACTGCATCCGCCGTTTGAAACGACCGCGGAAAGCCTGGAACGGGAGATCTCCCGACCTTTTATTACGCTGTTCTTGCTGAGCTTGATTCAGTATGTCGCCGTCGGTTGGCAACTCTGCCTCCCCGCGTTCGCCTGGCGTGAAGGACGCGCCTGGCGCGGCTTGCTCCTAGGCGGCGCAATCCTCTATTGGCTGGGCGTTTTCTTCGTTTTCAAGCTGCCGCTGTTCGGGCCGTTCGTCCTCTTGTGCTGCCTGAGCTTTTTACGGCCACAGGAATGGGCGTGGATCGTTGAGCGCACACGCTCGATGTTCGCCAGCGCCGCGAATGATAGTCCAGTACCGGAGCCGAAGAAGACCGTGGCGCTGGTTGGCAAGGAAAACATCAAGAAATAAAACCATGCGTCGTTCTCTCTGCCTGCTGATCGTTCTGTTGTCGCTGACGGCCATCGCGTGCCCGCCGGCGCCGAAGGTTGATCCCATCAACAAGGACGACGCCAAGGTTACCGACAAGGCGGTGACGCCGCCCGAATCCCTGGACCACCTCAAACCTCGCGTCGAAGCAGCCCTCGAGCAAGTCCGCGACCGCGATCTCTTGACCACGCACGCCTTCTGGACCATCTTCCACGGCATCCTTGGCACCGGCCTTGAGAAAACCACGCTCACCGATCCCGAGTCCAAAAAGAAAGTCAACGCCATCGATTACCTTGCCGGGGGCGGCGAAATCCGCGGCTTGCAGTTCCTGCCCACCTCCCACGGGCTTGACGTGGCGCTCGCGAAGTCAATCGATTTGCAAGGCGTGGCCCAGGGGCACCAGGATCAGTTCATCGCCGAGATGGCCCAGTGGAACATGCCGCTCGACCGCAAATTCAGAGTCGGCGGTACTGACTTTACCTTCCAGGATTTCACCCGTCACAGCCGCATGCGCGCCAGCGTCAAAAAGGATCAGGAACTCAGTTGGGCCGTCATCATCATCGCCCAGTACTACGGCACCAGCGATGTGCCGTGGGTCAACAGCTTCGGCGAGACGCTCAAGCTCAGTGATGTCGTCCGCTATGAGCTCGACGCCTCTATCGAGAACGCTGCCTGCGGTGGCACGCACCGCCTGTTCGGCTTGACCTGGGCGTATCACCTCCACCTGAAGAACGGCGGCAAGAAGGAAGGCGTTTGGCTCGACGTCGAAAAACGCATCGCCGAGTACAAAAGCAAGGCCCGCCAGTCGCAGAATCGGGCCGACGGCATCCTGTCCACAAGCTATTTCAGGAGCAAAGATCACGAACCGAACTTGGAGCTGCGCATCGGCACGACGGGCCATATCGTCGAATGGCTGGCGCTGGCGATGACCGACGAGGAACTCAAGGCGCCCTGGATGCAAGAAGCCGTGAGCGCGCTGAGCCTGGCGATCCTCGACATGCGCAAAGGCCATGTCGAATCGGGCGCCCTGTACCATGCGGCGCATGGCCTGCATTTGTACCACGAGCGAGTCTTTGGCACGCCGGCCCGGTACCTGCCGCTGCCGCCGAAGAAATAACGCCATTCCACCAGCGCCGGGAGGGTGAGGCTCCTGCCGAACCTGGACTGGCAACCATTTCACGCTTCCCGCATACGCCGGCTCGGCAGCAGCCGCGCTTTCCCAAGTCGATTATGCCGCCCTGACCAACAAATCGGAGGTTTTGCGGCTTTGAGTCCTCCGCCTACCTTGATTGACTAACCGAGAACCTCTTCCTTCCGCCCAGAATTGCAGGAGGTCGAAATGGCCCTACTTCACGTTGACCGCGGGGAACGGCAAGGCGAGATAATCCACCTCGACCGGGATGTCATCATCCTTGGCCACAGCCCTGACTGCGATGAGATCATCAGCTCGCTCGATTCCGTCAGCTGCTGGCACTCCAACAGCAACTCAATTGCGGCAAGCCCACACACGACGGCGCGATATTCCTGTGCTGCCTGGTCGTAAATTCCCGCGGCCTGCTTCAGGAGGTCGTCGTTCTTGAGCCGGTGCAGAGCTAATGGGTTATTCGCGGCCGACTTGCCGCTGTCATCAACGGCCAGCTGCTGGACCGACGTGCCCGGCTAGGCGACCAGGACGAAGTGGGCGATCGCAAGCATCCATACCCCGATGGGAAGCAGAAGATGTCAGCGAAGGGGCGGGTGCATAGCTCTCTCCTCCAGGAGTCAGGGTGGAGGCGTCAGCGCATGCGTTTCTGATTCCTGATTCCTGCCCGCTGATTCCTGGGAACGGGCCAAACATTCGAACAACGGGGCGACTGTCTTCCAGGAAATGGCACCCATGGTGGCAATCTGCACGAGGCACCGCTGCGACAGGTATGCGCTTTCGCCACCAATAGTGAAACCCCACGACTGGCAGCGTTGCACGAACCGCTCCGGCGATTCCGTCTCCGGCGGCGCAAACGTCGTTACCACCGGGCTGGCCCACTCTTCGCTCGCCAAGGGGCGAAAGCCGAGGTTGCTCAGGTTTCGGCGCACGCGCACGCCCAAGCCGTGGTAACGATCGTAGGCGGCCTGCGCCTTGGCCGGCGTGGCATATTCGTCCAGGGCGGCTTCCAGCGCCCGCAACGTCGGCGAGGGGAAGGTGTAGCACGGCCCGTCGCTGCCCAGGGCGGAGGCGATGTCAAGGTAACTGGGCACGCCGCTGCGATCGAGCTGCTCCAGCACCCGCCGGTCCGCGAACAGGATTGCCGCCCCCGCGTAAGAGCCCAGCGCCTTGCCGGTCGATCCCGTTGCCAGGTAGACTTCGCTCAGGTCCAGTGGCACAGCCCCGAGGCTGCTGATGCAGTCGACGCAGACTCGCGTACTGTATTTCCTGGCCAGCCGGACCAGTCCGGGCAGGTCGTTGAGAACACCAGTGCTCGACTCCTGATGAACCCCCCAGACCCAGCCGCCGGCAGGCTCGTGCGCCAGTACGGTCTCGACGTCGCTCAGGTCCCATGGTTCACCCCAGGACCAGGACAAGACGCGTGGCCGTAAGCCAAACCGGCTGGCTTGCCGGGCGAGGCGCTCGCCGAACTCGCCGTTCACAAGCATGACGCCTGCCGTAGTCGGGAGCGCAAGCGACCGGGTTCCGCGAACCTCTGCGGCCAGCGTCGCCGCGACCGCCTCGTTGCCCAGGGTCCCGCTGCCGTTCAAGATCGCCACATCGCGCCCGCCGACGAGTTGTCCCAGGAACTCCCGGACCTTCACGAATCGGCCAATGAATTCCGAACCCCGATGGTAAATGGGCGGCTCACGGAAGGCTGACTGCACGTTGGCCGACATGGTGACCGGACCGGGGAGCAAGCACACGATCTCCTTGCGCGCGGAACCGTTGCTGACATTCCCCATGTGAGCTTCCCAGAGCTTCTTGACGCGCTCCGCCCGTAGGGGGAGTTGGCCAACGGTTAGCACCATCGGCACGAAGGTCGCCTTTCCGCAAGGCACGGCGGGACCCAGAGCGACGAAGCCCAGTCGCTCGTACATATCCACCCGCGCCTCGACGCCGGAGATGTACAGGTGCGTGTAGCCGTGGGCCTTCGAATGTTCGTACAGGCACCAGATCATGCCGAAGAACATGGTGCTGTTGCGCTCGTCCGGCTCGATGGCGAGGAGGCGCACCTCGAGCGGCTTGGTACCAAGCCGGTTGAGGATTTCTGGATCTTGCAGGCGGTCGGCCACCGAGAAGGGGGGCTGATCGTGCGTGCTGAGCATGCCGACCAGCCGGCCCGAGCGCAGCACGATGAAGTAGGAATTCTTGTCGTGAAACTTGTCGATCAACAGGCCCGTGCCGGTCCCCTGGTGCTGAGGAATTTCATCGACGAAGGTCCGGTGGTTGAGGCGATGAATCTCCTCGAACTCCTGGCCCGTTTCCGCACGTTTGAAAAGATACTGGCCAACGCGCAACATCCTGAACAACCTCCGCTGGGGTTCATTCAAGGCGACCAGCGACGACAGGGCAGCCCCTGCCGGCAACACCGAATTCGGCGGCCATGCACGCACTTCGCCCTTTGTGCAGAGATTACAAACCCTTGCGTCCATTTGCAAGAACTTACCGCCGATAGAACGGGGAATTTCTGGCCGCTTGCCGGAGCGGCTTGCAAACCCAACGCAGACTCCGGTTTCACGATTTCCTAGCCAATACGACACCAAAACGAGCGTGGTTCAAATCCAGCAAGGAAACTGCTCGGAATCGTCCGCTTCTTGGTGACAGCTTTTTTGTTCTAAGGGGCCGTCCGTTAATTAGTGTTACAACTTCGCAGATGTTTCATACGCCTGCTCCATGCGACGCGCAAGCATGGAGGCTGCGATACGCCAACGGTTCGAAGGTCTGGCTTCGTCGTTGGATGAGCGCCAAAGACGATTGTGGGCGGCGGCGG
>SHZY01000223.1 GCA_009692065.1 Gemmataceae bacterium
AGTGGTAGCGATCCACAGCCCTTGCTCTTCGCGTTTTCGTTTGCCCAGAGCCATCGTGACTCCTTGGTCTTCGGTACGTTGATATCCCCAACATCTGGGCAACAGCATACCATGCCTGTCAAGAGGCGTTTTTCAACGGGCTGCTAGGGTCTGCCCGACGTTTCCGGCACCCGTAGGTCGAAAACCGAACCTTACATCAAGGGCGCCAAGCCGCGAAGGGAAGTGCAAGCAAGGTGATGGTTAGCGCCTTGGCGTCATTGCGTGAGGCTCTGGTTTGGCGCTCCGATGCTGTTGGCGCCGGGCGCAGCCTCCGTTGCAATCGCGAGTTTTCTTGCGTCGTAGCCAGAAATATGGTTCAATTATTTCCTTCCTGAAGCAGACAAACTCAAGTAGGAGAGACACATGAACCGCGGCAAAAAATGGCTGTGCAACGGCACCCGCTTGTTGACCCTGGCGGTCTGCGTACTGACTCTATGCGTGAGCATCTCACGCGGTCAAGTTCGTCCCCCTGGCGGTGTCGGCGGCAACATCGGCGGACCCGGGCCGGGTGGCATTGGAGGAAAGATTGGCGGCATCGCCGGGGGCCCAGGAATCGGCGGCGGAAATATCGGCGGACCGGGCATGGGAGGCGGCATCGGCGGCGCTGGCTTCGGGGGTGGCGGCCGGGAAGAAAAAATCGGATGTGCAGCCTATGCAACCATGTCCTCTCGCGCGGCCCCGCCAAGCCTGTCCACATTACCACCTGCCCGAATTGCAAGGCGCGCTTGACTGGCGGCGCGGGTGCAGGCGGCTTCAATCAAAATCCGGGTGCGAACTTCAACAACCCGAACGATCTTCAGCCCGATCCGGAAAACCAGGCCCGCAACACCGCCGGCTGGAGTCGCGGCGCCGTTGTCGTCGCCGTTCTCATTGGCCTGTTTGTCTTCCTCCTACTCGGCGCCGGCGGCATCCTCATCATCGTGATGATCGTGAAAAGCAGTTCCGGGCCCGGCAAGAAACGCAAGAAATCGCGGCGCAAGACGTATGACGATGACGATTGACATTGCAACACGAGCCCGCAGCGCAAGCAAGCACGATCCTTGCTTACGCTGCGTGCTCGTAAATTGCGCTAGCTTTCCCCGCGCGGAAAGGTTGGTTGATGAGCCTCGCGTCCCTGCCTCAAGTCGAACCGCCGTCCATTGACGTTGCCGCCTTGCGCGCCGCCCTGCGCGAAGCCATCAGCGGCGAGGTCCGCTTCGAACGGCTCGATCGTGCCCTATATTCCACGGACGCCAGCGTCTTCCAGATCGTCCCGCTGGGCGTGGTGATACCGAAGACGCCGGACGATGTGATTGCGACGCTCAAGACCTGCAGCGAGCTTCGCGTGCCGATCACTGCACGCGGCGGCGGCACCTCACAAGCCGGGCAATCGATCGGCCCGGGCGTCATTCTCGATTTCTCCAAGTATCTCAATCGCATCCTCGAAGTCAACGCCGGCGAAAAGTGGGTCCGCGTTGAACCCGGCTGTGTGCTCGACGATCTGAATCTGCACGTGAAGCCCCACGGCTTGCTGTTCGCGCCCGACATCTCCACCGCCAACCGGGCCACCATCGGCGGCATGGTCGCCAACAATTCTTCCGGCACGCACTCGGTCATCCTTGGCAAGACCATCGATCACGTCCTGGAACTGAAGGTGCTTCTCGCCGACGGCAGTGTGATCGATGCCGGGCCGCTGGATGATGCCGAATGGGACGCGAAGTGCGCTCAGCAAGATTGCGAAGGCGCCGGCTATCGCGTGGTCGGGCGGCTGGCGAGCGAACACGCCGCCGAGATCGAGAGGCGCTTCCCGAAGATTCTGCGCCGCGTGGGCGGCTACAACCTCGACGCATTTCTCCCCTCTCCCGGGGGGAGAGGGGAGAAATGCAATCTCGCCAACCTCTTCGTCGGCTCCGAGGGCACGCTCGGAATCGTCCTCGAGGCCAAGCTGCGGCTCGTCGAGTTGCCCAGGGCGAAATCGCTGGTCGTCGTACAGTTTGCCGACTTGCTTGATGCCCTCGCGGCGACGCCGATGATCCTGACGCATGGTCCCTCAGCGGTCGAGGTCATGGATCGCTTCATTCTCGACTGCACGAAGCTGAACGCCGAGGCGGCGCGGTTGCGCGATTTCATCGTCGGTGATCCGGGGGCGATTTTGATCATTGAGTTTTATGGCAATGACAGCGAGGAGTTGTTGCCGCGCGTTGAAGCGTTGGAAGGCGCGCTGCGGGCGCTAAACGGGGAGTGGCGATTTCACCGGGCCATTGATGCGGCGACGCAAGCGCGCATCTGGAAGCTGCGGACCCTGGCGCTCGGCCTGTCGATGGCGGAAAAGGGGGACGCCAAGGCGATCTCGTTCGTCGAGGACACCGCCGTCGCGCCGGAGCACCTGCGCGATTACATTGATGAGTTCCTGCAATTGATCGCCCGCCACGGCACCAAGGCAGGCGTCTACGCTCATGCGTCAGTCGGCTGTCTGCACGTGCGTCCCATCGTCAATCTGAAGACCGTCGAAGGTGTGCAGCGTTTTCAAGCTATCGCCGAGGAGGTCGCCGGTCTCGTGCTCAAGTACGGCGGCGCCCTCTCCGGAGAGCACGGCGACGGACTGGTGCGCAGCCCGTTTCAGGAAAAGATGTACGGCCCCACGCTCTATCAAGCCTTTCGCGAGATCAAGCGCACGTTCGATCCGCACAACCTCCTCAATCCCGGCAAGATCGTGGACGCCGCGCCGCTCGCAACCAACCTGCGCTACGGCCCGGCCTATTTTACCCCGGACGTGCCAACGACGTTCGACTTCTCCGCCGACGGCGGAATCACGCGGACAACCGAACTGTGCGCCGGCGTCGGCGAGTGCCGCAAGAAACGCGGCGGCACCATGTGTCCCTCGTTCCAGGCCACCGGCGACGAGCTGCACTCCACGCGCGGCCGCGCCAACACGCTGCGTCTCGCACTCACCGGTCAGCTCCCCGCATTTCTCCCCTCTCCCCCCGGGAGAGGGGCCGTGGGTGAGAGTGCTGGGCTGATTGATCCGGCGGTCCTCGAAGCCCTCGACCTCTGCCTGGAATGCAAGGCCTGCAAAAGCGAATGCCCCACCAACGTGGACATGGCAAGGCTCAAGGCAGAAGTGCTCGACCAGCATCACAAGAAGCACGGCCTCCCCTGGCGCAACTGGCTGTTTGGCAACGTGGCGGCGCTGAGCTCATGGGGCTGCACGTTGGCGCCCATGTCGAACTGGATTGCACAGAGCGGCGTCGGTCGTTGGTTGAACGAGAAAGCGTTCGGCATCGATCGCCGACGTATGCCGCCGCGGTTTGCTGGGACTCCGTTCTGGCGTTCCAGTGAGGCGGACTGGCACGTCGGGCACGACCGAAACGCGTCGGCCTCGGTCCTCTTTTTCCCCGATACCTTCGTCAATTTCCACGAACCCGAAATCGGTACCGCAGCCTTGAAACTTCTCCAGCAATCCAGTGCTGTTTTCGGGCCTCCGAGTATCGTGATGAAGCCGGGGCGCTGGCGTTGTTGCGGGCGGCCCTTGATCTCCAACGGCATGCTCGACGCGGCAATCGTGAATGCCACCCACAACACGGAGTGGCTCTACCACTGGGGCGGCCCCATCATCGCCTGCGAACCAAGCTGCATCCTGACGATCAAGGACGACTATCCCGCGCTCTTGAGAGGCGAGCTGCGCGAGAAAGCGAAAGCGGTCGCCGAGCGCTGCTTCACGTTCGAGGAGTTCCTGGAAAAACGGCTCGCCGAATCAAACGTCGCTTTCCGCCCCGGCCCGAAGCGAATCCTCGTGCAGGGCCATTGCCATCAGCGCTCCCTGGTCGGCATGGGGCCGACGCTCAAGCTGCTCAAGCGGATCCCCGGCGCGGAGGTGATCGATCTCGACGCCGGCTGCTGCGGCATGGCGGGCTCGTTCGGCTATGAAAAAGAGCACTACGAAATCTCGCGCCTGGTCGGCGAGCAACGGCTCTTCCCCGCGATTCGCGCCGCCGACCCGGAGACGGTGATCGTCGCCCCGGGCTTCTCGTGCCGGCTGCAGATCGAGCACTTCACGGGCAGGAAGGCACTGCACCCGGCAACGCTCTTGCAGTCGCTGCTGGATTGAAAATACTGCTCACGCAAAGGCGCAAAGGCGCAAAGAAGGCCATTGGAGGAGCCGGGCGGATGTTGCTGGCGGTAGCCAAGTGTTTCTCCTCTTCATCCTCTTCGCGCCTTTGCGCCTTTGCGTGAGCACCTGTATTGGCCGTTCTGCTCTTGACTTCTCCCCCCAAATAGCCGATATCCCCGCGCATGAATTCGCGTTGTCGAATCGCGCTGGCCATCGTGCTGATTGCCTTGCCTGCGTGCCGAATCCCCGATTGGCAGATCTGGCGCATGGAAGAGCGTCCGCCCAGCGTCTACGAAGTTGAGCGTATCCGCAATGTTGCTTACTTCAACGGACCCGAGGCCGACAGCTTTCGCCATCGCGTCGATCTGTTTCTGCCCAAGGGCAAGACTGATTACCCGGTGGTCGTGCTCGTCCATGGCGGGGCGTGGCTCGTCGGCGACAATCGTTGCTGCGGCCTGTACTCCTCGGTCGGCGAGTTCCTTGCCAGCCAGGGCATCGGCGCGGTGCTGCCCAATTATCGGCTCTCGCCCCGCGCGAAACATCCCGAACACATCAAGGACCTGGCCCGCGCCTTCGCCTGGACCAAGCAGCATATCGGCGACCACGGCGGCGATCCCCAGCAAATGTTTCTCGTCGGTCATTCGGCCGGCGGCCACCTCGTCGCCTTGCTCGCCACCGATGAGCAGTACCTGAAGGCCCACGGCTGCTCGAGCGCGGACATCCGCGGCGTCGTCGGCGTCAGCGGCGTCTATGAAATCCCCGCGGGGCCGACCGAGGTCGAGCTCGGAGGCAACTCGCCGCGCTCCTTCAGGCTCGACGAGGTGGCGCCCCTGCGCGGCTCAATCGCTGCCAGCGACGGCAACGCGCCCAAAAAATCCGGGCTGCCCGTCCGCGTCAATATCTTCGGCCCGATCTTCGGCAACGACCCGCGGGCGCGCCAGGCGGCGTCGCCGATTCATCACGTCCGCCCCGGCCTGCCGCCGTTCTTGTTCTTGACTGCGGAGAAAGACCTGCCGCTCCTGCCCGACATGGCCGACGAGATGCATCGCCGCCTGCTGCTGCACGGCTGCGAGTCGCGGCTTCTCAAGATCGACAATCGCAATCACAGCTCCGTCATGTACAACGCAATCACGGCCGACGATCCAGCGGCGCACGCCATTTTGCAGTTCGTTCGGGCCAGCAAGTAATCAACCACGGATTGCACGGATGGCACGGATAGGAGAAATGCCTGCATTGCCTTTCCTATCCGTGTCATCCGTGCAATCCGTGGTTATTTGCATTTCGTCTACCTGCGATGCAATTCACTCCCACGAATTGATTTGTATCCCCGTTGCCGCACGTTAAGATGGACGGAGTTCCGGTTCTCTTCCCCTGGGGTCTTCTGCTATGCGTGCCCATCTGACGGTTGCCTCCGCATTGATCGCCGTGCTCGCCACTGCCACGAACCTGGTTGCGCAACCTGCCGAGCCGGAGGCCATTCGCGCCGCTGTCGTCAAGAGCCTGACGCTCCTCGAAAAAAGCGCCGCCACCCACACCGAGCACCGCAAGTGCTTTTCGTGCCATCATCAAGCCCTGCCCGTGCTGGCGTTCACGACGGCCAAGGCGCACGGCTTCAAGGTGAACGACAAGGAGATCCAGCGGCAAGTCAAATGGACCGCCGACTTTCTCGAAAAGAATCGCGAGAACTATCTGATGGGCAAGGGCCAGGGGGGCCAGGCCGACACCGCAGGCTATGCCCTCTGGACGCTCGCTGCCGGGGGCTACAAGGCCGACGGCACCACCAACGCCGTCGTCGAGTATCTGCTCGTGCGCGACAAGGAACGCGATCACTGGCGGGCCGTGTCGCAGCGCCCGCCGTCGGAAGCCAGCCCGTTTACCACGACATTTGTCGTGCTGCGCGGCCTCAAGCACTATGAATTGCCGGCCAAGTACAATGACGAACTTCAAGCTCGCTATGAAAAAGCACGCCGCTGGCTTGAAGCGACAGCTCCCAAAGACACCGAAGAACGCGTCTTCCGTCTGCACGCCTTACAGTTAATGGAATCCAAATCTGGGCCACTGCGATCGGCAACCGAGGACCTATTGAAGACCCAGCGCGAAGACGGCGGATTCAGTCAAACCGACAAGCTTGATAGCGACGCCTACGCCACCGGCTCCGCGCTCGCAACTCTCCATCAAGCCGGTGGCATCGCGACCAAGAGCGACGCCTACCAGCGCGGCGTAAAATTTCTCCTCAAAACGCAAAAAGACGACGGCTCCTGGCATGTCGTCTCGCGCAGTAAACCCTTCCAGACCTACTTCGAAACCGGCTTCCCCCACGCCAAGGACCAGTTCATCTCCTGCGCCGCCAGCAGCTGGGCAACCATCGCGCTCACCCTCGCCACCAAAAAATAACTCCTCCCGGTTAGCAGCGGAGCGCGGGCGCCACGCCAACAAGCGCCGCTCGTTATTTCCATCTTTCAAAGTCATGTCCACTTTTGAGCGCGAATTTCGATTGATAGGGTAGGGGAGCTTGCGCGCATCGCCGCCAAGCTCCCAAATCACTCGAAAAACGGAGGATTAAATGAATGCGCCCCACTCCCCCCCCCAGAAAACGCTCAAAAACCAAGGCCGTTCCCGCTGCGCCTGTGATTTTGTGTAGCCCTTCACGGGCAGCTGGCTTCGGCTTGCCCGGTTTTCGGCCACTGCTTATCATGTCGCGTTATGACGACCGCAGGGACGCTACCGTGCGCAGGATGCGCCAGGCTGGAACAACAGTTTAAGGAACTCCAAGCTCGGTTTG
>SHZY01000224.1 GCA_009692065.1 Gemmataceae bacterium
CTTTCAATTGCTTCATGCTCATTTGTGCGGCCTCCATGCCATCGGAAGAGATTTGTTACCACCTCCCATGATGGCAGAAAGGCCGCTTTTTGTTTACCCAGATTCTCCCCGCCACCAAAACAACCCGGCGGATCGTCGGTTACACCCCATTGAAACGGCATTCGTCAGGCAATAGCCTGACCTACCCGTTTGCCCGGCCAGAGCGCGTGCATTATCGCACGAGTCTCGCCAGTCGGTAAACTCCCGCTCGTTTGCCTCGCCGGGCAAATCCGCCGACTCGCTGAGCATCGACCCAGCGGGCTTTCCTAACCGGCAAAGTCGCTGGATGCTGGCCAGCGACCTGAGGGACTGCAAAAGGACTGACCGTCCTGGCAGTCGCGCCGATTCGCAGGGTTTGAGCGCGCAGGGCCGGAAAGCCTGTCGATAGTACTCCAGGGTACGATTTTCTGGCTTGCGCCGCGCCTGCCGCCTTTGCCGACCGAGAGCCTCATGCGTCCTGGCCTGCTGCGATCTGTTTGCTGGTGCCTCGTCGTGCTACTTACCGCCAACGGCTGCACGAGCCCGGTACAGTATTTGCGCAACGGACTGAAGGTCGGCCCAAACTATGTGACGCCGCCAGCACCGGTAGCGCAACACTGGATTGACGCGGCCGACAAGCGCGTTCGTGTCGAAGGAGAGGATCCCTGCCTGTGGTGGACCGTGTTCGACGATCCACTGCTGAACCGCATGATGGTGGATGCCTCGCGGCAGAACCTGACGTTGCGCGAGGCCGGTTTCCGCATTCTGCAGTCACGCGCCCAGTTGGGGATCGCCTACGGCACGTTCTTTCCCCAGAACCAGAATGCCAGCGGCGGCTACACTCGGTTCGGCGTGAGCGACAACTTTTTCGATTCCTGGAATTTCGGTTTCAACCTGGGTTGGGAACTCGATTTCTGGGGCCGTTTCCGGCGGGCGATCACCGCGGCGGAAGACGATCTGGACGCCTCCGTCTTCAACTACGACGCGGTGCTGGTCACCCTCATGGGTGACATCGCCAGCAGCTATGTGCAGGTTCGCACAGACCAGGAGCGCATTCGCCTGCTGCAACGGATTGTCGCCATCCAACAAAACGTGCTGACGTTCATCAATGCACAACTCCAGGTCGGATTCCGCGGCGTGACCGACGTCGATCGCGCCCAGGCCGAAAGCAATCTCAAGCAGAGCCTGGCACAAATCGTCAATCTGGAGATCAGCGTCCGCGTGAATCAGAACCGGCTCTGCACGCTGCTGGGCATTCCGACACAGGACATCGACACCATTCTCAATAGCGGCCCCAAGACGGCGATCCCCAAGACGCCCGACTACGTGGTGGTCGGAATGCCCGCCGACCTGTTGCGTCGCCGACCCGACGTGCGGCGTGCCGAGCGGGAGGCCGCCGCCCAGGCAGAGCTGATCGGCATCGCCGAAAGCGATTTCTACCCGGCGATTACCATCTCCGGCACGCTGGGTTGGCAAGCGACGCGGCTGCCCGATCTGTTCACGCCTCAAGGTTTCAACAGCAACGTCGGCCCGTCGTTCCAGTGGCAATTGCTCAACTACGGGCGAATCATCAACAACGTCCGTGCCCAGGACGCGCGGTTCCAGCAACTGGTGGTCGCCTATCAGAACAGCGTGCTGCGGGCTGACGAAGAAGTCGAGAACGGCATTGTGACGTTTCTCAAAGCGCAGAAGCGGGCGCGGCTGCTACAGGAAAGCGTCGAGTCGGCGTACATGGCGCTTGGCGTCACACTAGCACGTTATGAAAAAGGAATCGCGGGGGCGGACTTCAATCGCTACGCCGTGATCGAGCAGAATCTTGTGTTGCAACAAGACCAATGGGCGCAGGCGCAGGGGCAAGTGGCGCAAGGTTTGATTCAGGTCTATCGCTCGCTGGGCGGCGGCTGGCAGATACGCCTTGGGCCGCCGGCGGGAGCCTTTGCCGCTCTCGATGCTGCCCCCGCCGAACAGCCGACCAACGAAGCGCCAAGGCATCTTCCCCCCGTGCCCGAGCCGATTCCCGTGCCGCAGTAGGCGCCTCCGGCGACCATCACGACTTGTTCACTCTTTAACGGTCTGCTGAATGCCGAGGAGGGCATCTCCCGGTTTCTTTTGCTTGACTTGCTTAATGCACCCAAATAATATACGTGCATGAAGCACTTCCCGCGAACCAACTGCCACGTTGTGGCGAAACGCCCCTTCCGCGGGGAGGCGGCCACGGCCGCGCTCTCAAAACAATCTCCCCCGCCGCGGCAAGCCAAAGCCTTGGTCGCCGCGCTGAGGGACATCGTTCGGGATATGTTCATCGTGGACGATGCGGCCTCTGATCTCCCTCTGAGGCAATTGCGCGTCTGCATGATTCTGGCCGCCGGGCCGCAAAGCATGTCGGCGCTGAGCCGCGAGCTGGGCGTATCGCTCAGCGCCACGACCCAGATTGCTGATCGGCTGGTTGCCGCGGGCTTAGCCCAGCGACTCCCGGAAGGGACCGATCGTCGCGTGCGCTGCTTGCAGCTTACGCCGCGCGGCCGGCAGATCATGGAGCGCCGCGACCGCATCAAAGCGCGCCGGGCTCAGGCCGCCTTGCGTCGCATGCGTCCGGGCGAAAGCAAAAAACTGATGTCCGCGCTGGCCGCCTTGCAAAGCGCCTGTCAAGAAAGTCGCCTACCATGAAGAAGCTGATCGTCATCGTACTCTTGTTGGCCGCCGCGAGCGCCGTCGGCACGGCCTTGTACGCCCGCTACGGCATCAGTAGTTCCGCGCCCACTTTTCGCACCGCGGAGGTCTCTCGCGGCGATCTGCTGGTGACTATCAGCGCCACCGGCACTGTGGAGCCAGAGGAGGTGGTGGACGTCGGCGCGCAGGTGCTGGGCAGGGTGATCGCCATCGGCCCCGACGCGCTGGCCGTCGATCCGAATCAGCGGGGAAAGCGAATCGACTACACTTCGCAGGTCGAAGAGGGAACCATCCTGGCGGAGATCGACAACGCCATCTATCTGGCTCAGCGTAACGCCGCCAAGGCGGCGCTGGAGCGGGCCAAGGCGGACTTGGAGCAACTCAAGGCCAAACGCGACCTGGCCGCGGCCGATTGGCGGCGAGCCCAGGAGCTGCGCAACATGAAGCGCTCGTCCCTGGTCCCCGCGGCATTGAGCAAAAGCGAGCCACCCCGTGAGATCAAAGCCATTGCCGAAAGCGACTATGACCTGGCCCGCTTCAATTTTGGAGTAGCGGAAGCCAACGTCAAAGTCGGCGAGGCCATCATCGTGCAGGAAGAGGCTTCCCTGCAACTGGCTGAAACCAATCTCAGCTACACCGTGATCAAATCGCCGGTCAAGGGAACGATCATCGACCGCCGCGTCAACATCGGCCAAACCGTGGTCGCCAGCCTCAACGCCCCCAGCCTGTTTCTGATCGCCAAGGATCTCCGCCGGATGGAAGTCTGGGCGTCGGTCAATGAGGCGGACATCGGGCAGCTTAAGATCGGAATGCCGGTGCGGTTCAAGGTGGACGCTCATCCCAAACGGATGTTTCACGGCAAGATCGCTCAAATCCGCCTGAACGCCAACATGACGCAGAACGTGGTGACGTACACGGTCGTCGTCAGCGCCGAGAATCCCGAATTGAAGCTGCTGCCATACATGACGGCCGACGTAAAGTTTGAAGTCGCGGAGCATCACGAGGTGCTGGTTGTCCCCAACGGCGCGGTGCGCTGGCAGCCACGGCCGGAGCAAATCGTCCCTGGGTTCGACGACGACGCCGAGCCGGACCGGGAAAATGCGCCGCACAAAGGGAAACCGCCGCACGGCGAACACTCGTCCGGCGAACGAGGGACTGCGGCAACGCCCGACGCGACCACGGCCAAAGACGCTGCGCCACCGCTCGTGGAGCAGGTGAGGGAGGAACGCCGTGAAGCAGATCGGGGGCGCGTGTGGGTGAGCAACGGCCACCTGGTCCGCCCGATCGATGTACGGATCGGATCGAGCGACGGGGCGTTCACGGAAATCAGCAGCGAAGGGATTCATGAGGGACTGGTCGTGATAGTCGGGCAGGCACGGGTGGAAGCGTCGGCCGAGGCGGCCAATCCGTTCGTGCCGAAATTCCCGCGGCGTTCACGACGCTGATGATTGAAGGCCCATGGAACTGATCCGCGTCCACAACCTGTTTAAAACTTACCATCTCGGCGAGGTCGATGTGCCGGTGCTGCGCGGCGTGTCGCTTTCCATACGCCAGGGCGAGATGGTCGCGCTGATGGGCGCCTCTGGCTCCGGAAAAACCACTCTCATGAACATCCTGGGGTGCCTCGACCATCCCAGCTCCGGGGAATACTGGTTCGACGGCCAGGAGATGAGCCGCCTGAGGCCAAACGAACGGGCATTGGTCCGCACGCAAAAGCTCGGCTTCGTCTTTCAGAATTTTAACCTGCTGCCGCGGACCAGCGCGCTGAGCAATGTGCTGATGCCGCTGGACTACGCGCCACAACGGCCGTCGCTGGACCAAGCGCGCCAGAGAGCCGTCCACTTGCTCAGCCGCGTCGGGCTCAGCGACCGAATGGAACACGAGCCGTCGCAGATGTCCGGAGGGCAGCAGCAACGCGTGGCCATAGCCAGGGCACTGGTCAATAACCCCACGCTGGTGCTGGCGGACGAGCCGACCGGAAATCTCGACTCGCACACCAGCGTTGAAATCCTGCGGATGTTCCAGCAGCTCAACGAGTCGGGCATCACGGTCTTGCTGGTCACGCACGACGCCGACGTGGCGGCCTTTGCCCATCGGACGATTCGGATCGTGGACGGCCTGATCGCCGGAGATGAAGTGACGCCGCGCGGGGCTGCACTTGGGCCTGGGATAAGCGACGGGGCCGGCGGCACGGCTGAAGTCATGAGACCTCGGGGGTCTGAGTTCCGAAGTCCGACGACTTCGGCCAGGCAGGACGGCGACCAAGACATGCTCTTGACTCCGGCATGGACGCCGTTGGCGCCTGCGGAAGAACAGGGGGCGGGCGCAGCGGCGCAGCCGGGGTCGGCCCCCCGCTCGCCAGGAGTGGCGGCTGGCGGATCGGCCCTATCGGTCCTGATGCCGGCCACGCTGCGCACGGCCGTCGGCGCGCTGCGGCGCAACAAGCTCCGCTCGGCGCTCACGTCGCTGGGAATCATCATCGGCATCGCCGCCGTGATCGCCATCGTGGAAACCGGGCAAGGCTCGCGCGCGGCCATCAAGAAGTCGGTCGCCAGCATGGGGGCCAACACGATCATCGTGCAGTCCGGCGTGGCTGCCACCGGCGGCGTCACGTTTGGCGCCGGCAGCGTCCTGTCGCTGACGCCGGAGGACGCCGTGCAAATCCGCCGCCAGTGTCTCTCCGTGGCCGCCGTCAGCCCCGTTGTGGATGTGCGCACACAGGTGGTCTACGGCAATCGCAACTGCGTGCCGATGAACATCTATGGCGCCACGCCTGAATATCTGGCGGTTCGCGATTGGCAAGAGCTGTCGGCCGGCGATCCGTTCACCGACAGCGACGTGGCCAACGCCAATCGCGTCTGCCTCATAGGCGAAACGATCGTGAAACGGCTGTTTCCAGACGAATCTCCGCTGGGTAATGACATCCGGATCAGAAACGTCGCGCTCCGCGTGATCGGCGTGCTGACTCCCAAGGGGGCGAGCATGATGGGCCGGGACCAGGACGATGTTGTGCTGGCCCCATGGTCCACGATCAAGTACCGCGTCGCCGGCAAGAGCGCCGGCAGCGTCAATCAGAGCGCCGAGACGGCCAGTGCCGGTTCCACGTCGGACCAGGTCAACACGCTCAGCAACTTGTATCCCCCGGCGACTCCGCTCTATTCCAAGCGATCGGCGGCGCAACTGGCCAATACGCCGCAGCCAATCCGCTTCATCAGCGTCGATCAGATCATGGTCAAGGCAGTCTCGACGGAGGAGATTCCCGACGCCACCCATGAGATCACAGCCCTGCTGCGCCAGCGGCACCGCCTGCGGGCTGACGAGCCGGACGACTTCAATCTCCGCGACATGGCCGAGATCACCAGGTTCATGTCCACCACCTCCGCCACAATGACCGGCATGTTGCTGATCGTGGCCTTGATCTCTCTGGTGGTCGGGGGCGTGGGCATCATGAACATCATGCTCGTCTCCGTCACTGAGCGGACACGGGAGATCGGGTTGCGGATGGCGGTGGGCGCCCGTTCCTATCACGTGCTGCGGCAATTTCTCATCGAGGCGGTCATGCTCTGCGTTTTCGGCGGCATCCTGGGCGTGTTGCTGGGGCGTCTCGCGGCGCAGGTGGTCAACTATTTCACGACCTGGCCGATGGAGATGTCGATCCCGGCCATCGTGGCGGCGTTCGTTGTCTCGGTAAGCATCGGCATCGTGTTTGGGTTCTACCCCGCCTGGAAGGCGTCGAGACTCGACCCGATCGAAGCGATGCGCTACGAGTGACCGGGGACAGTCCCCCCTTCTGGCTCTGCCAATGTAGTGCAGGAGTACCGTTCGATTCTGTTAGTCGAAATTATCTTCAAACATGCTCGCACTTCGCAACGGCGAGTGGCACACGTTTCAAACTGCCCTTTAGACGAACTCGTGCTTTGACCGACGAGACTGCTATTCGCAAAAAAGCGGCTCTCCGCGATGGGTTGGTGATTGGAAAATTCATCAAACCCATCGGGAGAGCCACGGATGGCTAAGCGTAAGCGATCTTCAAGGCGTCCGCAACCCAAGCACAGGAAACCAAAGAAGTCGCAGCATGATAAACGCCAGCGACTTCAGACCCCCAATCCGGA
>SHZY01000056.1 GCA_009692065.1 Gemmataceae bacterium
CAGTGGTAGCGATCCACAGCCCTTGCTCTTCGCGTTTTCGTTTGCCCAGAGCCATCGTGACTCCTTGGTCTTCGGTACGTTGATATCCCCAACATCTGGGCAACAGCATACCATGCCTGTCAAGAGGCGTTTTTCAACGGGCTGCTAGCCGAACCTCCCCGACTTGACTATGTTAACTGCGACAACACTGTATACCCTAGCTTCTGGCGTTACAGCGGTTGTGGGAGTTGGCGGTGGAGTATGGATGTTCCGCAGTTCCCCGGCCGCATGCTAAATTCGTTACCCGTAGATTGGAGAGCGGCCCTGGATGTCACGCACTTTGATTCTCCTTTTTCGTCGTGATCCTTCGCGGGATCGTCAAACCGAGAAGGCCGATTTCGTGGGCTACGAGCCCCTTTGGCCTGACGGTGCACCGGTCGCGGTTGGGTTGAATGCCTTCTGTAAGCATGGCCAACGCCTACTGGGACTGACCAGGCACTTGGCCGGCTGCCAGGAGAAACTGATCAAGCTGATCTGTCTGCCTTTGTCGGGGCGAGACGATAATCTCAATCGCATTCCCGGCTATCGCGTGCGGCGATTTTACCTGCAGCGCACTGGCACCATGGGGCGCCTCCATTTCATGGACGGCACACCGACCGTTGCCACATTCGAACTCGACCAGGATGACCCACGCGTCATTAACTGGGTCGGCCTGAACCTGCTGGACGATGGCGACGCCCTCTGGTTCGACCTTGCTGCCGTCGAAGTCAATACGGCCATTGCGCCGACACGTCCTCGCCTGCAAGCCGTCGGCGTTTGATTCGACAAGCCCCAGGATGATCGCAGCGATTCCTGGGTGTCGGATCCCTATCCGCCGATCGTATGCATCGTCCGCGTCGGTTTGACGAAGCGAGCGGTGTTGATCTCGTGTCCTTCCCACTTCTCCCAGATGTTGCCGCGCACGATTGTCGCGATTTCCTCGGGCGTTGCGCTGCCGCGCAGCATCGGCTTCAGATCCACTTCCTTGAGCGCGAACAGGCAGTTGCGCAGCTTGCCGTCGGCGGTCAGGCGCACGCGGTTGCAACTCATGCAGAAGGGGCGCGAGACCGAGGCGATGATGCCGACTCGGCCGCGGCCATCGACGTAATCGAACTCCATCGCGGGGGCATTCGGGTCGTAGTTCTTGGCCGGCGCGAGCGGAGCGACGTGCTGCTCGATCTGCTCCAGAATCTCATGCGCGAAGTAGACCTTCTCTCGCTCCCAGTCGTCGGCGCCGATCGGCATGTACTCGATGAAACGCATCTCCAGGCCCTCGGCGCGGGCGAAGTTTGCCAGCGGCACGACCTCGTGCTCCGTGATGCTGCGGATGCTGACGGCGTTGATCTTGATCGGCTCGAATCCGGCTTGCTTGGCAGCCTGGATGCCTTCGAGGACTTTGTCCAGCCCGTCGCGGCGGGAGACCTGGCGGAACCGCTCGGGATCGAGGGTGTCGAGGCTGATGTTGATGCGGCGCAGTCCCGCGTCGAAGAGCGGCTGCGCGAGATGTGTCAGCAGGATGCCATTGGTCGTCAGGCCGACGTCGCGGATGCCGGGGATCTTGCACAGCATGGCGACCAGCCGCGGCAGATCACGCCGCAAGAGCGGCTCGCCGCCGGTCAGTCGTATCTTGTCAATCCCCAGGGGTGCGACGATCTCGACGAAGCGCGCCATCTCCTCGAAGGTGAGGAGTTCCTGCTTGTCCATGAACGTCACTTCTTCCGGCATGCAATAGGTGCAGCGCAGATTGCAGCGATCGGTCACGCTGATGCGCAGGTTGTTGTGCACACGCCCGAAAGTATCGAGCAGCGGACCGGCGCCGGCGGAATTATTGATGGTAGGCAAGTTCATTAGCAAGTAATCCATTTCCTCGTCAACGCGGACGAGCCGCAACCCTTTCCGTCATACGTCACCGAAGCTCGCTTGGCGGTTTCGCGCGACACGCACGCGAAATCGCCAAGCGAACAACGCCTACGCATGTCTAACAACACTACTTCGCATCTTGCGGAGAAGTTGAAAGGTAGGAATCTAAACGAAGAATTCATGCCCCTGGGTGCACCCATTCGGTCGAGCCGTCGGCCCAGTTTTCCTTCTTCCAGATCGGCACCAATTCCTTGAGCCGATCAATCGCGTAGCGGCATGCTTCAAACGCCTCGACGCGATGGGGGCAACTGACGGCGACCGCGACGCTGATGTCGCCGACTTCCAGGTGCCCGAGGCGATGCTCGAGGATCATCGCGCCCACCGGCCAGCGTTTGCGTGTCTCGGCCTCGATCTCGGCCATCTTCTTTTCCGCCATCGCTGGATAGGCGTCGTAATCGAGAGCCACGGTGACGCGCTCGCCAGTCAGCTCGCGCACGGTGCCGAGGAACAGGACGACGGCGCCGCAATCGCCGCGGCGCACTTCCTCGGTGAGTGCCAGGTAATCGATGGCAGCGCGCGTCAGGCGGATCATGACACTATCTTACCCCCCGCTCACCGGAGGCAACAGGGCAACCTCGGCGTTCGCCGGGATCGGCGTCGTGTCGCTTGCAAATTCATTGTTGACCGCGAAGGCGGATACCGCTGCCAGGCCCGCCAGCTTCGGATAGAGCTGCGTCAAACGGCGGCGCAAATCGCCCACGGTCGCCGCCTCGTCGATCTCGAGGCGGTCGATGCCGAGCAAATCTCTGGCACGTGCAAATAAGAGTACGGTCATCGCAGCACCAGTTCCCCCATCGGTTCGCGCAAACGCTCCGCCGCCTTGGGCATCAGGCCGTACGCCAGGGCCAGGTATTGCACGGGGTGCAGCGTGCGTTTTTCGGCGCCATCTTCCATCTGCATCCGGCAGGTGCTGCACTCGGTGGAGCCGAAGAGATTCCGAGGCCGGCGCACCTGCGTCAGCATCGCCTCGCCCGCCTGGCGCGAGAGTTCATAGTTGGCTGACTTCATGCCGAACGTCCCCGCCATGCCCGAGCAGCCGACGTCGATGGTGTGCAGGCGCAACTGCGGGATGAGTTTCAACAATTCCGGGCCAGGGATCGCGCCGCCCAGCGCCTTGATGTGGCACGGGACGTGATGGCCGATGCTGACATCGAGCGGCCGCAGATCGGTGCGCAGCCGGCCCTCTTGATGCAGTTGCCAGAGGAATGACGTCAGTTCCACCGTTCGTTCCGCGACGGCGAGGGCATCGTCATCGGCTTGCAGGTCGAGGTAATCTTGCTTGAGCATGACGGCAGCGCTCGGCTCGGAGCAGATGATCGGCCATTCGGCGCGGGCCGCTTCGACGAGCAAACGTAAATTTTTCTGGGCGATCTCGCGCGCCGTTTCGACATCGCCATGCACTAGCGCCTCCATGCCGCTGCCGTGCTGGTCGGAGGGAATGTACACGTCGAAGCCATGGTGATGCAAGACGGCGACGGTGGCCTCGGCGATTTGCGGCTCCACGTAGTTGGCATAGAGATCGACGAAATACAGCACGATCGGCTTGGCGCCATTTGGCTTGCGCGTCCAGCCGCGCCGTTTGGCCCGCGCCATGAAGGAACGCGAGGAAAGCTTGGGCAGCCGGCGCTGCGGCGCGAGCCCGAAGAGCTTGTCCAAGAGCCAGCGCGAGGTTCGGCCGCGCAGCGCCAGATTGGCGAGGAACGACGCGCCGCTTCCCCAGCGCAGCACGTGTTCGAGCCGGGCGAAGAACCAGTCGCTGCGATCCATGCCATGCTCGGCGACGTTGGCGGCTTTCGCCTCCAGCATCAGCTTCGGAATATTGACCGAGGCCGGGCATTCCGTGGCGCACATCTTGCAATGAACGCACAGATCCGCGACCGTGCGGACCTCCTCGGAGCTGAGCTGCAAGCCATTGGCTTGCTGCTGCAGAAGGTCACGCAGCAAATTCGCTTTGGCGCGGGGGGACGCGTCCTCCGAATGCGTGGCCCGAAAAATCGGACACATGCGCTGGCCGGGCGACTCCGTGCGGCACTGCCCGCAGCCGTTGCAGTGGTTCGCTTCGAGCAAAATCGCTTCCGGCTGCCAGGCGAGCGACAGAGGCAGCGTCAGCCGATCGGCAGAATTCATGCCGCGCAAGGAGCACGCGCCCAGCGTCGGATCGGGATCGACGATCTTGCCGGGATTGAAGATATTCTTCGGGTCAAAGATCGACTTGACCTGCCTGAAGATGGGATAGAGCGGCCCGCACTGCCGGGCGACCCACGGCGTGCGCGCCAGCCCCGTGCCATGCTGGCTCGATACGGTACCCCCCAGCTCGATGGCGAGAGTGTGTACCTTCTCGGCGACCGCCCAGAGGCGCGACACGTCGTCCGGCTTTTGCAAATCCAAAAACGGCCGCGTATGCACCTGGCCCGCGCCGGCATGCACCAGGAAGCTCGCTGTGGCCTCGTGCTCCTGCAGGATGTCTTGGGCCCGGCGCAGGTATTCATGCAGCACGTCGAGGGGAACGGCGACATCCTCGATGCAGGCGATTGCCTGGGGGCCTCCCTTCTTGCTGTACAAGCTCGGCAGCGCCACCTTGCGAATCTGCCAGATCGCATCAAGCTGACCGGGTTCGGTCGCCACGGTGATTTGGATCACGGATGCATCCTGGTGCAGGCGCTGGGCCAATTCATCGGCGAGGCGGCGCGCGTCGGCGAGCGAATCGGTTTCGTATTCAATGAAGAGCACCGCCTCGGCCGCAGGGGAAACCAGGCCCATGCTTTCGCTGCCGCGCGCCAGACTTAGCAGCCGGCGATCGATCAGCTCGCAGGCCGACGGGCCGGTGGTCAGGACGCGCTGGGCCGCCTGGATGGCGCGTTCGAGACTGACGACGTTGACAAGCACCAGACAGCGGCCGACCGGGATCGGCATCGTTTGCAGCGTCGCCTCGGTGAAGAGGGCAAGCGTCCCCTCGGAACCGACGAGCAAGCGAGGTAGATCGAAGGATTGCACCCGGAGGACGCCGTCCAGTTGATAGCCAAGGCGATTGAACGGCACCCGGGGCCTGGCCGCCTGAATCAGTTCCTGGTTCTGCGCCAGGAGCACGCTGAGGGCAGTCGCGATGTCGTGAGCGTGCGAGGCGGCCTCGTCCTCCCGATGCGGTTGCCAATCGCGTGCGAACGAAACGGCATCGCCATTGTCGAGGACCGCGCGCAGGGAGCGGACATGTTCGCGCGTCGTGCCATACTTGATGGCGCGGGAGCCCGAGGCGTTGTTCGCCAGCATGCCGCCGATGGTGCAGACGGCGCCGCTGGCCGGGTCGGGGGCGAAGCGTCGGCCACTCTCCGCGAGCCTGGCGTTGAGGGCGGCATAGGTGACGCCTGGCTGCACGCGCACGCTGTCAGTACCCACTTCAACGATGGCGCGGAAATGTTTGCTGAGATCGACGACCAGCCCGGTCCCCAGCGACTCGCCGGCCAACCCTGTCCCCGCGCCGCGGCCGATCAGGGCGATCCCGTGCTCTTGCGCATAGCGCACGAGATGACGCACGTCGTCCTCATCGCGAGGCAACACGACACCAGCCGGCTTCACTTGAAAGATGCTGGCATCGGTACTGTAGAGGTGGCGCGAAACATCGTCGCAGAGAACCTCCCCCTTGAAGAAACCGTGCAGATCGTCTTGAAGTCGGCGCAGATCCACGGGAGGCCTCAGGGGGCAGGGGGCAGGGGGCAGGAGTCAGGGGTCAGGAGTCAGAGCTATCCGGTGTCTTCGCATTTTTTGACTCCTGACTCCTGACCCCTGACCCCTGTAGGCGAATGCGTTCCTGGCGGTAGCGTTCGCCGATGGTGATCTCAAAGGGGTGATGCGCCGCGGTCGCCTTGAAGCCGCGGTAGTGCGATTCGCAGCGATAGCAGACGACGACGTCGCCGACCAAGAGATACATCACGCCATCCACGATCGCCGAGCCGATCAGGAACGACCACGACCACCACTTCTCGTAGGAGTAGTAGGTGACCGTCGACAGAATCACGGCAACGATGAGGATGGTCATGCCGAGCCAGTGCGGGAAGTCCTTTTTCTTGTAGAGTTCGTGATTGCCACACACGACGCAAGTCGGCAGCGACGATTCGGCTGCATTCAAATGCAAGCGATGGTCGCAGGCGGTACATTGCCAGTCGTTTGGCTGATCGACGGGCATGGCATCGGGCTGATCACAGGACGGGCAGGCTAGCGTAACTTTCACGATAGTTGTTCCAAGTTCGTCGCTTGCGGCTTGGCGCTCGCAAGGCAACACGCGAGCGCCAAGCCGCAAGCGGCGAACAGAATCAGATAGTGAATCCTGTCTTTTCCACCAACAATTGGCTCGTCAACTCACCAAGAAAACAAACGATCACGACGACGTAGAGAATCCCCGTCGCCGATTGCGTCGAGCGAATGCGTGCCGCCTCCCACGCCATCCAGCCGAGTACAAGCGGAGCGATCAGGCCGAGCAGCCAGCGCACCGGCAACCAGAGCAGCAACTCCGTTTCCGGGTTGCTCACGCTTTGGCTCGAGGTCCACTCCCATAGCCCGAAGCAGGCGAGAGCGATGCGCAGGATCACCGCCGTGCCGACCGCCGCGAGGAGCCGCATCAGGGGCGAGATCGACATTGCCGGCGAGATCAAGTACGAGTGTCCCATCAGCATGGCCGTCGTCGCGCTGCCGATGACCAGGGCGGCCAGCACATCGTCGGCGATGCGCAGTGGTGCGTCAGCGGTCCCGCGTTGCAACATGCCGCCGTAGATGAGGCAAGCTGCCAGCGCGATCGGCATCAAGTAGATGGTCCACTTCCCCCCGGGCGCTCCGTCCAGATGCCAGACGATCGATCCGATCACGCAGCCGACCGTCGCCGCTGTGAACATCAGCCAGAAAGCGAGCGTGGCCTGATCTGTGAGAAAAAACCCGGCCACGGCCAGCAGCCCCAGGGCGGTCAAGAAGTGCACGCGATAGAAACGCGGCGGAATCTGCGCGGGCGCGAGCAGCGGCAGCATCAAGATCAGGCCGGCCGCGAGCCGCAGACAGAACGTGGCAACCACGCTATTTCCCTGTTTGTAGGAGCGCCATGAACTCGGATCGCGTCGAGAGGTTGGTCTGGAAGACGCCGCGCATGGCGCTCGTGGTGCACAGGCTATCCGGCTTACGCACGCCGCGGATCGCCATGCAGGTGTGCGACGCCTCCAGCACCACGCCGACGCCGCGGGCATTTAATTCGCGCATCACCAGATCGGCCAGTTCCTGCGTCATCCGCTCCTGCACCTGAGGACGGCGCGCCAGGGCATCGACGGCCCGCGCCAGCTTGCTCAAGCCGACGATTCGCCCGTTTGGCAAATAGGCGATATGGGCCTTGCCGAAGAACGGCAGCAGGTGATGTTCGCACATGCTTTCGAAGCCGATGTTCTTGACGAGCACCATCTCGTCGTATTTCTCGCTGAAAGTCTTGCCGAGGACGCCGGCAGGATTCTTGTGCAAACCCGCGAACAGCTCCTCGTACATGCGGGCGACGCGCTGGGGGGTTTCGAGGAGCCCCTCGCGATCGGGGTCTTCGCCGATGGCCAGCAGGATTTCACGCACCGCCGCCTGGATGCGCGCGAGATCGACGGGGGGGCGTCCGTTGGACTCGCCTTTCTTCCGTCGCGGAACCGAGTTCGTGTGCGCCGCGCTGCTCATGGTATTGCCGTGCCGAGAGTGTTCGCTGGGGGGATCATGCGGTTATCTTATGCATTTCGGCAAGGCGTGGGATGAGGTACTCCGAATCCCAGCGGTTCGGAGTACCTCACCCCTGGGCGTCCTCCGGATTGACGGAGAGCGGTATAATGACAGGGACGGCGGCCTAGCACATTTCCCTCGCCTTTCGCCTGGGCCGCCGGATTTGGCATTAGGTTTGCTCTTCGATCAAGCAGATTCTCGCCCACGCCGCTCTTGAAAAAGGAGACTATCATGATCCGCTCCATCCTGGTTCCGCTGGACGGTTCGACGTTTGGCGAACACGCCTTGCCGCTCGCAATGAGCATGGCCCGGCGCATGAATGCTTCGCTGAACTTGTTGCACGTGCACTCGCTCCTGGATTCGACCTATGCGGAGTTGCAGGTCTTCGACAACACTCTCGATCAGGAGTTGCGCAACAAGGAACGGGACTATCTCCACGCCATTCAGAAGCAGGTGCAGGATCGGCTCTCGGTTCCCGTGTCCATCCGCAACGTGGATGGCGACGTGCCTGCGGTGATTCGTGAGCAGGCCGACAGCCTGCGGGCCAACTGGGTCGTGATGACCACGCACGGGCGCGGACCCCTGGGGCGTTTTTGGCTCGGCAGCACGACGGACGAACTGGTCCGCACCTTGCCGCCCATCCGCAGGAGCAACCGCCCGATCTGGCCAAGGAGCTCGGGTTCAAGCACCTGTTGATCCCGCTCGACGGAACGCCGCTCGCCGAGCAAATCCTCGAGCCCGCGTTGACGCTTGGCAAGGCGATGCAGGCGGATTACACGTTGCTCCGCGTCGTTACCCCCGTCTATCCCTTGACGCTTCCTGCCGAGCCGGCGATCTTCGGCAGCGTTGCCACCGACATCATGGAGCGGGTCGAGAGGACCCATGCCGAGCTGAAGAAGGAGGCGAGCGAGTATCTGGAGAAAGTCGCGCAGCGTCTGCGCAGCGAGGATCTGAACGTACACACCCGCGTCATCGTCGAGGAGCAACCCGGCGTGGCGATCTTGGAGAGTGCCAAGCCTCCCCTCGACATGATCGCCATCGAGACGCACGGCCGCGGGGGACTGTCCCGTCTGTTGCTGGGCAGCGTCGCCGACAAGGTGATCCGCGGGTCGAGGTTGCCGATTCTTGTGCACAAGCCGAAGGTCTGAGATCAACTCGCCTTTGCGAGAGCTCTCGCTAACGATTGCGGCGAAAACGCCCATCCTGTCCCGAATCCGCACACTTCATCGTTAGGTAAAAAAACTACTGGAGAACTGCCCAGCGGCTGTGTAATTTGATATCGTGCCCTAAAGAGCAAGCGCCCCCGCCTCCAGCCAACGGATAGACAAAATGCCCTACATCGGCATCGACTTCGGAACCAGCAATTCGGTAGCAGCGAATTTCCAGTACGGCCAGGCCGACGTCTTGCCCAACAGCGAGGGGCAGAAGTGGACCCCCTCGGTCGTCACCATGCGGCGCGACGGCAGCCTCGCCTTCGGGCAGGAAGCCAAGGAAAACTTCGACGAAGAACGTTCCATTCGCTCGATCAAGCGCATCCTCGGCTCCGGCGAGCGTGTGCCCTTCGTCGGCCAAACGCTGCGCACCGAGCAGATCGCCACCATGCTCTTCACTAAGCTGAAGATGGACGCCCAGAAGGCTATCAACGAGAACTTCACCAAGGCCGTCGTCACGATTCCCGCCAACTCGAAGGGACTTGCCCGCCACGCGACCAAGCTGTGCGCGGGCGCCGCCGGCCTGCAGGTCTTGACGCTCATCAACGAGCCGACGGCCGCGGCCATCTGCTACGGCCTCAACGCCCAGCAAGATCAAACGGTGCTGGTGTACGACTTCGGCGGCGGCACGCTTGACGTGACCATTCTCCGCATCCATCACGGCGTGTTCGAAGAAATCTCCAGCAAGGGCGTCGGCAAGCTCGGCGGCGATGATCTCGATTCCGCCCTCGGCAATCTCCTGGCACGCCGCTTCATGGAGAAGAATGGCTACGACATCCTGACGTCCCCCTACAAGACGCAGTTCATGCTGGCCGTCGAGAAGGCCAAGATCGAGCTGTCGAGCCAGACCACGGCAATCGCCCGCAAGGCCGAGTTGGTCCCCGATAAGCACTTGAGCCTCGAAGAGGAAATCGATCGCCAGGCCTTCGAGCAGGAAATAATGCCGCTCGTCGTTCGATCGGGCCAGGCCATCGATGAGGCACTGTCGCTGCGCAGCATGAGGCCCAAGGACATCGACAAGATTCTGCTCGTGGGCGGCTGTAGCAAGATTCCGCTCGTGCGGAGGTTCGTCTCCGAGAAACTCGGCGGCAAGGAGCCCGAATCGTTCGAGAAGGTCGATCCGATGACCTGCGTCGCGCAAGGGGCCGCCATCGTTGCCGCGATTTTGCAGGGCGCCCCGGGGCTCGATAATCACGCCTACAGCGTCAAGCTTGAACATTCGCTGTGCGCCAATCCGATCAATGAGAAGCGCCAGGTGTATCTCGATCCGATCATCAAGCGCGGCGTCGATATCCCGTGCTCGTTCACGAAGACCTATCACCCCGTTGCCGACCCGGCCGAGCGCGTCATCATCAGCGTCTTCGAAGGCGATGTGTACGACGACGTCGGCAACCAGGAAAACGTCAAGCTCGCCGAGATTCCCTGGGAGTTCAAGCCGGCCCGCCAGCAGCGCGATGGCGCCATCGAAGTCACCTTCGAATACGGCGACGACGGCATCCTCACCGTGCAGATCCACGATATCTACACCGGCCAAAAGAAACGCTTCGCCATCCAGCAATCCGGCGCCGACCAGCTCGATGCCGGGCAGATCATGAAGATGAAGCGCATCAACGAAGACTTGATGAAACGCAGCGAGACGCTGGAGGACACGTCCGAATACCGCGATGCCGTCGAAGTCCTCAAGAAGACCGAGCAGGACGTGATCCCCAAGGTCGAGAATCCGGCCGACAAGCGCGAACTGGAGGACCTGTGCCGCATCGTCCGGGAGGCCATGTCCTCGGGCGACCGCAAGCGCATGGAGGAGTCAAGCTCGGCGCTGAACGATCGGCTCCTGAATTACGCGTATTTACTGTAAGGAAAATCATCCGCGAAGGACACGAAGGGCACCAAGAGTGGAAAGACAGAAATGAAGCATCCTGGAGGATGAATCCTGTTTTTCAAGCGATTGTCAGTCGTAACACAATTCACTCGTGCATTTCTCTTGGTGTCCTTCGTGCCCTTCGTGGATGATTCTTGCTGGAGTCATCCCATGCCGAACTGCCCCCAGTGCACGAAGCCGTTGCGAGAGATCACGCGGCGTTGCCCGAGCTGCCAGGCCGATCTGGATTTGCTGGTGGATTACGTGAGCCATCTACAGGGCGGCCTGGAGCGCGCGGAGAACCTCGTGAAGGCAGGCGACCTTGGTCAGGCGATCTGGGCGTATCTGGAAGTGCTCGAAGTCGATCCGGACAATCCGCAAGCGCGCAAGCAAATCGCACAGGTCGTGACTGCGGTGCGGCAGTTCGACACGATCATGCCCGGCCGGCGCTGGGCCAACAATCTGCCGCCGCTGGTGCCCCCCTCGCCGCGGCCCTGGTGGCATTGGGCTGTCTTCGCCGGCGCCATCGCAGCCGCTCTCGCGATTGGCTTCGCAGCCGACAAGATCGAGCTGCCCGCGATTGAGTCCAAGGCGGAATTCAAGAAGGACAACAACGAAGGATTGATGGGTCCCATTCGGCCCGAGCGGTGATTAACCCGAATTATTCACCACAGAGAACACAGAGAAAACCAATTGGGATAATGAGTTGCGGCGATATCTTGGTCCGACTAACACGGACATAGTGTATTCTACCTAATATGACTCTTCTCTGTGTTCTCTGTGCCTCTGTGGTTCAATGTCTGCGTCTTGAATAATCCGGGTTAAGGCATGTCCACGGGATGCAGGCGCAAGAACTCTTTCAGCGACGTGAAGAACTCCTCCGACAACGGATCGTTATGATCCGCCCCTGCAAGCGAGAGAAAACGCTTGGGCTCCTTGGCGGCCTCGGCCAGCTTCGCGCCGTGATGGTGCGGGATCAACCGGTCTGCCGTTCCGTGCGCGATGAACACCGGCCGCGGGCATGAGCCGATCTTGCTCAAGGTGTCGAACTGGTTCTTCATCAGCATCCGCTTCGGCACCGGCAGCCACCAGTAGATGTCCGACGCGACGCCGGGAAGCGATGTGAACGTTTTCACCAGGATCAGGGCACGATGGTCCTTACGCGTCGCCAGATCGGTGACGACGCCGCCGCCCAGCGACGCTCCGTAGAGCATGATCTTGTGCGGGGCGATTTTCTTCTCCTCGTGCAACCAGGCATACGCCGCGTCGGCAGCCTGATAACAGCCTTGTTCGGTAGGGATGCCTTCGCTTTTGCCGTAGCCTGGATAATCGATGATGAGGACCGACGCGCCGAGGATCCTACTCAGCTTGACGATGGACCCGCCGCGATGGCTGAGGTTTCCCGCGTTGCCGTGGCAGTAGAGGATCGCCTGATCGGAATCGCTTACAGGGCACCACCAGGTGTGGATACGCGTGCCGTCGGCGGTGGTCAGGGTCACGTCCTCGATGCCTGGACTCGGCGGCGGCACCCAGGCATCGGCAGCAGAGCTCGGGCGAAAGACCAGCTTGTTTTCCAAGAAGAGCAACATCAGCACCAATCCAACATAGGCGATGACAAAGTAGCCGACGCAGCGCAGCCACGGCATGAGCGGTGAGCGTCGATCATTCAGTGCAGGGTTCATCGCATTTCTCGATCGCTCAGGCGCATTTGGGAGGGCGAGGCTCCTGCCGAGCCGGGGCGTGCAACAATATGGAATGATTACAATTCTCGGCTCGGCGGGAGCCTCGCCCTCCCGGCAAAGTCTGCCAGAGGATTCACGTCGCCACTCCGGCAGCCTTCGACGCAAGTCGTCGCCGCCAGACTGTCCACGCCGCGCCGCCCAGCAGGATGGCCCAGCAGGCGATCGGCAGCCAGTCGCCGGCCACCACGTAAAAGCTGAAGCGGCGATCAATCGGAACCACCGCCCGCAGGATGCCCGGTTTCTTTTTGAACTCGTGCCACTCCGACGCCGGCAGCTCGGCATAGCCCATCAACTCCTCGGTCACCCGCCACACCGGTGGCGGCGGCATTCCGGGAACCTCCTGCGGTTTCAGCACGCGTCCGTATGAATCGATCACCGCCGAAACGCCCATGTTGACGGCACGCACTATCGCCCGCCGGCATTCGATGGCGCGAAAGCGGCTCACCGCCAGATGCGCCTCGTGCTCGTTGGAGCCGTCGAACCAGCCGTCGTTCGAGATGTTGACGAGAAAGTCGACCGGTTCCCCGTCAGCGCTGTTTTCCAGATAGCGCCTTGCCAGGCACGGATCGGTGTCCTCGAAGCAGACCAATACGCCGAAGCGGTACTTGCCGACCTCGAAGCGAGTGAACTTCTCACCGCTCTTGATGCCGAAGTCGCCTTCATAGGGGGTCAGCCACGCCAGGAAAGGGAGCCAATCCTTGAACGGCACAAACTCGCCGAAGGGGACGCGGTGCATTTTATTGAATTGGCCGACGACGTTCCCCTGCGCGCTGAGTAGCACCGCCGAATTGAAGCGCACGTGCCGGCCGTTCTCATCGAGATAGTGCGTATTCATGCCGAGGAGGTGGGGCACGCGCTGTGCCTTCTCGAACTTGCCGGCGAAATCCTTCAGCCCGTCGCGGATGCTGGCCTCGGCATTGCGCCATTCCATCGGCGCCTTTTCGATCGGCAAATCCGGGGATACTTGAACCCACGGACGCGGAAAGCTCGTCTCCGGCCAAATCACCAGATCGGGCCGCGTTTGCGTGGCACGCAGACTCAATGCCGCGAAGTGCTGGCTGATGTCTTCCGCGGCCAGCGCACTCTCGCGCAGCCGCTGGTCGAGGTTGCTCTGGAGCAAGCACACCGTCGGCCCCGCCTTGACATCGGTCTGGCCCAGGCGCATCGTGCCATACGCATAGGTCCCTATCAATAGCAACGCCGTGGCAGCCGCCTCGAGGATCAAGTTACGCCGGAACAGCCATTCCGACAGGAAGCTGCGATTGAGGATTTCCAGGCTTGAATACGTGCGGTAGGGCTCCAATTCGGCCTGGCCAAACCAGCGGCGCACTTCGGGGAACTGGTAGGCGATGTCGAAGAGCAACGCATTGACGGCCGCGACCACGAAGCTGACAAGGTAGACGCCGCCCAGATCGGTGATCTGAATCATCGCCAGATATTCGTGCTGGGTGTGGGCCAGGAAGTACCAGGCGAAACCCGACATGAAAAACGAGCGGAAGTACTCGAGGGCAATCCACACCAGCGGCACGGAAACAACCAGCGGCAGCCGCCATCGCTCCAGCCGGCGAAGGCATGCGAGCGCTGCCACAAAATAGAGCGCGCAATAAGCGCTGAGCGCTAGCCAGGCCGCGGCCATCGAGCGATCGGCCACGCTCATCCACTGCAACACCGGCACGAAGAAGCCAAGCCCGCACAGAAACGCGCACAGGTAAACGAACGACGGCCGAGCCTGCGAGCGGACCAGGACCAGAAACGGCACGAGCGCGACCCAGCCGAGAAAGCCCCAGGACAGCGGATGAAAGCACATCCAGAGCAACACACTGCTGGCCGCCGTGGCCGCGAAGCAATAGAGGGCCGCGTACTGCGGCGCCGGCGCCTGGGTAGTTGGCGCTGGTGCTGGCTGCGTCTTTGCGGCCGGTGCGGTCTTCATGCGAATCGTTCCTGCAGCCATGGCTCACCTCCGTGTGATTTCACCTCGTTGTGGCACGGTCTCCTGACCGTGCCACAACGTTTAGTCGTCGTTCTCCACGCACAACACCATCATCGTATCGCCGGCGCGATGGGTCACATCGCCCTCCGGCAACAGCACAAACGCATTGGCCGGCAGGACGCCGCGCAGGTCGGGCGAGCCGAACCATGCCGTCGGCTCGACGCTGCGGCCTGCGTCGGTAATCTGCAAGCGGGCTGGATGATAGGTTGGCCGATCGCTGCGGTACGGGTAATCCTTCGTCAACGTCGCCTTCACCCAGCACGGGCCGGGCGGCAGCGACATCAGCGCACGGATCGCAGGCCGCACGAACAACTCGAAGCATACCAGCGAGCTGACCGGATTGCCTGGCAGTCCAAAAACAAGCTTGGATTGCTTCACACCAAACAGGATCGGCTTGCCGGGCTTCATCGCGACCTTGTGAAAGAGCGGCTCGACGCCTAGCTCTGCCAGCACGCCAGGAACCAGATCGAGCTTGCCAGCCGACACGCCGCCGGAGAGGAGCAACACGTCGTTCTGCAAGCCCGTCGCGATCAGCGTGCGCAGATGGTCCGCTTCGTCGCGGGCAATGCCAAGAAAACGGGCCACGCCGCCGGCACGGGTGACCTGAGCCAGCAGCATCGGCCCGTTGCTGTTGCGTATCTGTCCCGGGCCCGGTTTCACGCTCGGCTCGACGATCTCGTCCCCCGTCGACAGGATCGCGACCGACGGCGCTTTCTGTACCCGCACCGTCGCGCGGCCGACGGTCGAGAGCAACCCGAACTCCTGCGGCCTCAAGCGAGCGCCGGCGTGCAACACCACCTCGCCGACGCGCATCTCCTTGGCCCGCGTCAGGATATTGAGCCCGGCCAGGACCTTGGGATCGTTGACGCGGACCTTGTTGCCCAAAAGCTCGCAGCGTTCGATCATGACGACGGCATCGACGCCCTTGGGAATCGGCGCCCCGGTCATGATGCGCGACGCTTGCCCGGTCTTGACTTCTACGGCCGGCGTCTTGCCGGCCGGGATTTCCTCGACAATCGTCAACTCGGCCTGCCCGTCGCGTAGATCGCCAGAGCGGAGCGCAAAGCCATCCATCATTGCCTTGTCGAACGGCGGCATGTCGAGATCGCTGGCGATGTCCTCCGCCAACACGAGACCGAGTGCCTCCGGCCCGAGCGGCGCGTTCACCGGTGGCAGCGGTTGGGCGTGCCGCAGCACGATTTCCAGGGCCTCGGCCACGGTATGCATGGGGTGATTTTAGCATGACGGCCGGTTTTGTGCCTAGGCCAAGCCGTTCCTCGTTTAGCGCCAGCGCCAAAACATCGGACGTCCGGCGTTTTTCGGCGGGCGCTAAACGAATTCGATCAATTCAGTTCCTTCACGCAGATCTTGCGATAGCGCACCGATTTGCCGAAGAAGCGGTCCGGAGCGCCGCCGTGTACTTGCAGTGCGATGCCGCCGTCGTCGGGATGGCGTTTCTTCTCGTCGGTCCATTCCATGAACTTGGTGCCGTTGATCCAGGTATTGATGGTGGGCGGATTGCCGGTGATACTTGCCTTCAGCTCATTCCAGTCGTCGGCCTTCCAGAAGGTCGGCCATTTTTCTGGTGAGATAGGAAGGGGAGTCTTGGCCTTGTCCTTGCCCTTGATGTCGGCGGTGATCCTGTCGGGGGTGGCAAGGAAGCTGTAGTTGCGGAAGTGGAAGCCGCCGATGCCTTCGCCGTAGATGCCCATCAGGTTGCCGCCTTCGTAGTAGTCGATCATGCACTGGTACGCTTTGCCGTCCTCGGTGCTGCGCAGGAAGAGGCCGCTGTCGAGGCCAAAGTCATTTTTCATTTCGAGGACGACTTCGAAGTTTTTGTACTTCTTGTCGGTGACAATGATGCCGCCGTTGCCCGGTTCGTCCTGGGTGCCGGTGATGTAACCGTCTTTGACGACCCAGTGGCCGCCGGACTTGTTCTTGCTCTTGCCGCTGTGTCCGCTCTTGGCGCTGATGTGCCAGCCGTCGAGCGATTTGCCGTCGAAGATGGTGACGTAGCCGTCGCCTTTTGGCTTCTCGCGGGCGGGGGCGGCGGGTAGCATGAAGCCGGCGGCGATGAGGAGGGCGAGGATGGGGAGCAAGATGCGTTGCATGGGTGAGTTCTCCGAGGGATTGCGGGACGGTATTTGTGGTTAGTTATTGTATCCCGGCGAGCCGTACTGCGTGATCGGCCGGGTGCGAGCGCCTCAACCAGGCTCCTTACGGAGCTCGGCTCGCCTGAATACAATGGCGCCATGCAACCTATCTACCTCGACTACAACGCCACCACGCCGATCGATCCGGTGGTGCTTGATGCCATGCTGCCGTATCTGCATATGCACTTTGGCAATCCGTCGAGCACGCACGCCTATGGCAAGACGGCCCATGATGCCATCGACCTTGCCCGCGCGCAGGTCGCCGGCTTGATCGGGGCGCAGCCGGACGAGATAGTATTCACCGGCGGCGGCACCGAGGCGTCCAATTATGCCATCAAGGGCGCCGTCTATGCGCGCATGTCGGGCTTCTTCGCGCGCTGGTTCACTTCGCCGCACCTTATCACCAGCACCATCGAGCATCCGGCCACCTTGCAGCCATGCGATTTCCTGGCCCGGCTCGGCTGCAAGATCACGCTGCTGCGCGTCGATCGCTACGGCTCTGTCGATCCCGACGCCGTTGAGCACGCCATTCGCAGCACTACCACGCTCATCAGCGTCATGCACGCCAACAATGAGGTCGGCACCATACAGCCCATTCGGGAGATCGCCAAGTACGCCAAAGCTCGCGGTGTCCTCCTCCACACCGATGCGGCCCAATCGCTCGGCAAGGTGCCGGTCGATGTAAATGAACTCGGCGTCGATCTGCTCACTATCGCGGGGCACAAGCTCTATGCGCCAAAGGGCGTGGGCGCGCTCTACGTGCGGCGCGGCGTCAAGCTGGAGCCGTTCATCCACGGGGCGTGGCACGAAAGCGGCCGGCGGGCGGGGACCGAGAACACGCCGTACATCGTCTCCCTGGGCAAGGCGTGCGAGATCATCAGAAAGGACGCCTCGCTTGGCGCTCGGGCTCGGACCTTGCGCGATCGCCTGTTTGATCGGCTGCACCAATCGCTTGGCGACAAGATTGTCGTCAACGGGCATCCGGAATTGCGGTTGCCGAACACGCTCAACGTCAATTTCCTCGGCCATGTCGGCGCCGACTTGCTGGCGAAGGTGCCAGAGATCGCCGCGTCCACGGGTTCGGCCTGCCATGCGGGGTCGATCACGCAGTCGCCGGTGTTGTGCGCGATGGGGGTGCCGCCGGAGATCGGCACGGGGGCGGTGCGGTTCAGCGTGGGGCGGTTCACGACGGAGGAGGAGATCGATCGGGCGGCGGATATTTTGATTCGGGCGGCAAGGTGATTCCGATCTTCGTTTAGCGCCCGCATGGCGTCGCGCGGGCGCTAAACGAAGAGGGGGGGGTCAGAATTCCATCGCCTTCAGGCTGCGCATGCCGGCGCGCATCGGCAGCCAGGTCGCGGTGCCGCTGATCACCACGCCGCCCACAATGCCGGCCCAGATGAACCATGGCACCGTGTCGAGTGGCACCGCACGTTCAGCGTCGCGCCCGTGCAAGAACTGGATTGGCCCGGCGACCGTGACGATCACCAGCGCCAGGAACATTAGCCCCGCGATCAAGTTTACCGTGCCGCCGAAGCCGACCGCGATCTTCGATGGATCGGTCTCGCGGAAGTTCGGCATGCACGCCCCCAGCCCGACGCTCAGGCCGCTCAGGCCCAGTGCCATCAAGGCGACGGCGAGAGCGTGGGCACACAGAATCAGCCACGACATGCCGAGCATCAGATTGCTGAACACGATCAGGAATTCTCCCGCGAACAGGCATCCCACAGCGGAGAAGACAAACTTGCCGATCAATAGCTGCGACCGGTCGAGCGGCAAGAGGCCGAGAATCCAGAATTTCTTGCCTTCGAGGCTGAGCATCGGATAGATGAAACGCCCGGTGTAGGCACACATCAGAAACGAGGTCGCGGTCAGCGTCAGGATGCTGATGCCGATCTTGAACGAGCGGCCGATGTCTTGCTCGTAGTAGCGGCGCATCATGAGGAAATACAAGGAGCCGATGCCGATGAAGATGAGGACCTGGGCCCACTGGGCCGGATCGCGGCGGAAGGTGCGGAAGTCCTTGATGATGAGCATGCGCGTCTGGGCGTCAACGAAGAAGAGCGGCCAGACCAGCAGGTCGTCGAGCCAGTGTCCGTCGTAGCGTTTGCGCAGCGCGCCGCCGGACGCCAGGCGATTGAACCCGCTGCGGTAGAATTTCTTCGCCAGCCAGACCGTCACGAGGTAGGAGAACAGGCCATAGCTCCAGACGAGGCCGAGGTTGTAGGCCATCAAGTCAGCTTGCCCGAGGGCGGCATGGCGCACGCCGCGCGCCATCCAGTGAAACGGCACCAGGCTGCTGCCCAGAAAGCTCACTTCGCTCAAAAGGCTTTCGAACCAGGTGCGCGCCCCGAAGCCGACTTCCCGGACCTGCTTGAGCCACAGACCTGCCCAGATGCAACTGGTCAATACGATCAGGATACACAGACCGATCACGAGATGCTTGCGATGGCGAGGCAACAGGTTGACGATGAACAGGCACGCAATCGCCCCCGCGGAGCCCGGGATCATCAGGAAGCCCAGGAAGAACAGGGGCAAGGCGGCATAGTAGAACCACGGGGCGCCGCCCGGGATCTCGATGCCATAGGCGAGCAGCACGGGGCTGCCAAGGAGCACGAACGCCCAGCTACTGAACGCCACCGCGCCTTGAAATTTGTACGAGAAGACCTGATCGTCCGGGATCGGCATCGACAACAGGAATTGGCTCTCCGCGGCTGCGAAGAGGCTGCTGTAGAGAATGATGCCGGTGGAGAACGTCAAGAGAATCGTCAGCGTGAGGAAGAAGGCGTCGAACACGCGCTCGACGAGGCTGCCTTCGAGCGGGATGCGCCACTGCGGCGAGGTCTTCAATTCGTGAAACCCGTACCAGCTTAGCGCGAACAGAAAGGCCCAGATGAGGGCGCAGGAAAACAGGATGGTCGCCACCCGCCACCACGACTGGGCCAGCACAATCGTCAGCGAATTGCGGAACACGCGCCAACGCAAGGCTTGAAAGAGCAGGGCAGGGGATGACATGGCGTCCCGTTCGTAGGGTGGGTCGAGCGCAGCGAGACCCACCGCGGATTTGCAAAGGCTCGGTGGGTCTCGCTGCGCTCGACCCACCCTACAGACTCATTGTCTTGCGGCAGCGGTGAACGCGTCTTCGGGCGTCTGATCTTCGTCCGTCATCTTCAGGAACACTTCCTCCAGCGTGCCATTCAAGTCGGCGCACTGGCGCAGGTCGTCGAGATTGCCGCAGCCGATCAGGCGGCCCTGGTGGATGACGCCGATGCGGTCGGACAACTCCTGGGCAACATCAAGTGAATGCGTCGAGAGAAACACCGTGGCACCGCGCTTGGTCTCGTTGCGCAAAACATCCTTGAGCAAGCGAATGCCGAGCGGGTCGAGGCCGACCGTCGGCTCATCGACGATCAGCACCATCGGCTCGTGCAAGAGCGCCGACGCGAACACCGTCCGCTGCCTCATGCCATGCGAGTAGTTTTGCGTCAAATCGTCAACGAAGGTCCCCAGGCTGAACAGGTCGATCATCGCGTCGATGCGGCGCGTGCCGTGGTCCTTGGGCATGCCGTACATGTCGGCGACGAATTGCAAGAGCTCGCGGCCCGTCAGTTTTTCGTAGAGAAACGGCGTATCGGGCACATAGCTGACGTGCTGGCGTGCGTCCTTGCCTGCTGTTTCGAGATCGAAACCGGCGATGCGGATTGAGCCTTCCGATGGAAACAAGAGGCCGCACAGCATCTTGATGGTCGTGGTCTTGCCTGCGCCGTTGGGGCCGAGAAAGGCGAAGAGCTCCCCCTTGCGGATGGTGAGGTCCAGATCGTTGACGGCGAGCTTGTTGCCGTACTTCTTGCTGACATGGATGAGTTCGATCATGGAATGATGGGTTCCTGTCTTCGTTTAGCGTTCGCAGTGGGCCGCGCGATCGCGTGTGATGCGGCGGGCGCTAAACGAAGACAATAATTACCTCGTCATGCGTTCGAACACCATGTTGATGCCGAACAGGGAGAGTTCTTGCCGCAGCACCAGGCCATCGAGTCGGCGCGCCCAGGTGCGGGCGGTGACGTCCTTGCCGGCTTCGCGATACTCGATTTTGTAGCAGGGGATGTCCTTGCCGTCCCACGGCAGGTCGCCGGTTTTCACCTGGGCGATCAGGGGCGGCACGGCGAACAGCTTGAACAAGTCGCCGCCGCCGAGTTTTTGTATGCTGCTCGAGGGATCGAAGGAGTGGACCTTCCAGGTTTGGCCTTCGTGCAGGTAGCGTAGGCGATTGACGAGATTGAGCGTGCTGACGAAGCTGCTCTGCTGGCCCATGTCGATCTTGCCCAGATCAAGGAGCTTCGATTCGGCGCCATTGACAAACAGCTTCGGCTCCATGGCGTCGTCGATCACTTTGCCCTTGACTTCGAAGGTGCCGAGGTCCGTGAGAACGAACTTGTAACGGAAGCCCTGCAGTTTCAGGCCGTCCGAGACGAGATCGACGCTTTCGACGAGTTCGAGCGGAGCGACCTTTTCGTTGAAATGAAAGGACGAGTTGAGCTGGAAGCCTGCCCCCATCTTGCCGATGCGTGAGTTGGCATGGCCGATCTGGACGCCGTCGCGGAAGATGGTCCAGGTGACGACGGGGGTGCTGAGCTCCTCGGTGAAATCGGGCATGTAGGAGGGCGAGACCTCGGCCAGCATGGCCGGCATGACTTCGCGATAGAGAAGCCAGCCGGTCATGCCGAGCCAAAACGCGAGGATCGCCCCGGTGATCAGACGTGGGGGCATAACACACCTAGCCTTTTCTCCCCTCTCCCTCCGGGAGAGGGGCCGGGGGTGAGGGGAGGCGGGAGATTTACAATTGACAATTAGCAATTTACAATTTCAAATTGAAGAACGATCAGCCTTCTCTCGATTCATCAATTTGAAATTGTCAATGCTCCCTCTCGCCGAACCCTCCGTCCCTCTCCCGAAGGGAGAGGGGAGCAAGATTGCCGCTTGCGAAACCACACCAGGAGAGGTAACTTCATTACACTATTGTTGCAACCCGCATCGACATGTTCAAGCATAAAGGATATCGACCCATGCGCAAAGTGATACTCCTCGGCATCGCTTGCGGTTTCGCGCTCCTCGCGCTCAACACACAGCCCGCTTTTCCGCAAACGAAGGAGAAATTCGGTCCGCCCAAAGTCATCCTCCCCAGCGACGACGTGCTGAACCAGATCGCGGAGAAAACCGCACAGCTGGCGGCCAAGATCGCGGAGCTGCGTAAGAACCCGAAACACCACGAGTTGCTGCCCGACGTCGAAATCTTCCTGCGCGGCGCCGAGAGCATCGTGCGCTTCAAGGAGTTCTACCACAAAGACAGCGGCAAATGGACACTCGATACGCTCGACCGCGGCCTCGAACGCGCCGAGACGCTCGCCTCCGGCGCCGCGCCTCCCTGGACCACACCCGTTATCCCCAACGTCGTCCGCGGCCATCGCTCCAGCGTTGACGGCACGGCCCAGCCCTACGGCATCACCTATCCAAACGGCTACGGCAAGGATGTCGATAAAAAGCGGCGCGTCGATATCGTCCTGCATGGCCGCAATAGTACGCTCACCGAAGTCTCATTCCTGAATACGCACAACGGCAAAAAGAAGCCGCCCGCCGATCAGGACTGGGTGCAGATCGATATCTTCGGGCGCGGCAATAACGCGTATCGCTGGGCGGGCGAAACCGACGTGCTGGAAGCGATGGAGGCGTTCTTCGCCAACGAGGCCAAAGCAGGGCGCGGTGAAATGGCAGATCGCCGCCGCGTGGTTCTGCGCGGCTTCTCGATGGGAGGAGCCGGCGCCTGGCATCTGGGATTGCACCATCCCGACAAATGGTGCGTCATGGGCCCCGGCGCCGGCTTCACGACGACACACGACTACGCCTGGAAGGGCAAGAAAGCGTTGCCCGACTACCAGGAGAGATGCCTGCGCATTTATGACGCCATCGATTATGTCGAGAACGCGAGGATGATCCCAATTGTCGCATATTCCGGCGGCGAAGACTCGCAGAAGCTGGCGGCGGACAATATCGAGAATCGCTTGAAGGAGTTGAAGATCGACGCGATGACCCATCTAATCAAGCCAGGCGTGGGTCACAAGTTCGAGGCAGATTACTTTCAAAAGGCAAACGCATTATGGGCCGAACGGGCGGCTACAGGGCGCTCGAGTTATCCGAATCGGGTCTCCTTCGTTGCGTACTCTACCAAGCATTCCATTTGCGATTGGGTTGCAATTGCGAGCTTGGAAAAGCACTTTGAAAAGGCGACGGTCAATGCGGAAATTACCGAAAACGGATGTCGTGTCGCGACGACAAATGTACGCGTAATCGGCTTGGTGCTGCCACCCCCAATTAAAGACGTTACCATCGAAATTGATCGCAACAAAGTCATTGTTCCTGCGCTTCCAAAAACACGAAACGGCGGCGTACCTGGAAAGACGAGCATAGTTCTTGTGCGAGAAGGCGCAGAATGGAAAAACTGGCGTCCTGGTCGGCCTATTGAAAAGGGCAATATCGCGTGTCACTACGGTGTCATGCTGCAAGGAGTCGCACAGAATGCGAGTCTCCAAGGCCCCATCGATGACGCCTTCGCGTCCGGCTTCGTCTGCGTCACCGGCACCGGCGAGACTTGGCATCCGGCGACGCAGAAGTTTGTCGATGCGAAAGTTGCGGCGTTCAAGCACGATTGGGCCAAGCACTGGCGCGGCGAGTTGCCGATCACCAACGAATATGGCATCTCGCCCAATGAAATCAAGGAAAAGCACCTGATCCTGTTCGGCGATCCGAGTTCCAATTTTCTCCTGGCGAATATTCTGCCGAAATTGCCGCTCAAGTGGACCAAGGATGAGATCGAGTTCGCGGGCAAAAAGTTCAAGGCGGGCGAGCATGTGCCGGTGCTGATCTTCCCGAACCCGCTCAATCCCAGTAAATACGTGGTGTTGAACACCGGGCACACCTGGCCGTCCGAGGATTACGCGAAGACGAACGCGCTACTGTACCCTCGCCTGGGCGATTACGCGATCCTGCGGATGACGCCGGCGGGATACGAGGTCGCGACTGCGGGGTTGTTCGATGAGTTTTGGCGGGTTGAGAGAAAATAACTATCCTCGTTTAGCGCCCGCGCGGCGGTTCCGGTGATAAGTGCCGCAACCGTAACCGCCGCGCGGGCGCTAAACGAAGACCAGCGGAGGTCTACCATGCGTTCCATCCTGTTCATCCTGTTATTCCCGGCCTTGATCCACGCCGGCGACACCATCGTCCCCAAGGACGCCAAGCTCGAAAAGGTCTGGAGCGAGGGCGAGTTCACCGAAGGCCCCGCCTACGGCCCCGATCACTGCGTTTACTTCAGCGACATCGGCAAGCGCATCATGAAGTACGATCCGCAGACCGGCAAGACCATCGAGTACCGCAATCCCTCGGGCCGCGCCAACGGGCTCGACTTCGATCCCAAGGGCCGGCTTGTTGCCGCGGAGGGGGCGAACACCGGCGGCAATCGCCGCATCACCATCACCAACAAGGACGGCAGCGTGCGCGTCCTTGCCGACAAGTGGAAGGGCAAACGCTTCAACAGCCCTAACGATCTCACCATCGACTACAAGGCCCGCGTCTACTTCACCGACCCGCGCTACGCTGGCAGTGAGCCTCGCGAAATCGACACCGAGAGCGTCTACCGCGTCGATCCCACCGGCGACGTCACGCAGATCATCAACGACGTGCAGAAGCCGAACGGCATCATCCTGTCGCCCGACATGAGCATCCTTTACCTGGCCGATAGCCCCAGCAGTCCGAAAGGGACGCGGCTGCTGCTGGCGTATCCGCTCAAGGACAATGGCACCGTCGGTAAGAAAAAAGTGCTCCACGATTTCGGCGCCGACCGCGGCATCGACGGCATGTCCATCGACGTGAAAGGGAATATCTACGGCACCGCGGGCCGGGGCAAGACTGCCGCCGTCAACATCTTCAGCCCCGAAGGCAAGAAGATAGGCTTCATCCCGACGCCCGAGGATCCCAATAACTGCGTCTTCGGCGGCGCCGACCGCAAAATGCTCTATGTGACGGCGGGGCGTTCGTTGTATCGTATTCACTTGACGATCGAAGGATTCGCGGTGTATTGGCCCAAGTGACTATTCTTCGTTTAGCGTCCGCGCGGCGCCGCGCGAACGCTAAACGAATCAGGGAGGACACGAGATGGAAGAAGGCGAAGGCACGCTGGCCGTTTTTATCGACTTCGAGAACCTCGCGCTCGGCTTCCAGAACCGCCGTGACCGCTTCGACATCGTGCGGGTGCTTGAACGCCTAGTCGAGAAAGGCAAGGTCGTCGTCAAGAAGGCCTATGCCGACTGGTCGCGCTTCGGCGCCTACACGCAAGCTCTGCACGAGGCGGCCATCGAGTTGATCGAGATCCCCAAGCGCATGCAGACCGGCAAGAATTCAGCGGACATTCGCCTCGTCGTCGATGCCATCGACATGGCGTATGCCAAGGAACACATCACCACGTTCGTGATCGTGTCGGGCGATTCGGATTTCTCACCGCTCGTCTCGAAGCTGAAGGAGAACGGCAAGCACGTCATCGGCCTGGGCATGCAAGATTCGACGTCGAACTTGCTGCGCGACAACTGCGATGAGTTTATCTACTACGAGGACCTCGGCAAATCGCCGAGCATGACGCCGACGCTGCCGGCGAACCTGACCGAAAACAAGCGCAAGGCGTTCGAGCTATTGATGGAATCGCTGCTTGCCCTGCGGCGTGAGAACAAGGAGAAGCTCGGCGCATCGATGGTCAAGGACACGATGAAGCGCAAGAAGCCGTCGTTCAATGAGACGTATCATGGCTACCGCACGTTTAGCGAATTACTGCTCGACGCGCAGAAGGAAGGGCTGATCGACCTCGACATCGGCGAGCGCAGTCGAACGTACGTGGTGACGCGCTTTGGAACCGAGATGCAGCAGGCGGCGCTGCCCGTTGCAGAGGTGCGTAGAAGGCGCCGGCGGCGTCCGCCTCGCTCACGCGGCAATGGGGATGCACGGCCTGCCGTTGCGCCGGCCGAAGGCGCGCCGCCAGAAAACTCCGAGGGAATCGAAACGTAGGACAGGGATGGCGTTTAGCCGGCGGGCTTGCTCGCCGCCTGGCGCGTGGCTCGGCGAGCAAGCTCGCCGGCTAAACCAAGCGTGTGGAGCCCAAGCTTGTCGGCGGTCGATGACTTCTTGCGAAAAGTGCTGCGGAGCGGGTTGCTCGATCGGGAGCAATTGCAAACGTCGCTGCGCACCCTGGCCAAGGCTCGCCGCGAGGATGTGGCGGCCATCACCGATCATCTCATCGGCCAGGCCAAGCTGACGCGTTTTCAAGCGTACAAGATTTCCCAGGGCATCACGACGGGCCTGACGCTGGGCCAGTACCACATTCTGGCGCCGCTCGGGCGCGGCGGCATGGGGACCGTCTACCTGGCGTGGGATGCACGCACCAAGCACTACGTGGCGCTGAAGATTCTGCCGCCCAAGGTTGCCCGCGAGGAGGAGCGCCTGCTGGCTCGCTTTCAGCGAGAGATGGAACTGTCGCAAAAAGTCCAGCATCCGCACCTGGCCCGCACGATCGCGGCGGGCATCTATCAGAAGATCCACTTTATCGCGATGGAGTATATTCCGGGCCAGACGATGTATCGGCTGGTGATGACCAAGGGCCCGCTGCCAGTCGCGCGCGCCGCGCGTCTTTTCGCCGAGGTTGCCCTGGCGCTTGGACAGGCGCACCGCCAGGGGGTGATCCACCGCGACATGAAGCCTTCCAACATCATGGTGACGCCGCACGACCACGCCAAGGTGCTCGATCTCGGCCTGGCGTTCACCGAGGGGGAGGTGGTTGAAGACATCGAAGTGGTGGGCGGCAAGGGCTACATCGTCGGCTCGATCGACTACATGGCGCCGGAGCAGACGCACGATTCCACGGACATCGACGGCCGAGCGGACCTCTATGCGCTGGGTTGCTGCATGTACTTTGCGCTGACGGGCAAGCCGCCGTTTCCTGAGGGGACGCTGCACGGTAAGGTGCGCGCTCATCGGCACGAGGAGCCGGCGCCGATTCGCGGCAAGAATCCGGAGGTGCCCGAAGCGTTTGCCGCCATCGTCCACAAGCTGCTCTCCAAGAACCCGGCGGAGCGGTACGCCTCGGCAACTGATCTCGCCGGCGCCCTGGCATCGTGGCGTGGCGGCGGCTTGCCGCTGGAGACGCCGAACGACGCCGTGTTCCAGGAAGCGGTGAAGAAGTTGCTTGATTCCTGGACGGCGCCGGAGCCGACCGCGAAGGAGACGCAGGAAGACTCCGTACTTTTCCAGATCGACGAAGACGACAAACCGGCGCCGACGGAAGTCCTGTCGCGTTCCATCTTCGGCGAGATCGACCGCATCCAGCCGCAGGTATGGATCCTGGCGATCGTCGCCTTATGGCTGGTGCTGATGATGGGTTGCTTGCTGGGGGCTTGCGTGTTTGCGCTAATGCGCTAGGCTCACTCAGACCGTCTGCCTATCGGCCAAACGATGCTGAAACCGTCACGGTGTTTCGCTGGTATTACTGTCGCAGAACCATTCAGGAGTGTCTAAGACAATGAACCACGGATAGCACGGATGGCACGGATAGGAAAATCAAGTGACGCAGTTCTGGGGCAAACCGGCAGACGCCCGATATTCTCGCTCTTCCCATCCGTGTCATCAGTGTGATCCGTGGTTCTTTGCTTTAGGCACTCTAAGATGAACTTCTGACAATGCGTTTTCCCTGAGGCCGGGTCATGCGTATTCCATTCGCTGCGTGTTTGCTCGCTGTCGTCGCGTTTGCCTCGCCAGCATTCGCCCAGCCGTCGCAAGCCAAGCTTGGCGCGAAGATGCCGAATTTGACGTTCAAGGACGACAAGGGCAAGACCTATCGCCTCTACGAGCTGGAAAACAAGAAGGCGATCGTCCTGGCGTTTCTGTCGTTCGAGTGCCCCGTGTCGAACAGCTACATGGCGCCCTTGTCGGAGATGGCGGGAGAGTTTGGCAAGTTCGGCGTCTCGATCTGGGGCCTGACCACAAATGACGACGACACGCCGGCCGAGATCGCCAAGTCGGCGAAGCGGTTCGATCTCGCCTTCCCCGTCTTCAAGGACGAGCGTCTGAAGGCCGCCGACTCGCTCCAGGCGGATTGCTCGCCAGAGGTTTTTGTGCTCGACGGGAACTTCGTCCTGAAGTATCGCGGGCGCATCGATGACATGTACTCCGAACGGCTCAAGAAGCACACCAAGATCAGCGAATACAACCTGAGGCAAACGCTCGCGGAGCTGGTCACGGGGCGGCCGGTGTCCAAGCCGGCGACGCAAGCTGTCGGTTGCAAGATTCTGCGTGAAGAAAAGGAGATCGCGAAGGACGGCAAAGTCACTTATCATCGCGACGTGCAGCCGATCCTGCAGAAGCATTGTCAGGAATGCCACCGCGCGGGCGAGGTCGGGCCGTTCTCGTTGATTACCTACAAGCAAGCCGTCAACTGGGCGCAGGACATCAAGGTCTACACGCAGCGGCGCGAGATGCCGCCGTGGAAGGTGGACGAGGGCATTGCGTTTCACAATGAGCGCCGGCTGGCCGACGGGGAATTGAAGAGGCTTGCCTACTGGGCGGACCACGGCACCCCCGCGGGTGATCCGAAAGACGCACCGCCGCCGCGTGAGTTTCCCACCGGCTGGCAGCTCGGCACGCCCGATCTGATTCTGACGCCCGACGACGACTTCGTGCTGGGCCCGAGCGGCCGGGACGCTTTCCGCTGCTTCGTTTTGCCGACCAAATTGACCGAGGACAAGTATGTGGCCGCCGTCGAGCTGCGGCCCGGCAATCCGCAGGTCGTGCACCATCTACTGTTGTTCATCGACTCGGCCGGCAATGGCCGTAGGCTCGAAAAAGACGCCCGGGATCGTGAGAAAAACAGTCCGGCAATCGATGAACATACGGGCCAAAGTTTGAAGTACGACAAAGGCCCCGGCTACACTCGCGCCATGGGCGTCGGCTTTATTCCGCGCGCGAGCTTGATGGGCTGGGCGCCGGGCATTCAGCCGCGCTACATGCCCGACGGCGTCGGCTTTCTGCTGCCGAAGAATGCCGACATTGTCATGCAGGTTCACTATCACCGCAATGGCCGGACGGAGAAGGACCGCACGCGACTCGGTCTCTACTTTGCAAAAAAGAAGATCGAGCACTCGTATCAATCGGGCCCGGTCGCCGGCGGTTCGGGCAAGGGGCCGTTCCGTTTCTTCTTCTCGATTCCGCCGGGGGACGACCGCTTTCGACTCGACGGCGACATCTGGGCGCTGCAGGATTTCACGCTGCTGAACGTGATGCCGCACATGCACCTCTTGGGCAAGGACATCAAGCTGACCATGACGCCGCCGGATGGCAAGGAGCAGCTCATGCTGTCGATCAAGCAATGGGATTACAACTGGCAGGAGATGTACTTTCTCAAGGAGCCGATCCAGGTGAAGGCGGGGACGAAGTTTAGCGTGGAAGCCCATTACGACAACAGCGACAAGAACCCGCTCAATCCGTTCAGTCCGCCTCGCCGCGTAACGGTCGGCGAGCAGACGACCAACGAGATGTGCTTTGTGTTCCTGGGTGGCTACTCGCAGTCGCGTCTGCCGGTGCTGCCGCTGTCGCCGCTGGGTCCGCCGAGCAAGAAATAGTGGATTCGTGGCAAGCCCTGGGATGAGGTACTCCGAATCCCAGGGGTTCGGGAGTACCCTCACCCCTGGGCGTCCGCAGAGGGGCGGGGCTAAACAGTTTCGTGTTTTGGTGTACAATGCACCTCAATCCGCGATTCTTTGCTTCGGAGTAAGACTCATGACACTTCGATGGTTGACGCTGATCGTGTTGTTTGCGGCGCCAGTCGCCTTGCACGCCGATGAGCCGAAGAAGCCAGACGACAAGAAGCCCGAGAAGAAGTTCAACGCCAAGCCGGGCCTCGTGCCGTTTCGTCTCACCGATACGCACCACACGCTGGTCCGCGTGAAGATCAACGGCAAGGGGCCGTTCAACTTCATCGTCGATACCGGCTGCCCGGTGTTCCTGGTCTCCGAGCCGGTCGGCAAGAAGATCGGCCTGAAGACGGAAAAGGGCTGGGCGATCCTCGATTCGCTCGAAATGGAAGGCGGCCTGGAGTTGACCAAAGTGAAGGCCCGCGTCGAGACGCCCTTTCAGATTGAAGGCATGAACGGCATGGGCCTGGCCGGCGTCGAACTGCACGGCCTCATGGGCTACACGGTGCTCGCCAAGTACCAGATGGATTTCGATTACACCAAGAAGCAAATGCTATGGACTCCGCTCAAGGCGGAGCCGCTCGAACCGCAGCCGCTCAAGGGCGCCAAGGGCTCGACCGCCGGCATGGACATGATGGTCGGGCTGGTGCGGATCCTCACGTTCCTCTCCGGCATCGGCCCCCCGCCGCCGCCGCAGCCGCGCGGCTTCTTCGGCTTCGAGCTGGAGCAGGCCGACAAGATGGTGCGCGTTACGCGCGTGCTGGCCGACAGCCCGGCGGTCGAGGCGGGCTTGAAGAAGGGCGATCGCATCATCAACGTGGAATCCAAGGAGATCGCCGCCGTCAGCGAGGTATTGCAGCACGCCAGCAAGATCCGGGTGGGCCAGACGCTCACGCTCACCATCGAGCGTGACAAGAAACAGCAAGAATTGAAGATCACCGCGGGTGAGGGATTCTAGTTCTACTGTGTCCGTTAAGCGAGCCTCCCGCGTTAGCGGGGGGAGGGGCACGTTGAACGCCTGCAAATTCCTCCCCCCACTTACGTGGGAGGCTCGCAAGAATCGGTCTGGACCAGTCGTACTAAATACCATAATGGATGAAATCTATGATACGTTATTTTCCACTGGTAGTTGCGTTCTTCCTGCTGCCCGCGTTCGTCCACGCCCAGGACAAAGTCAAGAAAGACCCGCCGAAGAAAATCGTCGTCCCTTTCGAACTTATCAAGACGCAGCACATGGTGGTGAGCGTCAAGGTCAACGGCAAAGGCCCCTATCGGCTCGTCTTCGACACCGGCGCGCCCGACAGTCTGGTCAGCACCAAGATCGCCAAGGAAGCCGAGCTGTTTGGCAAAGGCAAGAAAGTGCCGAGCGGTCTCTTCGGTAACGCCGGCCAGACGAAGATCAAGGAGCTGGAAATCGGCGATCTGAAAGCGGAGAGCATCTCGACGATGGTCATGAATCATCCGACCGTGGAGGCAATTGCTGCCTTTGCGGGGCCGCTCGACGGCATCCTCGGCTTCACGTTTTACGCGCGCTACAAGATGTCGATCGACTACGAGAAAAACCTGATCACGTTTGAGCCGAACGCGTATGTGCCGGGCGATGTCATGAAGGTGATGATGGACAAAATGATGGCGCCGAAATCGGTGCGTGAGGCGCCGCGCATCCTGGCGCCGGCGGGACTGTTCGGCATTCGCGTCGAGAAAGCCAAGGACGACGAGGACGCCGGCGTGACCGTGAAGAACGTGCTGCCGGAAAGCCCGGCTGCCGCCGCTGGCTTCAAGACGGGCGACCGCATCTTGACGCTGGATGGCCGCTGGACCGACACGGTGAACGACTGCTATCTCGCCGCGGGCATGGTTCGCGTCGGCAGTCCTGCGACGGCCCTGGTGCTGCGCGACGGCAAGAAGCTGCTGCTCAAGGTGACCGTGCACGCGGGACTGTAGCGATTGTGCCAGTCACGCCCCCGGGCCATTTCACTGCCCGAGCCGCAGCGCTCTTGACGGATCGCTCCCTACCGTTCATGCTGATGGGAGACCAGATCCCGCGGAGTCTTTCTTATGCTGCGTGCCAATCTCCTTGCGATGTCATTTCTCGTTCTTGGCTGCTCGATCCTCATCGCGCAGGACGACGAAAAACTGAAGTCCGGCCCGAAAGTCGGCGCCTTCATGCCGGCGCCGTTTGAGTGCGTCAATTTCAACGGCCCCGCGAAGGGGAGGCCGCACTGCCTGGTTTGCAAGTTCGCCCTCTTGCCTTCGGTGCTGATCTTCGCCAAGGAGCCGGCCGAGGGCAAGGAGAAGGACTTCGATGACCTGCTGCAAAAGCTCGAGGAGACGGCGGCGGAATTCCAGGACCGCGACTTTTCCGTCGGCGTCGTTTTCCTGAGCCCGCACGCCCGCGATTCGACCAACAACGCCGAGGCCAAGGAGGCCAAGGAGATCATCCAGGAAGCCATCGACCGCAAGGAACTGCACGCTCGGCTCAGCGAACGCGGCAAGAAGTACAAGCATGTGATTGTCGCCTCGTATCAGGCGGAAGGGCCGAAGAAGTACGATATCAGCCCGAAGGCGGAATTGACGATTCTGTTTTACGAGCGTCTGAAGATTATGGAAAACTGGGCGTACGCGCCGGGAGCGCTCGAAGGCAAGGACGTGGAGATGATCGTGAAGAAGGTGCGCGATGGCCTGCCGCTCAAGAAAAAAATGGTTGAGAAGTGAAGTCGATCTTCGTTTAGTGCCCGCAGCGTCGCGCCGGCGCTAAACGAAGAAATCGATTACTCGCCGACGTACGGCATCAACGCCATGAAGCGGGCTCGCTTGATCGCGTCCTTGACGGCACGCTGAAAGGTGGCGCAGTTGCCGGAGCGTTTGCGGCTGAAGAGTTTTCCCTGGCTGGTACACATCTTCTTGAGGCCTGGCACGTCCTTGTAATCGACAAAGGCGGGACGCGGGCATCCATCCTTGGTGCAAAACCGACAGCGATTCTTGCGGCCACGGCCAAGCTTCTTGCGAACCATCGAAACGAACCTCGTGGAGGGGTTGGGTGCGTATTTTGCCAAACCATCAGAGTATGGATGGCGACGGTTGTTGTCAATGGCAGCGCGGCAGCACGAATTCGACGGTGGGTGCGTCAACTCTTGCGTGCAATTACAGATTCCTGGTAGAGTGTGGCGAATGGTCAGAACCCGATCTGATAGGGGCCCACGATGAGTACGGCTGCCGACGCAATTTCCCGCCCGGATTCCCGTCTGCCGAAGGCCTCCGCCAAGATAGCTTTGACGCTGCTCGTGTTGATCAATCTGTTCAATTACATCGACCGCCAAATCCTCTCCGCCGTCGAATCCAACATGGAGGAGACTTTTTTTCCGGAGGCGGATTACCCGCGCGATCCCGAGACCAAGCTGCGCCTGGACAAGACGATCGAAGGGCAGATGGGATCCTTGAATTCGGCGTTCATGTTCTCTTATATCTTGATCGCGCCGCTCTTCGGCCTTCTGGCCGACCGGGTGCCGCGCTGGCTGCTGGTGGGCATCGGCGTCGTATTCTGGAGTCTTGCCACCGGCGCGACGGGCCTGGCAGAGACCTTCGTTGTGCTGTTCCTGACGCGCTGCCTGGTAGGCGTCGGCGAGGCGGCCTACGGCCCGGTGGCACCGACCGTTATTGCGGACTTGTTTCCGGTCTCCAAACGCGGCAGCGTGATGGCCCTGTTCTACGCGGCGATTCCGGTCGGCAGCGCTCTTGGTTATGTTCTGGGCGGCGTGGTGACTCACCTGGCCGGCGGCGATTGGCGCTGGGCATTTTATGTTGTAGTCCCGCCGGGGCTGCTGCTGGGCCTTTGGTGTTTCTTGATGCGCGATCCGCCGCGAGGATTGGCCGAGGCCAGTGCGGTCGTGCGCAAGCCGAGTTTGGCCGACTATCGGCTGATTCTCAAGACGCCGTCCTACCTTTTCACGACGCTCGGCATGACGGCGATGACGTTTGCCCTGGGCGGCATGGCGTTCTGGATGCCGCGTTACGGCGTGCAGCGGCAACTCGTCGCCGACATGACCTCGGAGGAAATCAGCACCTTGCGCATTCAGGTGAACCTGGTGTTTGGCCTGATCGTCGTTGTGTCCGGCCTGGGCGGCACGGTTGTCGGAGGCATCGTTGCCGATCGGCTGAAAGCCAGGATTCCAGGGGCGTATTTTCTCGTGTCGGCCATCGCGATTGCAGTGGCGTTCCCCTTCGTCCTGTGCACGCTCGTAACGCCGTTCCCGGCGGCCTGGATATTTGTGTTCCTCGCTTGTTTTTGCCTGTTTTTCAACACGGGCCCGACCAATACCATCCTTGCCAATGTCACGCACCCATCGACTCGCGCCAGCGCCTTCGCCATGAACATCTTGATCATCCATCTGCTCGGCGATGCCATTTCGCCGACGATCATCGGGATCATCAATGGCTATAGCGGGAACATGAACATCGGCTTCCTGGCCGTTTCGGGGACCTGCCTGGTTGCTTCGTTCTTTTGGATTCTTGGTATCAAGCATCTCGAGCGCGACACTGAGCTGGCGCCGACGCGCACGCCGCCCTGAAAACACGAACGCCGGCGAGATTGTGCATCGCGCCGGCGCAATGTGTGATTATGGTCCGCTAAAACCTAATCTTGTTGGAATGACTTCGACGCTTACTTCTGGATCTTCGGCAGATCCTTGATGATGGCTTCGACCGCTGCAGCGTTGAAGTCGCTCTTGCGGTAGGCATGATTGGCTTTCACTTCGCCACCCGTGTAGAGCAGCACCGTGATCTCCGCTTCCTTGGCAATCTTGTAGGCCTTCGGACCGGACACGTTGTCGATCGCGAAAACGGTGTTCTTCACCTTGTTCGCTTCCGCGAACTTGGTGGCCACATCCTTGACGTTCTCTTCATCGCTCATCATGATGACGAAGCTTTTGATACCTTTAGCGGAGTCAATCTTCTTGACCAGACTGGCCAAGCTGTCGCTGGTTCCGCGAGCGAAAATCGCAGCGACAGAGCTACCGCCGTACTGTCAGACAAGGCAATGCTTCTTGTCCTTTTGGCCACCCGTCACGTTCAACGGATGAAAAGGGGAGGTCCTTCCGCCGACCGGAAGACCCGACTTGAGAGGTTCGCCTGCCACGCCCGTAAATGCGAGCGCAGCCACGACGAAACCTCCCGCGAGGAGGCGTAAGTTCATTGTGTTACCTTTCTTCTGAAAAAAGCGGACCATTTCGTAGACCTTGTACATAGGTCTATCAGATAGACGTCCCACTTCAATGGTTCATTCATTGAATTTTTGCTCGCCATGCGGGCCTTGCTAGCCCGCAACCGACATCGCAACTCCATTTCTGCCCGTGTTACGCTGGTGCTGCGTCCCGTTTGCAATCCACTTCACCCCATCCGGAGCATCATCATGAACACCGAACAGGCAAATACCGCACAGGCAAACCCAACCCGCGATGAGAAAGGCCGATTTTCTTTCGGCAACAAAGGCGGGCCTGGCAATCCGTTTGCCCGCAAGGTGGCGGCGCTGCGGCAGGCCTTGCTTGACAGCATTACACCCGAGGACATTCAGGACGTGGCCACGCGCTTGCTGGACCTCGCCAAGGACGGGAAAGTGCAAGCCGCCAAGTTGCTCTTGGCGTACACGATCGGCAAGCCGCAGCCGGCCCCGGAGCCCGATCGCCTCGACGCCGACGAATGGCAAGTCTATCAGGAGACGGCGCCGATGAAGAAAGAATCGCCGGCACTCAGCGGCTGTTTTGCTTCAGTCGAATCTGGAAGAACGCCTCGTTCGGGTTAGCATGACCTGTACGGAGGTTTCACATGAACAAGCCGCGTCGTCACTTTGCCGATCCCCAGAAGGTCGCCATCCTCAAACGGCACCTCATCGACAAGGTCCCTGT
>SHZY01000057.1 GCA_009692065.1 Gemmataceae bacterium
GTATCTTGGCGTTCACTCGAAATCCCTTTCTGCTGGTGGTGATGGTTGCTCACTACAACATCAGACGCCGCAGAAACGTCAGGGATTTCGAGTTTTTTCAATTTCTTGCCTCGCCGAGACGCGGCGGGTTCGCTTGATCAAGGACTAGATGCATCTCCCACGGATAAACACGTCAGATTCGCCGAAACTGCCGATCCAACTCTTGCCGCGTGAAGAGCAACGCCGTCGGTCGGCCATGTGGGCAGTGGTGGGTGTCGTTGGAGAGATGGCGCATCTCGACCAGGGCGGCGATCTCCTCCGCGTTCAGCGGGTCGCCCGACCTTACCGCGGCGTGGCAGGCCATCAGGCTCATCAGGTCGCTCAAAAGCTGCTCGCGCGTCGGCAGGCGGTCCTTGCTGGTCAGGTGATCGATGACGCGTTTGAGGATCTCGGCGGGATGCCGTCGGCCCAGCAAGGCGGGATAGCGCGTGACGATCACGGTGTTGCCACCGAAGTCTTCGACGCCCAGGCCGAGTTCGCTCAAGGCCAGGCGGTGTTCGAGGACGAGGGCGGCCTGCTCGGCGTCGAGTTCGACCGGTTCGGGGATGAGCAATTGCTGAATGTCAAGGGTGCCGTGGCGGAGGCGTTCCTTGATTTCCTCGTAGAGAACGCGCTCGTGCAAGGCGTGCTGATCGATGACGAGCATGCCGTCGGTGGTTTCGACCACCAAATAAGTGTTGTGAACCTGGATGGCGTTGAGAACTTCGGGTAGAGGCGGCTTCGCCGCGTCCGTAGTCAGTAGTCCGTAGTCAGTAGCAGGGATTTCATCGTTTTGCTCATCGCCATCCATCGCGACGGCCGCTTGCGGTGCCAGCGGTTCGCTTTCACTTGCTACGGACAACGGACCACTGACTACGGACTGATTTGGATTCTTCGTGAACGCCGGAAACCCCGGCTTCGCGAATAACGACGGTGTGTACTCGGTCGGCTTGGGGCTGAAGTACGCCTGGCCGCCGTTCGACAATTGTGAAGGCGGTTGCAGCCGCGACGTCAAGTTCTCTTCGTTGAGCCGATTGCGGACGCAGGCGAGCACCATCGAGTAGAGGGCGCCGGCATCGCGGAAGCGCACCTCGGCTTTCGTCGGATGCACGTTGACATCGACTTGATCGGGGGGCACCTCGAGAAACAGAAACGCCACCGCGTAACGGCCGGTCATTAGCAAGCCGCGATAGCCTTCCTGCAAGGCGTGGCCCAGCGAGCGATCGCGGATCCAGCGGCCATTGAGAAACAGGTACTGCGCCTTGGCGTTGCCGCGATCGCAGGCCGGATCGGCGAGGTAGCCAAAGAGATGGGCGGGGCCTTGCTGCTTGTCGATGGCATAAACCTGGTCGCGCACTTCCTTGCCGAAGAAGACGCCGATCCTGCTCAGCAAATCATCGGATGAGGAAACCTCGTAGACCTTCTTGCCGTTGTGCTTGAGCACCATGTGGATGCCGGGCCTGGCGAGGGCGATGCGCGTGAAGATTTCGCAGATGTGACTCATCTCGGTGGAGGCGGTGCGCAAAAACTTGCGGCGAACCGGCACGTTGAAGAAGAGATGGCGCACTTCGATGCGCGTGCCTGCCGCGCCGTTCCAGACCTTGACGCCGGAGAGCTCGCCGCCGTTGGACGTGAGTTCGGCGCCCACCATTTCCGAAAGCCCAGGGACGGCCGTCCCTGGGCTTTGAATGCGCGACTGAATCGTGACCTGGCCCACGCCCGCGATCGACGCCAGCGCTTCGCCGCGGAAGCCCATGGTGCGGACGGCGAAGAGATCGTCGGCGGTGGCGAGCTTGCTGGTGGCGTGATTGCTGAGCGCGAGTTCGAGATCGTCGGGATGGATGCCGTGGCCATTATCGACGATGCGGATCAGTTCGCTGCCGCCGTTTTCGATGTCGATATCGATGCGCGTCGCGCCGGCGTCGAGGCTGTTTTCGAGAAGCTCCTTGACGACGCTGGCGGGCCGTTCGATGACTTCACCGGCGGCGATCTTGGTGATGACGGAAGTCGGCAGTTGCTGAATGCGCGGCATGCGCGGGACCTCATCCTGAGATTAGCGACACCAGCATTATAGGACTGGCTCAGAATTTGAACCACAGAGGCACCGAGGACACCGAGAAGAGAAATTCAAGTCCACCAAGGACACGAAGTGCACGAAGTGCACGAAGGGGGGAAGAGGTGAGGAAGAAGAAGGAACTCAATTTCGCTTTCACCCTTGGTGTCCCTTCGTGTCCTTCGTGGATAATTCTTCTCTGTGTCCTCGGTGCCTCTGTGGTTAGGAGCCATGCCGAATCGCCACCGTCTTGTTGACCTCGGCGCGATGGGTGCTCGTGCCGCCGCCGGCCCAGTGGATGGTCACGTCCAGCGGGCCCTTGTCGGCGCCGAGGCCGAAATGCAGGGTGAGATCATTTTGGCAGCCGCTGCCGGTGCCGGCTTCGACCTGGCGGGTGAAGGTTTTGCCGCCGGCCTTGACGATGACGCGCGAGCCGACCGCCGAGTGATTGCACTTGCCCGTGCCTTCGAGGCGAACCTTGAGGTAGTTGTGTTTCAGCTTCTCGCCCTGCGTGTTGATCCAGACCTGGCCGCCGGAGACCATGTCGAGATAGCCGTCACCGTTGATGTCGGCGAAACCGGCCTGATAGGTGGTCGCCGTGGAGACGCCCGATTCCTTGGTGACGTCGGCAAACTTCCAGCCGCCGAGGTTGCGATACATCACGCTCTTGTCGCCAGCATAGACGGTGGTGAGGAAGAAATCGACCAGCCCGTCGTTGTCGACATCGCCGGCAACCGCGACAGCGTAGCTCTCCTGCCAGCGGAGGTTGGCGATCTCGCTCTTGTCCTCGAACTTGTAGTTCGGCGGCCCGGTGTTGCGCAGGAACTGCGTGCGATTCTGGTAAGCCGGCGGATGCGAGAAGTTGGCGACGAGGATATCGAGGTGCGTGTCGTTGTCGAAGTCGGCAACGCAACTGCCGATGGTGTGCCCGCAGCAACGGATCATCCTGCCGTCACCGTACCGGACGTTCGGCCCCGGCTTGCCGGCGGCGCCGAGCTCCATGCCACGATCCTTGAGCACGGTTTTCGGATCGAAGAACCAGAGGTGGTTGGGGGCGAGGCGATAGTTCGACACGTAGATTTCCGGCTTGCCGTCGCCATCGACGTCGAGGAAGTTGACGCCGCGGCCCGGGAGAACTTGATCGCCTTTGGATTCGAACCACAATTCGAACCCCTTGTCGCCGCCGAGATTGCGGTAGAGCAGGTGCGGATACGGGTAGGTGTTGTCCTTCCAGTCCTCGTAGTTGGAGACGTAGAGATCGACATTGCCGTCGCCATCGACATCGCCGAAAGCCGCGGCCAACGAACGGGTGTGCTTGTTGGGCGGGATCTTCTTGGTCCAATCGGCGAACTTGAAGTTGCCGAGGTTGCGGCAGAGGTTCCCGGCGCCGCCGCAGAAATAGATGTCGGGCTTACCGTCGTTGTCGATGTCGGCGACACAAGCGGTTCCGGAGCCGGCGATGCCGGAGTCCTTGGTGACATCGACGAAGCGCTTGCCCTGATCGTTCCTGAAAATTCGGCCATCGCAGATGAGATCGGGCCAGCCGTCGCCGTCGAGGTCCACAAAAGCGGGTGGCCCGCCGCCGATGGGGCCGTACTCTTTGGTGGCGTCGCGAAACCACGGGCGTTCGGCCGGCTGGGCTGCGGGGAAGACGCCGATGCTCGCAGCGGCAAGAACGAGAAGGGCCGGAAGAATGAAGCGGAATCTTGGCATGGCGACACTCCCGATGTCAGTCTGACATTATTCCGATTTAGGCACGCGTCTCTTCACGAGCGTGACTCTGCGGCTCCTTCGCGCATCAAGACGTTTGCCATTCGCGGTGTTCGGCACGCTGGTTTTCGGGTCATGCACGCCGTCAAGCGCTTGGCCGATGGTGGTCGCTTTGAGCCGAGCATCAATCCGCTTGGCGTAATTCTCGGAGAACTCGAAGCCCAGATAATCGCGCTTGAGCTTCTTGGCCACAATCAGCGTGCTGCCTGAGCCGGCGAAGGGATCGAGCACCAGCTCGCCGGGATTCGACGACACATCAATGATGCGGCCCAGCACTCGCTCCGGCATCTGGCAGCCGTGAAAGCCCGCGCGTTCCTTGAAGGTGCCGCACACGCGCGGCTGATACCAGGTGTCTTCGTCAGCGTGGAATCCATCCGGCAAGTCTTGCGGCCGCAGAATCCAGGTATCGTCCGGCAACCGTCCGCCCGCCTTCGCCCGCGCATCCTGGTACACGAGCTGACGGGCCGACGGCACCTTGATCGCATCGGCATTGAACGTGAAGTGCTCCGGGTCCTTGACGAAGTGGAACAGATGCGTGTGGCTGCGGCTGAACTTCTTCGTGCAATTGACGCCGAAGGTGTAGTACCAGATGACCCAGCTCCGGCACGAGAAGCCGAGGTCGCGCTGGAAGAGCACCTTCAGCTCGGCCGCGAAGTCATCGCCGATCGCGAGCCAGAAGGTGCCGGTCGGTTTCAGGACGCGCTTGACCTGCTCGCCCCAGGTTTTGGTCCAGGCGAGATAATCGTCGGCACTTTTGCGATCCTCGTAGGCGTCGTACTTGTAGCCGATGTTGAAGGGAGGATCGGCGAAGACGAGATCGACGGTGGCAGGGTCGAGCTTGGCCATGCCTGCGATGCAGTCGCCGTGGTGGAGGTGGTTGCGTCCGTTCATGGAGGGTAGCATATTCAAGGGCGAGGCTTCCGTATATAGGCTTGGCAGACCGCAATGGTTGACGATACAATGGGATGCAGTCGGAAGACGCAGGAAATATCGAGGATCAACCATGCAAATGGTAAAAATCCACATTCCCGAGCGCAGCGATCGGGCGAAAGCCCTGGAGACGCTGACTCTCCGTGGCCGGGTCATCTGCCTGCCGGACAACATTTTTATCGTTCCCGAACCCGCTCTGGAGGTGCTTCAGTCGCTGAGGGTCCCTTCCAAGGAGTTGGAGCGCGGGGGGTTCGACTTTGCGGAAAAGGCGCTACGAGATTATTCTTGCACGGTGAATCTCGCCGATTAGAATCTATCCCAAGTCGATGAATTAGTTTCATGCCGAGGTCAATTCATGCTGCCCGTCAAAACCGTGCGTGAAAGAGTTGAAGCATTCAAGAGCAAACACGAAATGCCCGAATTGCCGGAGGCGTTCGCCGCTTGGTTTCTCGCTCAGAATTGTCGGCTATCCGCAATGGAAGCCATTGCGCGCGTGTCGGATCGTAACGACGGACGTGGTAACTACGACGGGGGAACGGATGCGTATCACCTTCGGCGAATGGGAAGTGGCCCGCCCGTGTTGACGATCTTGCAGGCAAAGTTTTCCGAGGACAAAGGATACACGCGAAGAGGCATCAATGACCTGCGTCGGGCGGTCACTTTGGTCACAGAGATCCTCAACGTTGGCCCCACGGAAATGGCAGCTGAACACAGGGTAGTCAAGAAGCTACGAGCCGAACTCTCTGCCCTTTCGAAGGACGAGCGTTCCGCCCTGGAACTCAAATGCATCTTGAATACACCTTATTTCAGATCAGGAACTGTGGCGTTTGTCTCCCGCTGTTCAAAAGAGCATGAACGAGCTTCAGCAATTCTTGGAAGACAGTCCATTTGCTGGCCGCGCCACAATAGCGACATTCGGCCCAGACGAGATGCCAGACGAGGAAGTGGTTCCCCTCCCCGCCGCACCAATTTCTATCAGATTCCGGGGCGTACCACTCGGTTCCCCCGAGTCGCCAACGGCAGTTCTTGGGTATGGGCATCTCGCTGATCTGGTGGAAATGCATGAGACCTATGGATACAACCTATTTGCGAAAAACGTTAGAATGTTCCTCTTTCGGCGCGCCGAGCGGCAAGAGAGCGCCGCGCGTCAGATTAAACACAGCTTAGAACAAATCTGCGCCGGTAAGATGGCCACACGCGATTTCGGCATGATCCACAACGGCGTGACCCTTGCCGTACCACGCGTTAGCGGGTTAAGCGCAGAAAAACTTGTGCTTGAGCCGGGTTCGCGCGGCATTTTCGTGCTTAACGGGTGTCAGACTGTATACACGGCGTGGAAATTCTTCAAGGCAGAGGTAGCCAAAAAAGGAGGCGTGGGCAACTGGCGCGAAAAATGGGCCGAAATACAGTTACCAATGCGTGTAGTCGTCTCCTCGGACGACGAGTTGCTTCAAACCGTCACAATTGGGGCTAATCGCCAAACGGCAATTCTTTCTTCCGCCCTTTGGGCACACGATGCGGTGCAGCAAAGCTTGGCGACGCGGTTCGCCCGCTACCGGATCTTCTACGAGCGGCAGGAGGGTGCGTGGGACCAGTTCTCGCGTTCGGAGCCCGCGAAAGCACAGGAGTATCTTGGGACGATCAACATCGAGGACCTGGCGCGGACAATGGCGGCGGCGGACCGTGCCCTGCCGCTGGAATACGCGAAGAGTCCCAGCAAGATATTTGAAAGCAAGGAAGCCTACGCGAAGGTATTCAAAGAAAAGAATCTCGTTTCAGTTCGACTCTTGGTGTCCCTGTGGAACCTGTTTAGGGGAACGCAAGTCTGCCTAAAGGATCTATCAAATGAAGTCGGAAAATTAAACGGGCTCAAACCTTCCGGCTTCGTCTTTCCCGTCTTTCGCGTGTTGGCACATTGGCTAATGAAGAACGATCGAGAGTCATTTGGCGACTTCGCCGACGCGGTGTTTTATCCGTCGCCCATGAGCGAGATTCGTAAACGTGTAAAGCAATGGCTCAATCACAACCATTCGCGGATCCAACAATTGCTTCCCAAAATCTGGTGGGATGACGAAAAGGACTGGTGGTCGAAGCCGCAAGACAAGGAGCGGGTGGCGTCGGCCTTTCAAAAGCTCAAGCTCAATGGTACTTTCCTGTTCGAAGGGTGGAGCGAGTTTGACAACGAGTTGTGATGGTATTGGGACTACTTCCCCTTCTTCTCGATCTTCGCCAACGTATCCGCCAGCGTCACCATGCTCACTTCAACAACCGCACAAACCCCGCCTGCTCGAAATGATGATCGGTCGTCAACGCCTCCGTGATGCCGCGCCGCGTCATGACCACAAAGCTCGCACTATCGACCAGGCTCCAATCCTTGTCCTGTCGGCTCTTGAGCAGCTGCCAGGCTTCGTTGTCCATGACCGCGTCAACATGAACGATTTCGACGTAAGGGGATGCCTTCAAGTCATCAATAAACGCCACGATTGAAGTGCGGGAGAAACGCAGCGGGCTGGTCATAAGAGCAACGAGTTCCGCAAGCACGTAATTCGTCGTCACGACCTTTCGGTTTTGGTTCCGAGCCGAGCGATAGAGAGAGGCTGCCAGGGAATGGAAAGGCTGTCTTGGATCGGCGAGATTGCCGAGGCCGGATGTGTCGGCGAATAGCTCGGCCATTTTAATCCCCCGCGTTCGTCTTCTCGTGCGTCTCCATCAAGCCTTCGCCCAGGTATTTATCGTGCTGATCCGCCCAATCCGGAACATTGCTCCGGAGCGTGCCGATCCACTTCTCAAGCGGATCCTTCGCCGCGTGGCGGGTCATAGCGGTGAGCCAATCGACGGCGAGTTGCTCCGGGGTGGCGCCCGTGCTTTTCGCAGTCGCAGCGAGGGGATCGTAAACCTCGTTTGGCACATCGAGAATCAGTTGGTGGCTCATATGGATATCTCCGGCACTGGCATTTTTTGCACACCGTCAGTTTACCGCATGACACGCGCCCACGCAACCCGCCATGAACGGCGGGCTATATGGAACTACTTCCCCTTCTTCTCGATCTTCGCCCACGTATCCGCCAGTGTCACCGCCCGGTTGAACAATCGTTTTCAATTTGATCCAGCGAGCCTCCCGCGTAAGCGGGGGGAGGATTTCACTCTTGAAATACATTCCTCGGATCCGATTCCTCCGGCGGAAACCTTCCTCGCTCGCTGCTCCACACCACCAGCGGCTTCGGCTGCCGATGGCACACGTAATAAATGGCCCCTGGCAACCCGCGGACCACGCGGCACGAGCCGCCGTCGCTCCACCACGTATCCGACGGCTGCCGGCCGAAACGCTCATTGAGTCGGCGGGCGCCGTAGCTTTTGAAATCGCGCAAGAGTTGAGCCTTGCCAACGTCGGCCGGCGCCGTCACTACCAGATGGATGTGGTTGTACATGATAGAAACTGCCCGCAGCTCCCAGCCGCGGCAACGGGCGGTTTCTTGGAACTGGTCGAGCAATGCTTCGTCCTGTGCCAGATCGACGGAGATGGGCGGTCCCTTGAGTTGTTCCGCCGCAGCCCATTCCAGGCCGGGCATGGCGTCTTCGTAGTCATCGCCTGGCTGGGCATGTTCGATACGGACCGGTGATTCCGGATCGTCACGACGGTGATCGCGCACATTCGTGACGGAGCCGCGTGGGTTGCCGGGGAGCCCTTGGCCGTAGAAGGTTGAGGTTAGGAGCCAGGTGGTCATTGGGAATTCTCCGCTACTCCCCCCGCTTACGCGGGAGGCTCGCTAAACCACCGAGCGAGCCTCCCGCGTAAGCGGGGGGAGGAAACAGCTCATTTCCCCTTCTTTTCCATCTTCGCCCAAGTATCCGCCAGCGTCACCGCCCGGTTGAACACCAGCTTGCCCGCGGTCGAGTCCTTATCGACGCTGAAGTAGCCGAGTCGCTCGAACTGGATTACCCTCGTTCCTCCCCCCGCTGACGCGGGAGGCTCGCTAGTCACAGATGGCTCCAGCATCGCCGTCAGCACCTCCAGTGAATTCGGGTTCAGGTTCACCGTGAAGTCCTGGCCTTCCGGCACCTCTTCCGGGCGCGGCACCTTGCACAGATGATCGTAAAGGCGCACCTCCACCGGGATCGCGTGGGCCGCACTCACCCAGTGGATGGTCCCCTTGACCTTGCGGCCATCCGGGGCGTTGCCGCCTTTGGTCGTCGGGTCGTAGGTGCAGTGCAGCTCGCTGATGGTACCGGCGGCATCCTTGACGACGCTGTTGCACTTGAGGAAGTACGCCCAGCGCAGGCGGACTTCTTTTCCCGGCGCGAGGCGGAAGTAGCCCTTGGGCGGGTCTTCGTGGAAGTCGGCTCGCTCGATGTACAGCTCCTTGCCGAACGGGACCTTGCGCGTGCCGGCCGACGGGTCCTCGGGATTGTTGACGGCATCGAGCTCCTCGGTTTGGCCGTCGGGGTAGTTGTCGATCACGACCTTGATGGGCCGCAGCACGGCCATGCGGCGCTCGGCCTTCTTGTTGAGATCAGCACGGAGGGCGTCTTCGAGCCAGGCCATCTCAATGGTGCCTTCGTATTTGGAAACGCCGATGCGCTCGCAGAAGGCGCGGATCGCCTCGGGCGTATAGCCGCGGCGGCGCAGGCCGGAGATCGTCGGCATGCGCGGGTCGTCCCAGCCGCTCAGGTGCTTGTCCTTGACGAGTGTCAAGAGTTTACGTTTGCTCATCACCGTGTAGGTGAGATTGAGACGCGAGAACTCGATCTGCTGGGGGGCATAGATGCCGAGCTCCTTGACGAACCAGTCGTAGAGCGGGCGATGGTGCTCGAATTCAAGGGTGCAGATCGAGTGGGTGATCTTCTCGATCGAATCGCTTTGGCCATGGGCGTAGTCGTACATGGCATAGATGCACCACTTATCGCCGGTGCGGTGATGGGTGGCGCGCAGGATGCGGTACATGACCGGGTCGCGCAGGTTGATGTTCGGGCTCGCCATGTCGATCTTGGCACGCAGGGTGCGGGCGCCGTCGGGGAATTCGCCGTTCTTCATGCCTTCGAACAGCTTGAGGTTTTCTTCGACCGAGCGATCGCGGAACGGGCTATTGGTGCCGGCATGGTTCGGCGTGCCGCGATGTTCGCGCACCTCGTCCGGCGTCAGATCGCAGACGTAGGCCTTGCCCTTCTTGATGAGGGCGACGGCCCAATCGTAGAGCTGGTCGAAGTAATCGGAGGCATAATAGAGCCCGTCCCACTGGAATCCGAGCCAGCGGACGTCATTCATGATCGAATCGACGTACTCCTGCTCTTCCTTCTCCGGGTTAGTGTCATCGAAACGCAGGTTGCACGTACCGCCGTACTTGAGGGCGGTGCCGAAGTTCAGGCAGATCGACTTGGCGTGGCCAATGTGCAGATACCCGTTGGGCTCGGGCGGGAAGCGCGTGCAAACGCGGCCGGCGAACTTGCCGGAAGCGTTGTCGGCCTCAATGATCTGGTGGATGAAGTTGAGGGAGGGCGTCTTGTCGTCAGCGGCCATGATGGTGGACTCCGTGTCGGGAAATTTTAGCCACGGATGGAACACGGATAAGAGGAAAAGGGAACTCTTTCTTGTCAGTGTTTCATCCGTGTTTCTTCCATGGCTGTTGTTTTATCGACCCTTGTCGTTCTTCCTAGGTTCGCCCCGGACTCGCCATTCGGCCTGTGTGACGATTGGCCCATACAGCGCAGGCCGGCGGTCGCGCGTGCGGTGCAGCTCGTATTTACCGGGGATATTGACGAGATGCTTGTTGCGTGCCGTCTCCGGGTCGATCTCCGCGTACAGGATCGTCGGCTGGTCGTCTTCCGAGACCGCGAGGAACTCGCCGCGGCAGCCGAGGATGCGCGACATGCCGATGAAGCGGAAGCCACGCTCCGTGCCGATGCGATTGACCGCGGCGTAATAGAGGTGGTTTTCGAGGGCGCGGGCGGGGATGAGCGTCTTGGCGGTACTGATGGCGCCGGTCGGCCAGTTGGTCGACAGCACAATCAAATCGGCGCCGAGCAGCATCAGGCAGCGGGCCGATTCGGGGAAGCTGCCGTCGTAGCAAATGTTCATGCCGACGCGCAGACCGCCGATATCGTGGACGGCAAACGGAGCATCCCCCGGCGTCGTGAAGCGATCGACGCCCAGGAACGGCAGGTGGATTTTACGATAAATCGGGTAAATGCCGGCGGGACGGATCAAGACGCAGGCGTTGTAGAGATGATCGCCAGCCGTTTCTAGCATCCCCACGATTACCCATATGCCAAGATTGACGCATTCGCGCGCGATGGCTTCCGTGCTAGGTCCTGGGATCGGCTCGGCATGGGGCCAGGCCTCCTCTTTGCTTTCAAAGCAATAGCCGGACAAGGCACATTCGGGGAAGATGACGAGTTGCGCCCCATTGGCGGCGGCCTCGCGCATGCGCGCACGGATCGTCTCCAGGTTCTTCGATTTGTCAGCAAACGCGCAGTCCATCTGGACGGCGGCGATTTTCCAGTGCGGCATGATTCAGTCCCCGATTGCTTACAACCCAGCACCCTCACCCCCGGCCCCTCTCCCGGAGGGAGAGGGGGGAAATCGCGTTGCTCGCCGGCGGGCTTCTGGGTTATATTACGGCATGTCACGGGCTCGCTTACACAACGAACGACAATTTCACGATCAACAGGCCGCCCAGCGTGCGCGCGCTCTGCGCCCCCCCGACTACGAGTTCAGCGATAATAGCTATCTGAACCACGAATCGTGGATCGCGCCAGCCTTTGACGCGCTGGGTGATTTACGCAACCAGCGCGTCCTCGATCTGGGCTGCGGTCACGGCATGGCGTCCGTCGTCCTGGCCCGGCGCGGCGCTCGCGTCACCGCCTGCGATCTTTCACTCGGCTATCTGCGCGAAGCCCAAGCCCGCGCTGCTGTCAATCGCGTCCGCGCCCACTTCTCGGTTTGCGACGGTGAACGGCTCCCCTTTGCCGACGGTTCATTCGATCGCATCTGGGGCAACGCCATCTTGCACCATTTTGATCTTCGACGCGCCGCGCGCGAAATCGACCGCGTCCTTGCACCGGGCGGTATCGCCGTCTTCTGTGAGCCGTGGGCCGGCAATCGCTGGCTGAGCTGGGCCCGACGCGGCCTGCCCTACCCCGGCAAAGAGCGCACTGCCGACGAGACCCCGCTCGGTCAAGACGATCTCGACCAGCTTCGCGCCGTCTTTCCTAGCCTGCAAGTCCGCGGCTATCAACTGCTGTCGATGCTGGGCCGCGTGGTCAGGCAACGCCATCTTGTGTCAAGCCTGGCCTGGTTCGATGAAGTGCTGATCCGGCACTGCCCGCGCTGGCAGCGCTATTGCCGCTACGTGGTCGTGTGTCTTCGCAAGACGGCCCACAAAAACAGTACGCCAAATGCATCGGGTTGTTTATAATACCTTTTGTCAAGCGCCCACTGTCACGGTCCGCATCGCCTCTCTTGTTCGCCCTTTTCGTATTCACGACCAAGAAGCCTCTGGCCTCCGCCAATCCCATTTACAGGGTGTGCCAATGAGCGCAAGAAACACCGTCTGTGTCATCGCGTCCGACGCCGGCTTGAGCCATGCGCTCAAGGGGCCCTTCAAATCTGCCGGGTTGACGCTGGTCGGTCATGCCACCGTCAAGCAATTTCTGGGCGCGTTTGAAGAAGACGCGCCGGCTGGCTGCGTGATCGCCGAATTGCGCAGCGGGCTCGACGTACTCAAGGACCTGGCGCATGGCAACTGTATCGTGCCAGTCGTCCTCCTGGCGGGGGGAGGCAACCTGTCGGCGGTGGTGCAAGCGGTCAAGGCCGGCGCGTTCGAGGTCGTTGAGAAGCCCGACGGCCTCGTTGAAAGCGCGAAGCGGGCCATTGCCGTCTTCGTGAAATACCAGAAGCTCTTCGAGGAGCGCGTCGCCGCGTCTCAAAAGATTCAATCGCTCACCAAGCGGGAGACCCAGGTGTTCGACCTGATGTTGCAAGGCATCCCCAATCGCAAGATCGCCGAGGCCCTCAAGATCAGCCCCAAGACGCTCGATATCCATCGCTCCAATCTGATGTTCAAGATGGAATTGAAAACCGCCGCTGAGCTGTGCCGGGCGAATCTGCTCAACAAGACCAATCCGATGCTGCTCACGCAATTGCTGGGCTAGTCCGTAGTCCGTGGTCCGTGGTCCGTAGCAAAGGCGAGCATACAATGCCACTGACCACGGACTACGGACCACGGACTCCTCACGCATGAAATACGTCATCGTCATCCCCGACGGTTGTGCCGACGAGCCGCAGAAATCGCTGGGCGGCAAGACTCCGCTCCAGGCGGCGCGCAAGCCGCACATGGATCGCATCGCCCAGACGGGATTGGTGGGCCGAACCGACAACGTGCCGCCGGGACTGACACCGGCAAGCGATGTCGCCACCTTGAGTCTATTCGGCTACGATCCGCTGGTCGTCTACACGGGCCGGGCGCCGCTTGAAACAGCCGCCATGGGCCTGAAGCTCGGCCCCGACGACTGGGCAATCCGCTGCAATCTCGTCCACATCGAGAACGAGGAGATGCGCGACTTCACCGCCGGGCATATCACCGCCGAGGACGGCAAGGAATTGATGCAGGCGATCCAGGCCAAGCTCGGCGGCGGAGCGCTCGAGTTTCATGCGGGCGTCAGCTATCGCAACATCCTGATCTATCGCGGCCCCGGCGCCCCCTTCGGCACGGACACCAAAACCCAGCCGCCGCACGATATCCCCGATCAGCTCATCGCGGGCTATCTGCCGAAGGGGCCCGGCGCCGACCTGCTGCGCGACCTGATGCAGCGCAGCCGAGACGTGCTGCGGGATCATCCGACCAACCAGGCGCGGCGCAATTTCAAAAAGCGCGACGCCACCCAGATTTGGCTCTGGGGCCAGGGCAAGGCGCCGAAGCTCAAGGCCTTCGCCGAGTTGTACGGCAAGAAAGTCGCGATCATCAGTGCCGTGGACTTGGTGCGCGGCGTCGGCATCCTCTTGGGCTGGACTCGCATCGACGTGCCCGGCACGACGGGTTATCTCGACACCGATTACGCGGCCAAGGGACGCTACGCCATCGAGGCGTTGAAGACGCACGATCTGGTCTGCGTCCACGTCGAAGCGCCGGACGAAGCCTCGCACGAAGGCAAGGCCGACGAGAAAGTGAAAGCACTGGAACGCATCGACGAGCACATCGTCGGCCCGCTGCTCGCCGCCTTGCCAAGCCATGGCGACTGGCGCATCCTGGTGTCGCCGGACCACCGCACGCCGCTGCGCACCCGCGCTCATGCCTACGGCATGGTGCCATTCGCGATCGCCGGCGCCGGTATTACAACTCAGGGGCAGCCATCCTACGACGAGGCGGTGGCGGAAAAGGCGAGCCGGGTGTTTTCGAAGGGGCATGAGTTGATGCGCTGGTTCTTGAGTTGAAGCAAAGCCCAAGGACGGCCGTCCCTGGGCTTTCTCAGTTCGTGGCGTTATGGTGGACCATCTCAAGCGTCATCTTTGCACGATGATGCGGAAATCCTTTGGTTCTGAGTCAGCGGCACGGTATCATGAAATGAAATAATGCTTTCGGGGAGACATCGCATGCGACGCTGGGTAATCGCCTTGGCCATCTTGCTCGGTTCCGCCGTTCTCGGGGCCTCCACCGGCATCAGCAACGACAAGCCGAGAGCGCCGATCACCATCGAGTATCATGGCCAATCGTTCTACATCCTGACTTCCAGCAAGGGGACGCGCATCGCCTTCGATCCGCATACGATCCCCGATTACTATCCGGATCGCATCGTCTACCTCAAGAAAGTCGATGCGGTGTGCATCAGCCATAACCACAACGATCATATTCGCGTGGAAGCCCTCGAAGCCAAGGAGAAGGGGGGCAAACTCAAGGTCCTGCGCGGCTTGAAAACGCCCGGCCTCAAGTCCGACTGGGCCATTCTCGACGAAACCATCGATGACGTGAAGATCCGCACCGTCGGCGTCTTTCACGACACCAAAGAAGGGCTCGAACGCGGCAAGGTGGCGGTCTTTGTCGTCGAGGTCGATGGCTGGCGCGTCGCCCATCTCGGCGATCTCGGCCATCTCTTAACGGCGTCGCAGCTCAAGAGGATTGGCCCGGTCGATGTCATCATGATCCCGGTCGGCGGCATCTACACCCTCAACGGCGCCGAGGCCAAGCAAGTCGTCGAACAGCTCAAGCCGAAGGAGTACATCTTCCCGATGCACTACGGCACCAAGGTATTCACCGATATCTTGCCCCCGGACGAATTCTATGAAGACGTCGAGAATCGCCGCATCGCGATCCTCGATGAAAATGTGATCAAGCTCAACCGCGACGCGCAGCGGCCGCGCCCGCTGGTCGTCCAGTTGCACTACTGGGCCAAGGAGAAGAAGGAGAAATGATCGGCTCCTTGCAGCGTAACAAGGCGATGGCGAGCGCCTTGCTACGCCGCAAGGGGCAAATGGGTTTACTCCGCCGCCGCCCCACCCTCTTCTGCCGCCACACTGAAAACGACGCGGACCTCGTTCAACGCGACCTCCGGCGCCAAGCCGGACGCCTCTTGCTGCGGCTCCTGCTGCGTGGTCGCCGGCACAACCTTGCAAGATTCCGGAGCCATGAACCAGTCTTCCCACACATCATCCAGTTGCGGGGTGTCATCACAATCGCTGCTACAGAAGAGATCGGCCCGCACGTTGGCTTCCGTCGCTCCAGCATTCACGACGGCGCCGGCCACAGGCGCCAGCATATCCACAGACAGGATCGGCGCGATCCACACCATTTGCACTGGCTGAACAGGCGGCAGCAGGTCAGACGCGGCCGTCGGCGTCGCGCGCTCCTCCAGCGGCACCACCTGTAAGTAGGCAGAGCGTTTGCTGGGGGCTGCTCGCAGGGATCCAATCGTGATTTGCCGATAGGTTGAGAGGATTTTCGCGATCATGGTTCCCTCCACGGTCTGAGAATATTCGGTTATCCACGTAGATCGGCGCGAACGGGCAACGAACTTGAGGCGGTCCACGATTTTCAGGCCACTTGCTGGCCTGCGCGCGGAGCGGAACATAACCTAAGAACGTGACGTAGGCAAAGCCAAGCCGCAAGCGGCTGAAATAAGGGAGTTCCAACCATGTCCGATAAACGCAAGAGTCTGACCACCACCGGAGGCATGAGCCGCGCGCCCAATCGCGCCATGTTGCGCGCCGTCGGCTTCATGGACGACGACTTCCAGAGGCCGATGATCGCCGTCGCCAATCTGCACTCCGATATCACGCCGTGCAACGCTCATCTCAATCGGCTCGCGACCAAGGCGCTCGAAGGCATCCGCGCCGGCGGCGGGGTCGGGCAGACCTTCGGCGCTCCCACCGCGTCCGACGGCATCATGATGGGCCATCAGGGTATGCGCTACTCGCTCGTCTCACGCGAGGTTATCGCCGACTCGATCGAGGTCGTCGCCGGCGGCATGAACCATGACGGCGTCCTCGCCATCGGCGGCTGCGACAAGAACATGCCCGGCTGCCTGATGGCGATGGCCCGCCTCAACGTGCCGAGCATCTTCGTCTATGGCGGCTCGATTCTCCCCGGCACCGGCGAATCGGGCAACGATATCGACATCGTCTCCATCTTCGAAGCCGTTGGCCAGTTTCAAGCCAACAAGATGACCGCCGAGGGCGTTCACAAGGTCGAATGCGAAGCCTGCCCCGGCGCCGGCTCGTGCGGCGGCATGTACACCGCCAACACCATGTCGAGCGCCATCGAGGCCATGGGCATGTCGCTCCCCTATGACGCGAGCTACCCCGCCGTGTCGGCCGCCAAGGATAGGGAAACCTTCTTGGCCGGAAAGTATCTTGTGCAGCTCATCGAGAAGGGCCTCAAGCCGCGCGACATCATCACACGCAAATCGCTGGAGAACGCCTACACCTTCGTTTTGGCGCTGGGCGGCTCGACCAACGCGGTCCTGCACTTGCTGGCCATCGCGAGTGAAGCCGAGGTGCCCTGGACGCTGGCCGACTTCGATCGACTTGGCGACAAGGTCCCCGACCTGGCCGACCTCAAGCCGGCCGGCAAGCATGTGATGTTCGACGTCCACAAGGCCGGCGGCACCCCCGCGGTCATGCGGGCGCTACTCGACGCGGGCTACCTGCACGGCGATTGCATCACCGTCACCGGCAAGACGCTGGCGGAGAATCTGAAGGACGTACCGAGCATCTATTCGCGCGAGCAAAAGGTCATCAAGCCGCTCAATGCGCCGATGCATCCGACGGGGCACATCATCATTCTCAAGGGGAACCTTGCCCCGGAAGGCGCCGTCGCCAAGATGGCGGGGCTCAAGACACGCAAGATCACCGGCCCTGCCAAAGTCTTCGACGGCGAGGAGGCCTGCTTCGCCTCACTGCAAGACCGACAGATCAAGGCGGGCGACATCGTCATCGTCCGCGGAGAAGGCCCCGTCGGCGGCCCCGGCATGCGCGAGATGCTCTCCGTCACCGCCGCGCTGTCCGGCCAGGGATTGGGCGAACACATCGGCCTGATCACCGATGGCCGATTCTCCGGCGGCACGCGCGGCATGGTGGTCGGCCACGTCGCGCCGGAAGCCCACGTCGGCGGTCCGCTAGCGCTGCTCAAGAACGGCGATATCGTCACCATCGACGCGGACAAAAAGGAAGTCTCGGTTGCTCTGAGCGAACAAGAATTGGCGAAGCGCCGAGCGGCATGGAAACAGCCGCCGCCGCGCGAAAAACGCGGCGTGTTGGCGAAGTACGCGAAGACAGTGCGCTCCGCGTCAGAGGGGGCGACGACATCGTGATTGAAAATCAACGCCCGGACGCAAGCCAGGCGAGGAAGCCGATGAACGCGGCCGCGCCGAGGACGATCGGGATGATCACCTTCACGATGCCCCACCAGTAGCGTATGTTGGCCTGGGCGGCGGATTCCGGTTGATTTGAGTTACGCTTGTTCTCTTCACGGGCTTTGTCTTCTTCTTCAAGCCTCTTGTACAAACCGCGATAGCGGACCGTGTTCTTGTCGGCCGCCTTCTTGGCGTTCTTGCTGAGTGCGATGCCCTGAAACTCCTTGTAGGTTCCGAGGGCGCGGAAGCCATCGATGGGGTTATGGCTGGCGCGAGCGGTGGCCTGCATGGTCCCCTCGTCCAGCATTTGCTGCAGCTGGGCGGTGTCGTACTTGCTCACCGTGAGCTGGCCATCAGGGCCTTTGAACTGGACAAACCAGAGGTTCGGGTCGTGGGCGGGCTGTGCTGAGTCCGCAAAATCGATGTCCGCCTTCGAGCGGTTCAGCGATGGAATCACCGACGTCTTGCTAGACATCGGCGTCTCCTGCACGAGGCGCTCCGCCGGAGATTTGCACTGAATGAACGACAAGCTCTCGCTCGCCAGGTTCAAGCTCTCCAGGTCCTTGATCAATTCGGCACAGGTTTGGTAGCGATACTTCGGCGACTTGGCGGCCATCTTGGCGATGACGAGATCAAGTCGCTCTGGCACGTCAGCGTTCGCTTGCCGGGCCGGCGGGAAGGTGCCGACTTCCTTCGCCTGAATCACATCGACGATGGTAGATCCCATGAACGGCGGCTGGCCGGTCAACAGCGCATACAGCGTGCAGCCGAGCGCGAAAATATCGGAACGCCCGTCGATCTCCTTGGCATTGCGCGCCTGTTCGAGCGGCATGTACCAGGGAGTGCCGAGGGCGTGCCCCGTCTGCGTCAGCGCCATCTCCTCGTCACCGATCTTGACCATGCCAAAGTCGGCGATCTTCACCACGCCCGTCTTGTGTAAGAGAATGTTGTCCGGCTTGATGTCGCGATGAACCATGTTGAGGCCATGCGCGTACTCCAACGCCCGCGCACAATCGAGGGTGATGCGGACCGCGTCGGCGACGGGCAGTCGGCCCAGCTGCGACAGCCATTTCTGCATACTCTGACCGGAAATGTACTCCATGGCAACGTAATGGCAGCCTTCCGCTTCGTCGATCGCGTATGCCTGGATGATGTTCGGATGATCGAGCTGGCCCATCACGCGGCCTTCGCGATAGAGCCGTTCCACTAGCTTGGGAATCTTGGCGACATGCGGAAAGAGAATTTTCAGCGCGACCATGCGCTGGAAGCTGACTTGGTTGGCCTTGTAGACTGCGCCCATCGCCCCTTCGCCCAGCTTCTTGATCAGCTGGAAGTCGCCGAGCGAGACGACATTCTTGCCAAGAACGCGCAAAGCAAAGAATTCAGTGTCCTTGGATGGCGAAACGACCCCGGTCCCCGATGCGTCGCTGGTGGGATCCTGCACCGCCTTGGTGGTGCCGAGTGCTTCCCAAAGGGGATCGCGTTCCACCGGCATTTCCGTCTTATCAATCGCGACCTTGGTATTCTCGGGAAGAGGCCCCGTTCCCAAGGTCTTCGCGAGCGCGTCCGACTTTTTGACGTCGGGCCGTTGATGTTCCATGCGATCCTCCTGCATGCCGCCTGGCCGGGAAACTGCAAACAAAACCCAAAGCGAAGAGGGAAGGCGAAGAGGGAAGGCGAATCAACCCAGCACGATTCCGCGCAGCGAGTGATTAACATTCCCGCCGCGAGCCGGTGCAAATCAATTCAATCATGGCATACCGATTCACTAATGGACTCCGAACAAAACCGCCCCCCCCGGTCATTTCTCGTATTGGTTGAATCTTGCAAACTGCCCAGTTGCCGGAGGCCAGCCTTTCTAGCCTGACTTTTTACGAGTGCTGTCAGCCTCGAAAGCCTGGCCTACGGCCAACTGTACCTCTGCCCGCTGACTGACATCCTAGCCAATGACCGCACGACTGGACAGGGAATCGGTAGTGGGGCACTTTGCCGTAGGTCAGGTTTTCCGGGCTGACAGCGTCAGCAATACGTCAGACTCGAAAGCCTGACCTACGTGAAACTGAATATCTACCATGGAAGTCCATTGCGGCTCTGTGATGCTATCTTCACGCTGCGAGTTAGAGTCTATCCGGGAAATTACGCCGCTATTTTCATGGCGTTCGGCGTATAGGTCAATGTATCTATCTTGGCATTCGGATCAGGCAGCGGGCGATTCAGCATCAGGTGGATCGTTGACACCTGGATCATCGCTTCGGAGGACGCCTGGGTACGTCCTTGCTGCTGCGCCGATATTCTCCGTTCCAGGCGTTCGTGGGTTCAACGACCCAAAAGATACGGCAAATGCACCAATCCCTGAATACCTGCAGGCCGCGCCACCACCATACTCTTGTTACTGCGCCTGGGATCGCTCCACGTACCGATCCAGCATTCGGTTGTTGTATTTGTTAGCGCCACGGATTTCGTCCAAGCGGCTTTTGTGTTCTTCGCTCAACAGTTCGCCGCGCCATGCCTACCGAGCGCGCCTTTCTGGAACTCGTCGCCAAGGCCGGCCAATACTTCGACTCCAACTGCGTCTACGCCCTCATGCGCCTGCGGCAAAAGATCGAATCGCCGATGAAGCAGTCGTAGAAACCGTTGACCCTATCCGTACAATAAAACGTCTCGTCGAAAAAGAATTTCCTTGTTTTGTTTGCGGCTTCGCGTTCGCATGGCATCTTGCGTGCGCGAAGCCGCAAGCGGCAAAAATGGTACGACCCATCATGGCAAGCGATAGCGACCAGCCGCAAGATCCCACGCCCGCGGAAGCCAAACCGACGGATACACCCGCGGCGCAGCCCGACAAGGCGCCTCCCGCCCGCGCGCCCAACTCCAGAGAGGGAGGCAGGGGAGGCCGGCGCGATGGCGGCGGGCCGCGCCGGCGCGAACGCGATTCGGTGCCGTCGCTCGATAGCGACATGCTGTTTCGCCCGAAGTCGGCGCCGAATGTGCGCGATCTCGACGCCGAGATCGCCGCCGAGCTCGAAGCTGCCTTGAGCGGCATGGACGACAAAAAGCTCTACGCGACCGACAGTTCCGCCCGCGCCCAGAGCCAGGCCGCCGCGCAACCAGAAGGTGGCCGCAAGATCGGCACCGTCATCTCGATTCACGCCCCCGACGTGTTCATCGAAATCCCCGGCGGCCGCAGCCAGGGGGTCCTCACCATGGAGCATTTCCCCGACGGTCCGCCCAAGGTCGGCGACCAGGTCGAAATCTCCATCGAAGGCTACGACCCGCAGAATGGCCTGTTGATCCTGACCCGCAAAGGCACCGCCGTCCATGCCGACTGGTCCAGCGTCTCCGAGGGGATGACCGTCGAAGCCAAGGTGCTCGAAACCAACAAGGGCGGGCTCTCCGTCGACGTCAACGGTATTAAGGGCTTCATGCCGATCAGCCAGATCGACCGCGCTCGCGTCGAGAACACCGAGCAGTTCGTTGGCCAAAAGCTCTTGTGCATCGTCACCGACGTCGACAAGGAAGCACGCAACCTCGTTGTCAGCCGGCGCGCCTTGATGGAAAAAGAACGTGAAGAGCAAAAGATCAAGCTCTGGGCCGAGCTAGAAGAAGGTCAAATTCGCAGCGGCGTCATCGGCAACGTGCGCGACTTCGGCGCCTTCGTCGATCTCGGCGGCGTCGATGGCCTGTTGCACGTTAGCGAGATTAGCTGGAAACGCACCCCGGACGCAACGCAGGTCCTACAAGTCGGCCAGATGATCAAGGTCGTCATCCTCAAGATCGACCGCGAAAAGCAAAAACTCAGCCTCGGCCTCAAGCAGCTCGAAGCCAGCCCGTGGGACAACATCCACGAAAGGTTCGTCACGGGCACGTCGGTCAAGGGAACGGTGACGCGGACGATGGACTTCGGCGCCTTCGTCGAACTCGAGCCCGGCATCGAGGGCTTGATTCACATTTCAGAGTTGGCGCGCAACAAAGTGTGGCGGGTCATCGACATCGTCAAGCAAGGGCAGGAGGTCGAGGTGAAGATTCTGAGCGTCGATTCCGACGCGAATCGCATCTCGCTGTCGCTGCGTGAAGCGATGCCGCCGGAGGTTGTGAAGAACGAGGACGAGGAAGAAGTGGACACGACCACCGAAGAGCCGGCCAAGCCGCGCGTCCGCAACTACACTCTCAAGGGCGGCATGGGCAGCGTGATCCAGATCCCTGAGAAAGAATAGTTTGGCCGCTTGCGGCTACTGTTTCGTCACCATCGCCCGAACGCGCTGGCCGATGCGTTTCAGGTCGCCCCCCTCTTCAACGGTGATGATGCACTCCAGAGTGCGCACATCGTTGTAGCGGAACGGCTCGATCACGGTACTGCGCTGCGCTGCATACCATTTCGACATCGACTTGACCTTGCCCTTCCACTTCGGGCCATTGTAGGTGTCGTCTTCGATCGTCACCTCAGCCCCCTCCTTGACGAAGCGGCCCCATTCCTGCAAAACCTCGGCACGCACGATGACTTCCGCGTCCGGCAAGAATTCGATGGCATGGTAGCGCGGGTTCGGCCCCAGCGTCTCCCCCTTGTGAACGTAGACGCGCAGCACAGTCCCATCCGAGGGGGCGGCGATCTGGAAGTGCTTCAGCATCTCCTTGGCCTGGTCGCGTTTAAGCTTGCTGAGGCCCAAATCCGCCTCGGCCTGCTCGATCTTCAATTGCGCGTTCTGCAAGCCGATCGTTTCGAGCTTCGATGTCTCGACCTTCTTCTTTTCCGCGAGCTGGTCCAGGGCGAATTTGTAATAGGCTTCGGAATTCTTCTTGAGGGCGCCGTCGATCCCAACCAGCTTGATTTCTCGGTCGAATTCCGTCTTCTTGATTTCGTTATCGACCGCGTTGATCGCCGCCCGCTGCTGGTCGGCCTGTAGCTTGTACAGTTTGGGCAACTGCTTGGCTTCCTTGAGTTGCAGTTCGGAGACTTTCACGCCAAGCTCGGCTTCCTCGATCTTCTTCTTCCACAGGCCGTCATCGACCTGCAAGAGCACCACGCCTTTTTTGACCTTGGTGTTTTCAGGAAGCAGCTCGACGATCTCGCCGAACTGCTTGGGATAGAGCCCGGCCACGCCGCGCTCGATGTCGAAGTGCCCCAGGCAGAAGATCTTGTCCGGCACGCTGCTGACTTCATCTTGGGCTTGCTTCTTGACCTTGTCCGTCGCCGATTGATCCATCATCATCTTCGCGCCGACAAAGCACGCGACGAGCAGTACGATGCCGAGAATCACGAAGGTTTTCATGATGCACTCTCCCTGGCACAATCGTCTCGGTCAGAAGCTGGTCTGCACGGGGTTGTCGCCGAACATTTCGACCGGCTTCTCGGAGCCTTCGAAAAGAATGCCGTCCTCGAGTTGCAGGACGCGATCGACGAAGGGGACGATGCGCGAGTCGTGGGCCACGACAAGGATCGTGGAGCCTTGATCGTGGGCTGCGGCGCGCAGCAGTTCGATGACGTGTTGGCCATGCTTCCAGTCGAGGGCGGAGGTGGGCTCGTCGGCAAAGACGAAACCGGGCTGCTTGATCAGGGCCCTGCCGATGGCGACGCGCTGCTTTTCACCACCCGACATTTGCAAGGGGCGCAGGTGGGCGCGATTGGTCAGGCCGAGCATGCCGAGCATGTCGTCGGTCTTCTCGCGGGCTTCCTTGGCGCTTGCGCCGTTGCCCCAGCGGAGAATCATTTCCATTTGCTCCCTCGCCGTCAAGGCGGCGAACAGGTTATAGCCCTGGAAAATGAAGCCGAAATGTTGCAGCCGAAAGGCTTCGCGCTGCCGTTCGGTCATGGCCCAGAGGTCTTGATCGTGGGCCAGCACGTTGCCGGAATCGGGATGGAGCAACCCGGAGAGCACCGCCAGCAGCGTCGATTTACCGCTGCCGGAGGGACCCATCAAGAGCGCAATCTGACCGGGGTGCAATTCGAGGCTGACATTGCGAATCGCGTAGATCTTGGTATCGCCGCTGCCGAAGCTGCGCGTGACACCACACGCCTTCATGGTGGATGTCGTGGTCCTCGCATCCATCTGCATGCCCAAGTCCTGCGGTGTCACAGTAGCGATCATAGGTCGGTTATTATACTCAAAGAGAGTTTGCGCTTTCCAAGGATTTTATTGAAGCCAGCCCGTTTGACCTTGTAAAAATTACGCGCCGTGCCGATTCTGCCGCGTGTGCGGCTGGGTTAATCGTCACGACCGTTGCAGTCACTACCGCAACAACGTCACCGGTTCCACCATGCGCAAGCTTCGCAAGGCCATCAGGCCCGAAAGCATCGCCATGGTCATCGTCACGACGCAGGCGCCAAGGAGAAGCCAGGGGGGCAAGAGCACCTTGGCGCCGATCAGGTCGCCAGCATAGGCGATGCCGTAGATCACGGGCATGGCCGCGGCGATGCCCCCGATGCCCACCCAGAACGATTGCGAGACGACCATCATCGACATGCGCCAGCGCGGAATGCCAAGGGCGCGCAAGACGGCGTATTCCTTGAGCGAGGCCGAGGTCGCCGAATGGAGCGTTGTGCTGGTCACCACGGCCCCGACGAGAAGCCCCAGGGCTGCCGCCAGACCGAGCGCGATGCCAGCCTTGGTCTTGAACAACCAGTGCAGCTGGCTGTGCATGGAGAATTCCTCGGTCGTGAACGGCAGGAGCTTCTTGTTGTAGACCTTGAGCTTTTCGACCACCTTGGGAGCGTCTTCCTTGTTATGGCACTTGGCCAGGATAAATGTACACTGCCCCGGCGGCGGCCTCAAGACGTTGCGGGCCGTGTCGAGAGAGCAAAAGAGATAAGGCCCGGCCAAGCTGCGTAAGCCCCGGACGGTGCCGACCACGCGCACTCTCTTGCCGAGGATTTCCGCGGTATCGCCCACCTTCTTGAGCCCGAGCCGGCCGAACTCGCCTTCATCGACCACGACCGCATTGGGCTCGGACAGCCGTGTGCGCAACTCGGGCGTAAGTTGTTTGATGGCGCCGATGGAATCGGGACCGAGCCGGGTGCCGATGACGAGGACAAGCTCCATACCGCCGCTCGATTTCTTCCAGTACGCAAAGCCTTCCATGTAGGGCTCAGAGCGTTCGACTTCCGGCAATGCGAGGTACGACTGCCAGCCTTCCGGAATGGGAATGCCGAGATCGACGCTGGGAACATCCGGATGCCCTACCCAGATATCCGCGCTCGATTCGTCGATCGGAATGGAAGTGATCGAGAACAGGCCGATGAGGAGCCCGCACTGCATCGCGATCAACAGGCAGCTAAACGCGACCGCCAGCACCGCCGGGAGATAGCGCTGTCGTTCGTACCACAGGGTCGATAACGCGTAGGACATGTGCGCTCCGGTCTTCGTTTAGCGCCCGCTGGACACCACGCCACCGCGTGGCATACATCAGGCGCTAAACAAAGAGGGACGATTACCGCGGCGGCGACCACGCCGGCAGTTCCGCCAGCTCGCCGCCCAGGTACGTATGATGCCAAAGCTGCGTCGCCACCACGCCGACCAGGCCCATCTCGACCATGGTGCGCTGGTTGCTCCCCGCGCGCATCGCTCGAAAAGCGTTGCGCCAATGCGCGATCGCAGCCGGATCGAAATAGCCGGTCTTCTTGAGCGATTCCTCGCTCAGCAACTGATCGACGAACGTCGGTAGCGTTGTTGTATGAAATCCATCCAGCGGCGCCAGGAACATCGCCTTGCGCCGCCAGGCAATCGAGCGCGGCACCCAGCGATCGGCCAGATGGCGCAGGATCAACTTGTCACGCAAGCCACGCATCTTCCAGCCCGGATGCAGCTTCGCAAGGAACGCAAACACCTCTTCATCAAGAAATGGATAACGCGTCTCCACCGACGAGTTCATCGCTACCCGGTCCCCCTTCGACGCGAGCAGCAACCCAGGCAACATCACGCGTGCGCCAAGATAAAGCGACCGATTGAGCGGATGCCATTTCTTGGCCCGTTCGAGATTCAACTGCAGGTCGGCGTAAGGCAAATGATCGCCGAGCTGTTCCCACATACCGGCGCTGAAGAAGCGGGCTTTCGACGACCCAAACAGGCCGTAGATGTTGAGCCAGGCATTCGACCCGCCGATGGCGTCCTGAACCCGTTTGACGGCTTCCCACGACACCTTCGGAGCGCCCGTCATTCGGAGATAAGCACGCCGCGCCATGCCGCTCATCGGCAGCCCGGGGATCACATCGAGCATGCCGAGCACGTGGTGGATCTTGTACCACGGGTAGCCCGCCATCCACTCGTCCGCCCCTTCGCCGGTCAGCGCGACCTTGTAACCGGCCTGATGCACCTTGCGCGCCAGCAGCAACAGGGCCGCACACGACGTATCGATAACCGGGCATTCGGCTGCGCGGATCAGCTCCGGATAGGTATCAAGCACTTCCTGCCGGCCACAATCGACATAGATTTCCTCGCAACCGACGTGCTTGGCGACCTCGTGGGCTTCGCTGCGTTCATTGAGCGCCGCGTCATCCTGCACCGAGATGGTGAACGTCGGGATCGGCCCCTTCCCCTCGCTGCGCCGCTGAGCGCACGCCAGCGCCACGACGACGCTGGAATCGACGCCGCCGGAGAGATACGACACGACCGGGACATCCGCCCGCAGCCTGCGTTCGACAGACTTCTTCATGACCGCTTCGAACTCGTCGATGACCGGTGAGTTCGCGTTGGAGCCGAAACGGCGGAATCCGCGGTACTCCTCCTGGCCGGCGTCGGGGAAGTCGATCTGCCAGTAGATCTTCTCTTCGATCGATCCGTTAGCAATCTTCAAGTATCGGCCCGGCAACAAGCAATTGATCCCGGCGAAGCACGTCACCGGCCCCGGCAACGCGAAGAACGTGAACACATGATTGATGCCGCGCGGATCGGCCTTCGCCGGCACCAGCCCGGAGGCGAGCAGCGCCTTGATCTCCGACGCGAACAAGAGCAGATTGCCTTGCTGGCTCCAGTAGAGCGGGCAGATGCCGAAGCGATCGCGCGCGAGCAGCAGTTGCTGCTGGCGTTCGTCCCACAGCGCGATCGCGAATTGGCCACGCAGCTTTTCGAGGAACGCTTCGCCGTGATCCTCGTAGAGATGCGGAATCAACTCGGTGTCGCAATGAGTGCGGAACTGGTGCCCCTTCGCCTGGAGTTGCGCTTTGACTTCGGGATAATCGAAGAGTTCGCCATTGAAGATGACGGAGACGGAGCGATCTTCATTGGAGATCGGCTGCTTGCCGTCGGCGAGCCCGACGATGCTGAGCCGGCGATTCGCCATGCCGAGGCCAGGGCGGAAGAGGTAGCCGTCCTCATCCGGCCCGCGGTGCGTGATCGCGTCAGCCATGCGGCGCACGATCTGCGGATCGATGGCCGCCGGCTCGGTGAGATTGATGATTCCTGCGATGCCGCACATGAGATAGGGATGCTCCTGAATTGCCCCGAAGAGGCCGAACAAAAAAGCCCAGGGCAACGCCCTGGGTGTGGTTACCAGGTAACGTGTATCGCCCTGAAAGGGCACAACAACCCGCCGTCCGAAGGCGTTTTGTTTCGCCCTTTCAAGGCTCTGCACGTTCTTTCGCCGTCGAACCCAGGGCGTTGCCCTGGGCTGATTTGTTGCCGCACCTTCGGTGCTAAATACCTACATCACCGGTCAGAAAAGACGGGCCTGCACCGCTGCACGGATAGCCCCGTGAACGGGGCTGAGAACAAACGTCAAACACCCTCATACAACTTCCTTACCTTCCGCGCCAGCAAATAATCCACCAGCCGCGGCAGCCACCGATTCACCCGCAGCATCCATTGGGTGTCGCGGCCGATCCAGGTCTCCGTCTTGTTCTTCTTCAGCGCCTTGACGATCGCGGCCGCAACGGTCTCGGGTGGCATACCCTTATCGTATTCGATCTGCGCCTTGCCTTCCGATTTCAGGAAGTGTTGCGAGAACTCGCTGCTCGTCAGGCCCGGCACGATCAAGAGGATATCGATATCGAATCGCGCCAGCTCGCCGCGTAACGCTTCGGTCAGGCCACACAGGGCGTACTTGCTCGCGGAGTACTCGCTCCAGGCCGGCATGGCACGTCGGCCACACATTGACGAGACGTTGACGACCGCTGGCTCCGTGCCGTTGACCAGAATCGGGATAGCCTTGCGGATCAGTTCGGCGGGGGCGAAGAAGTTCACCTCCATGATTTGCCGCAGGATCGCCTCGGTCGAGTCGGCAAAGTGCGCCCAGCTCGCGATGCCTGCGTTGTTGATGAGCACATCGAGGCCGCCGAAGTATTCGACGGCTTGGGCCAGGACGCGTTGCCGATCAGTTTCCTTGGTGATGTCTGCCGTTACCACAAGGTGAGCACCCTCACCCCCGGCCCCTCTCCCGGAGGGAGAGGGGAGAGACGCGGCGACGGCCTTCAGCTTGTCTTCGGAGCGCGCCGCCAAAACCAGTTTCGCTCCCAGGAACGCGAGTTGTTGCGCCAGGGCCTTGCCGATGCCGCTCGACGCCCCGGTGATGAGGATGCGTCGGCCATGGAGATCGCGAGTCATGGAGTGCCGCTCCGGTGCAGAATGCTTGGAGTTTGCACCAAGCTTACCAACCTGCGCAGCTTACCTCAGCGCCGAGTTGGGAAGAATCGGCGCCTCGCGGCACGATGCGGCGTCACAACTCCTACAACCCAATCGCATGTTCTATGGATAGGTAGAGTCGTTAACAACGGTTAAGGGAATGCGTGGACAACGGCGGCGGGATGCTGGTGCTGGACGCCAGGAGCGGGCGCTAAACGAGGAGGGGATTACTTCACGTTGACCATCGGCTCGACGTTCATCGGCGGCGTCGGGAACAGCGTGGCGAATCGTCCCGGGCGGCGCACCAGGTTCGGCAGGATCTCGAACGCGATGCCGAAGGTGTTGATCGTCGAGTTGTAGGTCAGGCCGAAGTTGACCATCACGTCGGTGCCCATGCGGGAGATGAACAGCGAGTAGGTCCGTACATCGACGCCGAAGTCCCAGACGGTGCTTGCCGTCAACGCGTACTTGGCGCTGAACGGATAGACCACCGAGCCGATGACAGCCTTGCTTTCGAGCGGGTCGATCTGGCGATAGCCGAGGTAGAACGACGAGGTATCAGGACGGCCGAGGATCGTACCGAAGTCGAAGGCGCGCGGGCCGCCGCTGAAAGGCTCGAACCAGCCGGAGCTGACCAGCGCGGTGCGATCGCCGATATTCCACGTCCAGTCGTATTCCAGGATGCCGAAAGTGTGGCCGAAGTTGTCACGATTGGAGCGTGGGAAGATGGAGACGCCGAGGTTGAGGGTCATCCAGTCGATAACATGCTCGTTGCCCATGCCGCCGCGCTTGGTCTGCCAGCGCTGCTGGATACCGAGTTGGAGGACGTCAATCTGGTCGAGCGTATCGACGTTGGAGTCGATGAGCCGGCGAATTGCATAGCTCTGCGGATTGAACAGCGCGGAGGTCGTCAAGAACGCGGCATTGCCGGGATTGAACGTCGACTGCCAGGGGCGGATGTCGCGCAGGCCCTGATCGGTGACGTCGTCGTTCAGGCGATCGAACTGCGGGAAGTTAGTATAGCGCGAGTTCGAGTAGGCCGTGAAGTAATTGCCGGTCAGGTTGATCTTGTGATAGATGCCGTTGAGATTGAAGATCTCGCTGTCAACGTCAGGATAAAGACGCGAGAGGGGCAGGTTCCAGCGCACGCCGGCGCCGCCGAACAATCGGCCGCGGCCGTCGCCGTTGACGTCGTTGGAGTAATAGGCAAGATCGCCCTTGAGGTAGGGCGCGAGTTTGACAGGGCCGAGGTAAAACGGCGCGCTGATCTCCTGCATCAGGTCAAGCCTGGCTGCGTCGGTACGGATGTCGGTCGGGCTGTAGGCGAAGGGGACCTGGTCGGCGGGGCGTAGTCGGCCATAGCCGGCGCTGGCGTGGGCGTTGTAGACCAGCCAATCATCGAGGAACGTCAGGCCGGTGAGATAGCCGTCGGCCTTGGGCAGCCAGTCGGTTTGGGTCATCCATTCGCGCGTGCCGATCTGGGCCTGGAGCGACCACGCCCAGTTGTCTTGCTGCTGCTTGAGGTAGAGGTACGTATCCTGGTTCATCTCGTTGAGATGGGTGTTGAAGTAATATTGCTCGAGGAAATTGCGATCGCTCAAGAACGCAACCTGCGCGAGGACGCTGAAGCCGTCGGGCAGGTTCTGGATATTGACGTTACCGAAGGCCTGGCCGCGGAAAGTGGGATGCGTGATTGGCCACATGGTTTTGGTGTCAGGCCAGGCGACGAAGTTGCCGCGATCGCCGCCGAGGACGTCCTGTCCGCGATCCCAGATGCCGTACAGCTTGGCGCTGCCGCTGTATCTGGCCTTGGTGCCGAAGAGGTCCTTGCCGGAGAAATCAAATTCGGTGCCGAGCGCCGGTCCGCGCTCGGTCAGGTAATCGAGCATCAGCCGCCAGCGCGTGCCGTTGAAGTGGGGCAAATGCAGAAGATCATACATGTCCCACGTGCTCTTGATCTGAAAGCCGAGGATGTTGTCGAAACCGAGGCTGATGTCGTCCAGCGGTCCGAGCGGGTCCTCGATGTTGTCCTTGAGGTAGGGGAAATAAAAGATCGGCACCCCTTCCAGGCGCGTCACCATGTTGCGGCCCGTGAAGATGCGTTCGGTCTCGACGCTCCTCCTGCCGTCCTTGTCGTAGGCGGGGAACATTCCGAACAGCCAGCTTCGGTCGTACTGATGTTCCTCGATGGTGGCGTAGGACACGTCGATCACCAGGCCCGGATCGCTCGGCAAGATGGAGCTATGCAGCTTCATGCCCGTCGCCTTGTAGAGCTTGGGATTGACCTGGATCAACTCCTCGGTCCACACGCGCAGCGGCCTGGATGCCTTCGCTGACAGGATTTCGAGATCGGCCTTGCGCGCCACGGCGACACCGCGGCGGACGTCGTAGTAAACCTCGTCGGCGCGTAGCGTTTCGACTTCCTTGGCGGTACGCGTACGCAACTCGACATGCCCCGACATGTAGATTTCGTGGGCCTCCGAGTCGGTCCCCTGCGGGCCTTTCATATCGGTGAGGAGCTGATTGGCGTCGCCCCGGGTCCAGATGACGATGCGGTCAGCCTCGATGTCGAGTGTGGTCAGCTTACCGCCGGGCGTCGTGGGAGGCGCATGGACGATAATGGCCACGCCGCCGCTGCCGGTGAGGATCACTGCCGTGCTCCCATCGGGCTCGTTTTTTTGGGTGATTTGCAGATTGCCCGCATAGCGCGGCACCAGGCTAATCCGCGGCGGCCGCTTGGCCGGCGCGGCTTGCGGCAGCACCGGCGGTTCGAGCGGAAAGTTCGGTTGCGCCTTCGGGCCGATATTCGGCGGCCCCAGTGGCTGCGGCGGGCCCCCCCCAGGAAACTTGGGCTCCGGCGGCACCTGGAAGAACGTCGTCTTCAGGATATTCGGCGGCTCGTTGTTCTGCTTGTCGAAATTCGCCGGCCGCTCGATCGGTTGCTTCGCGTCCCCGCTTGGCGCCAGCGGCAACGGCTTGACCGTCGGCTGAAGCCCGCCCGCAAGTTGGAAGCCGTCGTCGATCTTCGGCGCAGGTTGCGCCGGCCAGACGTCCTTGGTCGTCACGGTCACGCCGGGCTGATTCGCCAGCGCGCGCAGGTAGACGCGGTCTCTCGACACGTCCCCCTGGAACACGGCGCTCTTGAACGTTTTCACTTCGATCTTGTTGGTCGTCGACATCCGCACGTAGCCGAAGTCCGCCTTGGCCACGGCCTGGTTGCGTTCGAGACTGATCGGCTCAGCGCCGAAGACGAGGAGGTGGTAAACGCGCTCGGTCTCATAGCGCGCCTGATCGATCCAGACGACCACGTTGGGCGACCGCACGGTGCTGCTTCCCTGCGTGATGGCGACGTTGCCTCGCAGCAGGTAGATCTTCTTGCCGGCTTCATTCCAGGTGGCGGCATGGTCTGCAAATAGTTCGATGGGCTGGGAGGTGCTTTCGCCGGTCAGCGACTCGTTGAGCACACGCTGCGCGTGCGCCGCCGGCGCCAGGGCCAGGACCAGGACCAGGACCAGAACGATCCCGCTCAAGGCCCGCGCAAGCAAACCACGATCAAGCCGACCATGTTGAACCACGGCGTTTCCCGCCTTTCCCCGTCCGCCCCGCTGGCGCTTTTTGCCCAAAAGTAACTCTGCAAAAGAGCGGCGGATTATAGCGCGACATTTCAGGGTGTCAAGGGCAAGGTGACGACGAGGAAAACGCAGAAAAACCACGGATCACACGGATTTCACAGATCGGAGGGACGGAGGCTGGCGAACGTCATCCCTGCAAACAGTCTCGCAGACAACCGGAATTTCCCATCCGTGTAATCCGTGCGATCCGTGGTTTGTGTTCTTTGCATGAACTCGCATGCAAAATGCGTCAGAATCGCGGTGACTTTCGACAACAGGCCTGGTAGGACATGGACGATGGAAGACGTCATTTCGTCCCCGACGACCGTCACCAACTTTGGCGGAAATCTCACGTTCCAGCCCAAGTACCATTACGTTCCGCGCGACGAGGCGGAAGTTTTGGCGATCCTCAATCGACATGCGGCCGGCAAGATTCGCGTGGTCGGCGCGCGCCATGCCTGGAGCGAGGCGATCGTCACTGACGATGCCCTGGTCGACATGTTCCATTTCCAGCACGTGCATACCGAACGCACGGCCGACGGCGAGATCTGGGCGACCATCGGCGGCGGCTGCACCTTACACCGTGCGCTCGATGAGCTAGCACGCCAGGCGAACGCCACCCTGCCCGCCCTTGGACTGATCACCGAGCAAACCATCGCCGGCGCCATCTCGACCGCCACGCATGGCAGCGGCCGGCACAGCATAGCGCATTACATGGCGGAAATTCGCGTGGCGGCTTACGATCCGCAGACCGGCCAGGCACGCATCTTCGTCTGGAACGAAGGTCCGCAGTTGCGCGCTGCCCGCTGCGCTCTTGGCTGCATGGGGATCATCTTGTCAATGAAGTTCCGCTGTTTGCCGCAATACTCCATCGAGGAAAGCATTCGCCGCCATGACACGATCGACGAGGTGCTGGCCCAGGAAGCCGACCATCCGCTGCAGCAATTCTATTTGGCGCCCCATGTATGGAAGTATTATGCCCAGGAGCGCAAGGCATTGCCCCCCGAGCAATCGCGGCGCAGCTGGTATGCCTGGATTTATCGCGTCTACTGGTTTCTCATGGTAGACATCTCCATGCACGTGCTCGTCAAGCTATTCGCGGCCTGGCTGCGGAGCCGCTGGCTGGTCCACCTTCAGTATCGCCGCCTGCTCCCCCTGCTCATGTGGAAGCCGCGCAAGCTGGTGGATCGCAGCGATCGCATCCTGGTCATGGAGCACGAGCTGTTTCGCCATCTCGAGATCGAGATCTTCGTGCCGGCGCGTCTCGTCCGCCCGGCCGCGCACTTTGTCCAGCAAGTCCTCACGGTCTTCGACGGCGCCGACGCGATCGACGATGCACAGGCCGACGAGTTGGAGAGACGCGGCCTGCTGGGCCGGTTGATGTCGATGCGCGGCTCCTTCACGCTCCACTACCCGATCACCTTCCGCCGCGTGCTCCCTGACGACACGCTGATTTCCATGACCGCTGATGCGAGCGAGTCGTACTACGCCATCAGCTTCATCACCTATGTGGAGCCGCGCGACGCGTTTTTCCAGCTCGCGAAGTTTCTTGCCGAGAGCATGGGGCCGCTGTTCGCCGCCCGCTTGCACTGGGGTAAGCACTTTCCGCTGGACCATGCCCAGATCAAGGACGCGTATCCAAATCTGCCGGAATTCCGCGAAATCTGTCGGCAGACCGATCCGCGCGGAGTATTCTGCAATGAGTACGTAAAGCGGGTGCTCGGTTTTTAAAAAAAAATCGCTTGCCGTTTAGCGCTCGTACAGCGCCACGCGAGCGCTAAGGAACGCGCGAAAAATAACTTCCCGATTGGGTCGCTCACATTGTCCGTAGGGTGGGTCAAGCGTACGCGCGCTGACCCACCAGATCCTTGCAAGGGCCGGTGGGTCAGCGCGAGTACGCTCGACCCACCCTACGGCTTCGTTTGAAATCGGGAAGTTGTTTTCCGAGCGTTACTAAGCGTCAAACGGCGCTTCCGAGGCAACCGCCATGCCAATCCACGCCTCCTTCGAAGTGCAAGGCCACCGAGGCGCCGGCGCCTTGTTGCCTGAGAATACGCTGGCGAGCTTCGAATTGGCGCTCGACCTCGGCGTCACATCGATCGAAACCGACGTGCATTTGACGCGCGACGATGTGCCGGTCCTCGTTCACGATGCATGTATCAATGACGGACAGGGCCCGCTTGTTCGATCGTTGACGCTCCAGCAACTTCGCAGCCACCGCCTGCCAGTGGGCAGTGAGCAGTGGCCAGTGGGCAGTAACCAACCTTCGTCCTCTTTACTGCCCACTGCCGACTGCCCACTGGCCACTGCCCAGCGTGGCATCCCGACGCTCACGGAGTTCTTCGAGTTCGTTGCCGCGTATACGACGTCAGCCGAGAAGACGAGAGCGCAACAGGAGGGCGCCCGCCGGCTGATCTTCGACATCGAACTGAAGCGGGTGCCGTTTGAGCCGGAAACGGTGGGCGATGGCTTCACGGGAAATGCGCCGGCGCTGCTGGAGCGCCTGGTCCTCGCCGCGATCCAGCAGGTCGGCGTCCTCAAGCGCGCGCGCGTGCGCAGTTTCGACCATCGCAGCGTGTGGGCGATCAAGCAGTTGGAGCCAACGCTTGAGACCGCGATCCTGATTTATGAAACGGTGCCGATGAACATCGGCGCCATGCTGGCCGCGGCCCAGGCGGACATCTACTGTCCCGATTTTCACAACGTCGATGCCGAGGTCGTCCGGCAAGTGCACGCGGCCGACAAGCGCATCATCCCCTACACCGTGAACGAGCCCCGCGACTGGGAACGCCTCATCGCCTGGGGTGTTGATGGCATCACCACCGATTATCCAGATCGCCTGCTCGCGTGGCTCGACGGAGAGTCCGTAGTCAGTGGTCCGTAGTCAGTGGCCTGGCAGGTTCTGCTAGGGTCCATTCCCGAAAAGGGGTGACTTGAAACCAGGTTAGATGATACGATAGCCGGCCACGGAAGGCGAGAAAAACAAGCCTGTCCGCAGGGAGGATGGACATCATGGAGGTTCGTGTGGAATCCAAGAAAGGAACCGTTGTCACCGGGATCG
>SHZY01000058.1 GCA_009692065.1 Gemmataceae bacterium
GGAATGGGAGGAATGATGGGCATGGGAGGAGGCATGGGTGGAATGGGAGGAGGCATGGGTGGAATGGGAGGAGGCATGGGAGGCAGCGATGTCATGCAGGCCAATCAACTCATGCAGGCCATTGCCCTGATCGTTCGTCCCGGCAGCTGGAACCTTGCCAAAGCATCCCAGCCAGGAATGATGGGCATGATGGGAATGGGCGGAGGTATGTTCGGCATGATGGGAATGGGCGGAGGTATGTTCGGAATGATTGGCATGGGAGGCATGGGAGGAATGGGAGGCATGGGAGGCATGGGAGGCATGGGAGGAATTGGCGGAGGCATGGGTGCGCCCCCTGATCCCAATTTCACAAACGCCGACCCCAATCCAAATACGATGTCCTACTTCCCCTCGGCGATGGCGATCGTCGTGTACGCCCCCTCGCGCGTTCATACGACCCCTATCTCGATCATGGGCGGCGGCCGACCGAAAGCCGCGGGGCCGGCAGGCTTCCTCAATCCTGACCCCAAGGGCGGCGTTGGACTCGCGCAGAATAACGACAGGGATCCCAAGATCAAGGTCGGCGCGGGCCAAGAAGGGGACAACGACCTCAAGAACGCCAGCAACAAACCCAATCCGTCCGATCCCAATAAGATGTGGAACGACGTCCTCGCCAAGGGCGGGGTCGAAGCCGGGCATGTGATTGCCACGGCCGAGTTCCTCTTCGAGGCCGGCCAGTTCAATCAGGCAGCGGCATTCCTCAAGGCGAATCTCCGCCAGGGCATCATCGTCAGGCCGTGGGTGTTTGAGGCTTTGGCCGTGGCCCTGGAGATGTCGGGCGGCGATCCGGAAGAAATCAGCCGGGCCAGGCTATCGGGCATCGCGCTCGATCCGAATGACGCTCAAGGCTACCTGAGCGCTGCCCGCGCCATGGCGGACCGCGGCCAGCATGGCCACGCTCTCTCCTTCTGCCGGCAGGCAGCGTTGCTCGAACCGGGCGACTTCCAGCCCTATGAAGTGGCGCTTGCTTATGCCGAGAACGCCAAGGACGCCAAGGCCATGGAGTGGGCCGTCGGCAATCTCGTCAGCCAGGATTGGCCAACTGACAACTTCTTCATCCAGCAGAACGCCCGCAAACGGCTCGCGTCGCTGGCAGCCACGCTCAAGGCCGACCAGCGCGGCGACGAGGCGATCAGCCTCGAAGCAGCTCTCAAGCAGCTCAACCAGCGCGACCTCACCATCGAATTGCTCTGGGAAGGCGTGGGCGGGCCGTGCGAGCTGGAAATGACCGTCAAGGAGCCCTCCGGAACCGTTTGCAGTCTCGACCAGAAGCAATCGCCAGGCGGCGGCATCATGATCGGCTGGAATCTCATCGATAAGGACAACCCCAACAGCCACTACATCGCGGCTCAAGGCTTCTCGGGCGAGTATGAGATCAACGTCGCGCGCGTCTACGGACAGCCCTTGGGCAACCGCGCCCGGCTCATCATCACGCAGAATGCCGGCACGGATAAGAAGATCCGGCGCATCGAGATCGTGCGGCTCGATCAGAACCTGCCGATCAAGATCAACCTCGCCGACGGGCGCCGCACCGAGCTGGCGATCGTATCCTCGGCCGTGGTTCAGCGCCGCGAGAAGGCGCAGCAAGAAACCCAGTTGAGCGGTTTCAACCAGCTGCGGGCCATCGCGAACCCGAGCCATTACGGCAACGCCCCGCGCGGCGGCGCCGGCACGACGGGGCAGGTCCCGAGCGTCACCGCCATGGCCGCCCGCGACTCCAAGAACAAGGTCGACTCCACGCCGGTCATGCAGAACTCCATGAGCTCCGGCAGCGGCGTGCAGATGACCTCGCAGGTTCGGCTCAGTGCGGATCAGCGCAACTACGAGATGGTCATCCGGCCCTTCTTCGACGCGGGCAATCGCTCGAAGGGCCGATCGGTCAACCTCTCTGGAATCCCCGGTGGGGGCAACTAACCAAGGTTTGAAAAAGAGCGGCCTCACGATTCCACAATCGTGAGGCCGTTTTCGTTTGATCCCAATCCCCGTTTAGCGCCCGCGCGAAATCGCCAGGCCGCCCTGCGATTTCCGGCGGGCGCTAAACGGGGATTGGACATCACTCCAGATACAGCATCCGCCCGCAGTTCTTGCACAGCATGGTCATCTCGCGCTTCAGCTCGCTGAGCATCTGCGAGGTGATCTCGGTGTAGCATGCGGAGCAGATTTTGCCCTGGACGCCGGACAGCGTGTCCATCCCCTTGGCGGCGATCAGGCGGGTGTATTGCGTGCGGACATCCTCCGCCAGCGTCGCCTCGGTGGCCTGCATCTCCTCCATGGCGCGCGTCTTGTCGGCCGCGAAACGCTGCAAGCGTTCCTCCAAGTCTTTCTCGAACTGGGCGAAGTCGGTCCGCGCCTTCTGAGTCGTCTTCTCGACTTCGGGCAATTTGGAGGTTTTTTCTTCGCTCTCCGCCATGGCCGCCAGGATCGCGTCTTCGTGCTTGGCGATGTGGACCAGTTCCTGGGCGATCTCGGCTTTGAGTGTGTCGTATTCTTTCTTGTTGCCGGATTCGGCGAGCTGCTTTTCGTACTTCTTGATCTGCGCTTGCGTGGCCTTGATGGAGACTTCTTTTTCGCGCATGCCCAGGGCGAGCTGCGTGATGTGCTCGTGGGCGGCCTTGGCGGCTTCCTCCTGGTTGGCGAGTCTTTTTTGCTGGATGGCGAGCTGCCGGGGGGCCTGCTCGATCTTGGTTTCCAGGTCCTTGATGAAGCGGCGCAGGCGGTGCAGTTCTTTCAGGATGACAGCGGGGCCAGGCATGGCGGGGGGATCTCCGAATTCGAGTTTACGTTTAGCTCCCGCGCGACGCCATGCGGGCGCTAAAGGCAAACGCGGTGGACCATCATTCTATCAAAAAAAAATCGCCGGTCACAAGGACCGGCGACTGAATGTCACCCTGGCCGCTGCTAGCGGGCCGTATCGAGGAAGCCCTCGAGCTGCCGGCTGCGCACCGGGTGCTGCAGTTTTCTGACCGCCTTCGCCTCGATCTGGCGCACACGCTCGCGGGTCACCTTGAAGATGCGGCCCACCTCTTCCAGCGTGTAGGTGTAGCCATCGCCCAGCCCATAGCGGAGCTTGATGATCTCGCGCTCGCGGTAGGTCAAGGTCTTGAGGACATGCTCGATCTTGTCCTTGAGCATTTCCTGCGTGGCGGCGTTGACGGGGGACTCCGCGGCTTCGTCCTCGATGAAGTCGCCGAAGTAGCTGTCTTCGCTTTCGCCCACGGGACGGTCGAGGCTGATCGGGTGCTTGGAGATCTTCATCACCCGCCGGGTCTCTTCCATGCTGATGCCGGCCTCCTTCGACATCTCTTCGATACTCGGCTCGCGGCCGAGCTGTTGAAGGAGACGCTTGGAGACGTTGCGGAGTTTCGACATCGTCTCGATCATGTGTACCGGGATGCGGATGGTGCGGGCCTGGTCGGCAATCGCGCGGGTGATCGCCTGGCGAATCCACCACGTCGCATAGGTCGAGAACTTGTAGCCGCGGCGGTATTCGTACTTGTCGACCGCCCGCATCAGGCCGGTGTTGCCTTCCTGGATGAGATCGAGGAAGGACAGGCCGCGGTTGCGATACTTCTTGGCGATGGAGACGACGAGCCGCAGGTTGCCGCCGGAGAGGGCACGCTTGGCGTCCTCGTACTCGGTGAAGCGCTCGCGAATCGACTGCACGCGTTTGCGGAGCATACTGGGGTCTTCGAGCGTGAGCCGCATCATATCGCGCAGTTCGAGTTCGAGGTTGGCCCGATCCTCACGGGCGGACCGTTGATCGGCGAGGTGGAGGATCTGGCTTTCGAGTTCGTCCATCCGCTGCGAGATCTGCTCGAGCTTTTTCATCAACGGCTGCACGCGCTGGGTGCGGATCGAGAGTTCCTCGACCAGCGTCACCGCCTTGCGGCGGCGCAGTTTCAGGCTGCGGCGATAATAGCGGCGTTCTTCCTCGGACCGCGCCTCATCGACGCCCTTTTGGAAATCGTCGATGTTCTGTTCGAGGAGCCGTTCCAGCGTCTTGAGATTGTGCGGCATGCGCTGGAGGATTTTGTCTTTTTCGAGGTTCTCGGTGAGCGACACCTTGATGGTGCGATCGAAGGGAAGTTCGTTGGTATGGACCCGCTTCAGGGTCTCGACGACCGCGGCCAGGGCGTAATCACATTCTAAAACTCGGCGGCGGAAGCGTTTGCGGGTGACTTCGATCTTCTTGGCGAGCTCGATTTCTTCCTTGCGGGAGAGGAGGGGGATCGAGCCCATCTGGGTGAGGTACATGCGGACGGGGTCGTCGATCCGTTTGCCATCGCCTTCTTCCTCGAAGACGGCGTGGTCGATCTCGCGCAGATCGACTTCGACTTCGTCGTCCTTGGCCTTGCCGTTCTTCGACTCGCGCTCATCGATGTCGGCTTCGTCGATCAGGTCGATGCCCTGTTCTTCGAGGTGCATCAGGAGCTGATCGAGTTTTTCCGGATTGACGGCATCGTCGGGCAGATACTCGTTGACCTGGCTATAGGTGAGGTAGCCTTTTTCTTTGCCCGAATCGATCAACGTTTTCAGGCCTTCGTCCAGTTTCAGTTCCATTCCATCCTCCGTTGGGATTTCAGGATTCGAGAGAATCAGGCGGCGTCGTCCGTGTCGCCTCGCGCCTGGTTCTCGTTTTGACTCAAGTCTCGTAGTTGCCGCAGCAGGGTCAGTTTCGTGGCTTCATCCGCGGCTTGCTGCAATTGGTTAATAAGGGCCTGTTTGCGACGCTGCAGCCGGCGTTCGCGAAACCGCACCATAACTTTCCGGAACACGTCGGGCCGATCCGGGCAATCCAGGCCTTGCAGTTGCAAGTCCTGGAGCTTGTCCCACAACCGTTCATTATCGAGTACGTCGCGTAAATGGTCCAGGTCAGCTGGTTGCCCGAGGGCGTGGAGGCGGTAGAGCGACTCGATCACTTTATAGAGACCTGGATGTTCCATTTCCTCGAGCGGCAACTCGACGACCGATCGGGAGACCAAAGCCGGCTCGGCCAGCAACAGTTCCACGAGCTCACGTTCATGCGGCGCCGGCGGACCGGATCTCATTTCCGGGGCCGCGGGAGCCTGTGCCTCCACCACCGGGGGATTCTCGCGCGAGTCGGCGTCCTTGCGGACGGACCGCAGTTCCGTCAAACGCGCCCATACGGTTTCCTCCTTGATTAGTAAGCGATGAGCAATCCGGTTGACCATCAACTCCAACTTGACCGATCGTTCGTTCGGCGCCAGGGCCAGTACCCCGAGGATCTCCTCGGCGGCTTGCCGTTGGCCTTCGAGCCCGCGTCCGGCGTGCTTGGCCCAGGCGCGTTGCATCTTGTACTCGAACACATCGACCGCGCTTTCCAGCGCCTTGCGAAACGGCTCCGGCCCTTGAGCCGACAGCAAATCGCACGGGTCGAGTCCTTCCGGCAACGTGGCGATGCGCAGGTCGAGATCGCTCTTGACGAACAAATCGAGTGCGCGGTTCACGCCGCCTTCGCCACCGGCGTCCGCGTCAAAAACCAAAACGACGCGCGACGCCACACCTCGAAGTTTCTTGATGTGCCGCGCGTTCAGTGCCGTCCCCATGGTGGCGACCACCTGGCTGATGCCATGCTGGTGCGCCATCAGGACGTCGGTATATCCTTCAACAATGGCGAGATAGCCGGCCTTGCCCGCGGCCTGTCTCGCCTGATCAATTCCGTACAGTTGGTCACTCTTGGAGAAAAGTGCCGTTTCCGCGGAATTATAGTATTTGGGCGAAGGTCGATCCGCCGATACTGGAGAGGAAGGGAGAATGCGCCCGCCGAAGCCGACGATGCGGCCCTGAAGATCGCGAATCGGGAACATGACCCGGTCGCGAAAGCGGTCGTAGTAGCCCCTCTTCCCTTCGTCCCGTTTAGCGATGAGGCCGACCGTCTCGAGCATGTCGGCAGGCTTCTCGGCATTGACCGCCTGCTGCACCAGCCACTCCCACGAGTCCGGTGCGTACCCGAGTCCGAACTGGCGGATTGTGCCGAGGCTGAGCTTGCGCTCGCCAAGATAATCCCGCGCGTTCTCGCCCAAGGGGGAGTCGAGCAGGCAGCTTTGAAACTGCTCCGCAGCCCACCTCATCACGTCAAGCATACCCGTCCGACTGGGACCTTGCGGGAATTTTTGGATTTTTTCTAAAGAAATCCCGGCCCGCCGCGCGAGAAGTTCCAACGCTTCTGGAAAACTGATCTTTTCGTGCTCCTGCACAAAATTGAACACATCGCCATGCTTGCCACAGGCCCAGCAGCGGTAACGCTGGCGGCGGGGATCTACGTCGAAGGAAGGGTGCTTGTCGTCGTGGAATGGGCAAAGGCCCTTGAAGGTGGGGCCGACGGGGCGCAGGGACATGTATCCGCCGACGACATCGACAATGTCGTTCGCTTCCTTGATCTGCTGCTTCAGCGCGTCCCGATCACCATTCACCGAACACCTGGGGGCTGAAGGCACGCTGGGCCAAAGGAGGGCGGCGCCGGTCATCCGTGGCAGGACGATGACAGCTTGCGCACCCCTCGTATTCCCAGTGTAAGCGTGTGGAGTGGGCACTTCTTCGCTTCCCTTCCGTGGGTTGCTCAAGTTGTTCCGGCGAACTTCCGTGCGCGGTTGCTGAATTCGGGTCGGCTCGATCGCCGCAAATCCCTGTCCCTTAAAACCTTCCCGAATTGTAGATGGATTGTGAAATTCAGTCAAGGGGCGCACGCTCTTCCTCCCCCTCCTTGGGGGTACCCAAATAGCTCACGCAAAGGCGCAAGGGCGCAAAAGGGAAATGCAAAATCGATTTCGCCATTGGATTGGCTAGACGGGATAGACTTCCATTTCTCCCCCAATCCTCCTTTGCGCCTTTGCGTGAGCTGATTTCATGCTCCACGGTTCGTGCAATCGCCGCGGAGGGCTCCTTGCGCCTTTTCCCTCAATGCCGGCCCTACCGATTGCCGAAGATAGTCGGGACGTATCGATTGCACCACGGTCATGGAAGGAGATCCAGGATGATAAAAACTCCCGCGGTCCGACTGCTGTTGGCGGGATTCATGCTGCTCATTGGCGGCGTCACCCAGGCGTACGCCCAGGGCTCGAAGTACGCGCCGGCCGACATGCTGGACGCAAGCTGGGCTCCCAAGCACGACGACGTCACTATCACCACGCCGACCGTCGATGAGTTGAAACTCTATACCGTCGTGACTCTGCAAGGGTCCGTCAAAGGGAGCGGCGGCTACATGCTCCTCGATGCCAAGAAGCTACCCGTGCGCCGCTTCTTCAATTCCAAGGGCACTGGGATGGATATGTGGAGCTACTACAAGGACGGCGTCGAAGTCTATCGTGAATTCGACACCGCAGGCAAGGGCACGCCCAACAATTTCCGCTGGCTTAACGCCGGCGGCATGAAGTGGGGCGTCGGCGGCGTCTCCCAGGGCAAAGCCTACATCACCGCCTGGCGCATGATCTCCGCCGAGGAAACCGCCTTCGAAGCCTTTCAAGCGGTCGCCAAGGGGGATTACGCTCGCATGCAGGCCCTCCAGATCAACGAAAACGAAATGCAAATGGTCAAGCTGTCGGCCAGCAAGATCAAGGCCATCGGCACGATCCAGCAGAATTCACAGCGTAAGTTCGCCGACTTCGTCCAGGAAGTGAAGCTCGGCGCCGTGAAGTTTGACGGCGTCGAAACCGGCGTGCCGCAATGCGACACGACCAGCGACGACATCGTCATCAAGCACGCCTCGCGGGCCATTCGCTACGAGACCACCAACGCCAAGAATGAAAAGCAGCACGCCTGGATTCACACCGGCGAGATGATCCAGGTCGGCATGGCCTGGCGCGTCGTCGATGTGCCGATGAGCAAGGATCCCACCGGCGCGGAGCCGGCCAATCCGAATCTTGTCAAAGTCGCGCCGGCCGATCCCAAGCTCGAAAAGGCGCAAAACGATCTGGCGGATCTCGACAAGGATTCGCCGCCGCCCGCGGGGATTCGGGATAACAACGCCAAGGTCAACACCTATTACCAAAAGCGGATCGCGCTCGTGAACCAGATCCTGCAGCTCGCCCCGGCCGACCAGCGCGAAGGCTGGTACAAGCAGCTCTTCGATAACATGACGGCGATGGCCCAGAACTCCGGCGATAAGGCGGTTGTCGGCATGCTCAACAAGTTCAAGGACGACGTCGTCGCCACCAAGGAACTCGGCGCCAACCTGGCTGCCTACGGCACCTACCGCTGCCTGTGGACCGATTACGCCCTGGCCATGGGGGCCACCCCCCCGCCGCCGCAAAACGAAATCGTCAAGCTCCAGGAAAAATGGCTCAGCGATCTGGCGGCCTTCGTCGGCAAATACTCCAAGGCCGAGGATACGCCCGAAGCGCTGAATCAACTGGCGCTCGGCTGCGAGTTCAACGGCAAGACCGAGGAATCGAAGCGCTGGTACCAGCAACTCGTGGCCGACTTCGCCGATCACCACCAGGCGCCGCGCGCCAAGGGCTCGCTGGTCCGCTTGAATCTTGTCCGCAACAAGATGACGCTGACCGCGCCGCTGCTGGCCGACTCGACCAAGCAATTCGATCTGAGCGATCTGAAGGGCAAGGTCGTGATCGTTCATTACTGGGGCAGCTACAGCGACCAGTACCTGGACGACTTCGCCAAGCTCAAGCGGATCATGGATGATGTGGGCGCCAAGCAGAAGGTCGAACTGGTGTGCATCAACCTCGACGAGGATGCCGCCCGCGCCAAGGCCGCCGTCGCCAAGGCCCAAGCGCCGGGCATCCACCTGTTCCACGCGAACAACAACGCCGTCGGCCTCTCCAGCCCGCTGGCGACGCAGTACGGCATCCACAGCCTGCCGACGCTGTTCATGGTGGGCCGCGACGGCTTGGTGACCAGCAACTCGCTACAGATCGGCGACATCGCCACCGAATTGAAAAACGCACAGTGAGGAACCGGATCCCCCGCGGTTCTCACATAGTCCGTGGTCCGTGGTCAGTAGTCAGTAGTCAGTAGTCAGTAGTCAGTAGTCAGTAGTCAGTAGTCAGTAGTCAGTAGCAGGAAATTCATCTTGCTACGGACTACGGACTACGGACTACGGACTACGGACTTTTTTGCCATTTCCGAAGCAATTCGCTTCCGCATGGCCGCATCGAGCAGATTGCCGTGATCCTTGCCCGGGAAGATTTCGATGACGGCGTCGCCGCCGAGCTTCTTCTGCGATTCTTGCAGGAAGCGCGTCGCGCCTTCGAGATAGAAGGTGTCCTCGGCACCCATGTAGACGTGAATCTTGCCCGCGAGCTTGGGGCCGAGCGTTTTCCAGTTGCGTTCGAGGATGAGGCGGATGTCGTAGCGTTCCCAGGTCTTGGCGACTTTGAGATCGATGACGCCGGTGTTGCGGTCCCAGAGGGGCATCGGCCTGCCGTCCTTGCCGCGCGGGCTGAAGACGGCTTCAAACGATTGCAACTGCCCGCCGCGGCCCATGACGACTTCCATATCGCTGAACGGCTTGTAGCGCACGAGGATCTTGCCAGCGCTGCGGGCGAGCGGGCGTGGCTCGCCTTTTGCATCGTTGAACAGATTCTGCTTGGGATCGTAGATATCGACGCGCTGGAAATCGCGGAAATCGACGGGGTCCGGCGCGGTGGACCAGGTGCCGCCGAAGAAATCGGGATACGTCACTTGCAGCCACAGACTGCTCCAGCCGCCGGAGGAATGGCCGGTGACGAAGCGCGCACCGGGTTTGCCAATGGCGCGGAACTTGGCTTCGAGCTGCGGAATCAACTCTTCGACGAGCGCTTTGCCATAGGGGCCGTTGTTGTCCGAGTCGGCAAAGACATGATGCCCCAGCCGGCAGCTTGGATCGAGAACGACGTAGAGCATCTCGACACCGGCGACGTCGGTCCGCGCTTCGAGAAAGTGCGCAAAGTGATGGTTGCCACCGAAGCCGGGGATGTCGTAGATCACTGGGTACTTTTTCGTGGTGTCCTCCGCGAATGACTTCGGCGTGACGACACCGGCGCGGAGTTTGATCGGCTTGCCGTGGAATTTGGTGAGCAGCTTGCTTTCGATCTCGAAGTATTTGACGCGCCCTTTCTCCTCGAACTTGCGTTCGGGAATCACCTGATCGATGACGAGCTTGATCGGCGTCGGCTTCTCCGGATCGAATAGCACCGGCTTCGAGTAGGCATTGCCCGCGGAGCTGGTGAAGCTCTGCCCGCCGAGGTCGCGGTCGAGGATGGCTTGCAGATAAACCTTGTCCTTGCCGAATTCGCCCCACGGCTTCGGGTGGCCAACGGTCGGCTGAAACTTGAGCGGCGCGTCGGGCGTCCACTTCACGACATCCTGAGCATAGCACGGCTGCGGATTGAACCAGTTGAGGCCCGGCGGCGCGCCTTTACTCGCGGTCTTCGTCGCCATCACGAAGACGCGGCCCGTGAATGCGTCGCTGGCGACGCTCTTCGAGAATGACACTTCGACGTCGAGCTTGGCGGTAGGTTGCGCCGGCAGCAACAGGATGCCGACGAGAAGGGAGGTGAGGTTCATGGGTGCCCGTGCGGTGTGTGAAAGGAGACGCGCTGGAGTGGGGGATATTGTAATGGAGGGATGGTCATGAATGCAAGCAAGTTCGATCCCAGGAGTTCGGAGTACCTCACCCCAGGGCTTGGCGTAACTCATCCACGGCCGCCAGCACGCGGGCGCCCCAGTCGGGATCGGTCGGCGATACCACCACGACGCGGAAGCCGTGCTCCTTGCCCTCCATGGCGACGCCTTCCGAGTCATCCACGTGCAGGTCGATGCCGAAGGCGGGCGGGTATTTTGACGGCACGTAGCCGGGGAACTGCGATTTCTTGATCCCCTGATCGTGGCGATCCTGATTGACGACGTCGGTCAAGGTCACGCCGAAGCTCTTGAACCAGCCGCGCAGATAGTTTGGCTGGCGATACGTCGTGGTGTAGAGCCACAGCTCGCACTTGCGCGCGAGGAGTTCCAGCATCAGCGCCTTGGTGCCGCGCCGCAGGGGTTCGTGATAGCGCCAGCGCCACCACCAGGGGACGACGGTTTCCTTGGGGGAGCCATCGTAGAGAACCAGGGTGTCATCGACGTCGAAGGAGATACGCATTGGTCTCAGCCTATTGAACCACGGGGAGCACGGGGGAAAACGGGGAGAGAAAGAGTGTAGGAGCACCCAAAACAAAGAACCACGGATGACACGGATGGCGCGGATAGGAAGAGAAGGAATGTCGAGTGTGTTACGGAACGCCCCATAACAGCGTCAATTGATTTTCTTATCCGTGCCATCCGTGCCATCCGTGTCATCCGCGGTTCTTTGTTTTAGGCGTTTTGAATTCAATTCTTCTCTTCCTCTCCTTGTATTTTCCCCGTGCTCCCCGTGCCCCCCGTGGTTCATTTTTCCTCGCTTGACACAATCAGCCGCGCCGGTGTACTTTTGGCGTCGGACGCTGGATTTTTGGCTTGCCAAGGAGGGCGCGATGGATCTCAGCAAATGGCTCAACGACGACCGGCTGCTCACCAATCTCATCAGCATTCATGTCGTGCTGGCCGTCGTTTTGATCGTCTCCGTCATTCTGCGCAAGCTGCTCAAGAACGGCGGCGAGCAATTCGTGCGCTGGACCGGGCTGCACTGGCTTGACGGCATCTCCCAGGAAGCCGTCAAGGGCATGCGCTCGATGCTGTTCTGGACCACCATCGTCCTGATGATCGTCAGCGTCGGCTCGATGGCCGTCTACCATGTTTCCGGACGCGACGCGCGGGGCGATCTCTCCGACTGGTACGGGCAGCTTACCAGCGCTCATCTGATGGCGTTCGGCATCATGGTCGCCAAGCTGGTGGGGCTGGCGGTCGGCGTTGCGCTGGGCTTGCGTCTGCTGCGCCGGTTGCGCATCTTCCTGGAAATGTACGTCCATCACCATTTGCCCAAGCATGTGCATCCAGAAGTCGTGCTTACTTCGCTCGCTAACGCGTCCGGCTCGCCGCCCGATCCAGAACGCTGGCAGTACCTTGAAGAGACGATCCGCCGCTGGTTTACGCTCCTGGAGCGATTTGCGATCGTCCTCGGAGTGATCGGCGGGCTTTGGCTCGCGGGCCGTATCATCGGCCTCAGCCAGGCGGATTACTGGGCCAACCTCGTCTTGAAAGTGCTCACCTACTTCATGGTCGCGCGCCTGCTGACGTTGGCGTGCCGGACCATGTTTCATGCCTTTGCCTCCGTCGGCAATCGGCATCTCGACCAGGGGCATTTTCACCGCTACTGGGAACGCATCCTGCGGCTCTTCCCACTCGGCGAGCGATGTTTCGAGGCAGCGATCTGGATCTTCGCCGCTTCGCAATGTGCCGAGGCGCTCAACGTCATTCCGCTCATCGCGAAGTTTGGCACGGACATCGTGCAGTGCATCGGCATCTTCTTTGGCTCGCGCGTCTTGATCGAGCTGTTGCACGTTTTCATCAACGAAGCGTTCGGCATGTACAGCGACGGGAAGGTCGCGGACCAGAAGGGCCGCACGCTGGTGCCGCTGCTGGAATCGCTGTCGCGCTATGTCCTCTATTTCGGCTGCGTGTTGATGATGCTGCGCGTCTTCGAAGTGGACACGACGCCGATCCTGGCCGGCGCCGGCGTCATCGGCCTGGCGATGGGCCTGGGCGCGCAGAGCTTTGTGGCGGACGTAGTGGCGGGCTTTTTCATCCTGTTCGAGAATCAGTTTCTGGTCGGCGACATGATCCAGATCGGCGACGCTCTCGGTCGGGTCGAAGCCATCAACATTCGCTGCACGCAGATCCGCGACGAATCGGGCAAGCTCGTCATCATCCCGAACGGGCAGATCAAGACGGTCGTCAACTACTCGAAGGACTACGTCAACGCCGTGGTGGATCTGAAGGTGCCGACGAGCTCGAACCTGCAGCAGGTGATGGGCGACATGGCCGAGGCGGGGCGGCGGCTGCGCGAGCGCCGGCGCGAAGTGATCGAAGACACCGTCATCAAGGGCCTGGTCGATTTGACGCCGAGCGACATGGTGATCCGCGCGGTCACCAAGGTGCAGCCCGGCGCCCATCTGGCGATGCAGCAGGAGTATCGCAAGATTCTCAAGGAAGTGTTCGACGAGAACGCGCCGCCGATGCTCAAGGCGCTGGCGGCGTAAGCATCCAAAGGATGAAGGATGAAGGATGAGAAGGAAGAATCCTTCATCCTTCTCATCCTTCATCCTTCATCCTTTACCCACCCCCCCTTGCTGCCACGTCCAATATCCCGAAAATACGAGCATCAGGCAGTTCTCGAATTCCCATGAAAGGACCCTCTCATGCTCCAGCGCAATCGCTTCCTCGCCCTGGCCGTGTTGGTCTCGGCCCTCTGCGTCTCGGCAGCGCCCGCGCAGACCACGCTGCGCTATCAATTCAAGGAAGGCGAAAAGCTCCCCTACGTCATGGAGCAGAAGATGAAAATGCTCATGAGCATCATGGGCATGGATATCGAGACCAAGATGAACATGACGATGGAATTGTCGCTGAACGTCCTCGAACTGACCAAGGACGGCGGCGCCAAGATGCAGTTCAAGGTCTCGCACGCCAAGATGTCCATGGATGCCGTCACCGGCAAGGTCGATGTCGATTCCAAGGACAAGGACGAGCCGGACGATCAAGTCGGCAAGATCCTGAGCGGCGTCGTCAAGGCGCTCGGCGCCATGGAAATGAGCGGCACGATGCTGGCCTCCGGCGAAATGAAAGACATCCAGGTCTCCGAGGCCACGCTGAAGGCCCTGAAGGCGTTGCCCGGCGCCGACAAGCTGGGCGATGTCACCAGCCCCGATGCCTTCAAGACCATGGTCAGCAACCTGGTCTTCCCGACCGACGCCATCAGCAAGGGCAAGACCTGGAACAACAAGATCGAGACGAAGACCCCCTTCGGCAAAGGCATCACCGATAACAAATACACCTACGAAGGCACCATCCAGAAGGACGGCGCCGCCCTCGAGAAAATCTCGGTCAAGCCCGACACCAAGATCGTGGCTGACCCGAACGCGCAGATCAAGATCACCATCAAGGATTCCAAGGGCAGCGGCCATATCCTCTTCGATAACAAGAAGGGCCGCATCATCGAATCGATCACCCAGCAAACGACCGAGATGGCGATCAGCGCCAATGGCCTCGACCTGACTCAGACCGTGCAGCAGACGACGACGCTGCGGTTGAAGAAGCAGTAATCAGGAAAGGATGAAGGACGAAGGATGAATCGAGCGATTCGACATCCGTCCCTTCATCCTTCATCCTTCATCCTTCATCCTTTTTCCAACATGGCCGCCAACCTCACACCTCAATATCTGAAGGCGGAAGAAGAGTACAAGAAGGCGCAGACGCCGGACGAAAAGCTGGCGTGCCTCAAGACCATGTTCCAGCTCGTGCCCAAGCACAAGGCCAGCGAGAAGCTGCAAGCCGAGCTGAAGACGAAGATGAAGGATCTCAAGGAAGAGATCGAGCAGGACAAGAAGCACCCCAAGAAGGTCGGCGTCAGCTACAAATTCCCCAAGCAGGGGGCAGGGCAGTACATCATCCTCGGCGCGCCGAACGCGGGCAAGAGCCGACTTTTGACTCGGCTGACGCGTGCCGCCCCCGAAGTGGCGACGTTTCCCTTCACCACGCGCGAGCCGCACGTCGGCATGATGGATTGGCAGGACGTCAAGGTCCAGCTCATCGACACGCCGCCGATCACGCCGGACTATCTTGAGCCGTACGTATCAAGCCTGGTGCGCGCCGCCGACGCCGCCATCGTGATGCTCGATCTCGGCGACGACGACGGGCCCTTCGCTGCTGAAACGGTCCTGGAACGGCTCGCCCAGGTCAAGACGATTCTGCAAGGCGAGAAGCCGGCCACGCAGGACGATTATTCCATCCAGTATGTCAAGACGTTGCTCGTCGCCAACAAGATCGATTTCGACGGCGCACAAGATCGGCTCGACATCGTGCGCGAAATGTACGCGTCGAAGTTCCCGATCCACGTCATTTCCGCGGAGCATGGCGCCGGCCTCGAAGATCTGCGTGAGGCGATCTACCGCTTCCTGAACGTGATACGCGTTTACACCAAGCAGCCGGGCAAGCCGCCGGACATGACGTCGCCGTTCACCTGCCCGATCGGCAGCACGGTGGTCGAGTTGGCGGGGCTGGTGCATCGCGATTTCGCCGACCAGCTGAAATCAGCCCGCATCTGGGGCAGCGGAGTGCATGATGGGCAAGCGGTTGGGCGCGAGCATGTGCTGGGCGACAAGGATGTGGTGGAGTTGCATATCTGAAGCGTTCTTCGTTTAGCGCCCGCCGGGCGCCATGCGGGCGCTAAACGAGGATCGCGATCACACAAACATCTCACTCACCGATTGGTTGTAATGGATGCGTTTGATGCCGTCGGCCAACAACTCGGCGACCGTCAAGACGTCGATGTTCGGCAGGCGTTTCTCCGGCGGCAAGGGGATGGTGTCGGTGACGACGATGCGCTCGACGGGGGCTTCGCGCAGGTTCTTGATGGCGTCGCCGCACAGGACGGCGTGCGTTGCGAAGATGTAGACCGCCTTGGCCTTGCCGACAGTGCGGGCGGTGCGCACGGCACTGACGACGGTGCCGGCGGTGGAGATCATGTCGTCGAAGATCAGCGCGACCTTGCCTTCCAGCGAGGCGCCGATCAGGTTCGCGTTCTCGACCTTCTCGGCACTGACGCGGCGTTTGTCCACGATCGCCATGTTGACGTTCAGCTTCTTCTGATAGCGCAGGGCGCGCTTGACGCTTCCTTCATCGGGGCTCAGGACGACGATGTCGTTGGTATCGAGTCCGAGCCGGCGCACGTGTTGCAGGATCACCGGGCTGGCGTAGAGGTGATCGACCGGGATGTCGAAGAAGCCCTGGATCTGGGCGGCATGCAGATCGACGGTGAGGACGCGCTGCGTGCCGGCCGACGTCAAGAGATTCGCGACCAGCTTGGCGCTGATCGGCACGCGGCCTTCCGCCTTGCGATCTTGCCGGGCGTAGCCGTAATAGGGCAGGACGACCGTGATGCGTGCAGCGCTAGCCCGCTTGAAGCTGTCGAGCATGATGAGCAACTCCATCAGGTTCTGGTTGACCGGATGGCAGGTCGATTGCACGACGAAGACATCACGGCCGCGCACATCCTCATCGATGCGGGCCCAGAATTCGCCGTCGGGGAAGTCCTTGAGTTCGATCTTGCCCAGGGGGTCGCCGATGTGCTCGGCGATTTTTTCAGCGAGCGGAACGTTGGCTCGGCCACTGAACACCTTGAGCTGGAAGTTGTTTTGCATGAGAGATCGCCTCGCGAAGGGTGAAAGTGAATTATCAAGCGTGGAGGGGCCAACGTCAAGACGCGTAAGGGAGGAAAACGCGGGAGTTGTGGTTTCGAGGCAAGCCCTGGGATGAGGTACTCCGAAGCCCAGGGGTTCGTGAGTACCCTCACCCCTGGGCTTCTGTTGGCCTTGCAAAAACGAGCAAGGCGCTTATGGTGCCCATCTATGTCCCGGCGACTCCGATTGATAATCCTGGCGATCGCGCTGGCCCTCATGGGATGGGGGCTTCCGGGGATTTCACGCGCCCAGCAAGGCATGAACCTCGGCGGGATGACGATGCCGAGCGGCATGGGGGCGCTCGCGGGACCTCAGGGGCAGATGTACGGCGCCGGCAAACCGGGTGCGAAGGATGCCGATCCGGGGATCAGCGTCAAGGAGAGCTACGTCAGCTTCATCGACGGAGCGGTGCCGCGCAACGCCTTCGGCATGCGTTTCGAGGGGATGTACGGTAATCGCCAGCCGATGCGGGCGGAATATCTGTTTGCCAAGGGGGGCCTGCCCAACAGCGTTGGCTTCCCGCTGCCCGAGACACGGGTCGATTCTCTGGAATTGACCAGCTACGCGGAATACAGCCTTTCGTCGTGGTTTTCAGTATTCCTCGAAGCGCCGTTGCGCTGGACCAATCCGGAAGTCAACGCCAATCAGCGCGGCGCCGGCGACATGCGCTACGGCTTGAAGCTGTGTACCTGGTCGTCGGACAACCTGATCGCGACGGCGATGCTGCGTATCTATCAGCCGACAGCGGCGCACGACTCGCTCGGGACCCATCACTGGAGCCTTGAGCCGGGCCTGTTGGCGGCGTACCGCATCACCGACAAGGTCTTGCTCGAAGGGGAGGTCCGTTACTGGACCGCGCTCGGAGGGAGCGACTTCGCCGGGAATGTGCTGCGCTACGGCGCTGGCGTGTCGTATCAGCATCGCCTCGCCAATGGGACTTGGCTGATGCCGGTCCTCGAAGGAGTGGGCTGGACCATTCTCGACGGTAAAACGATGGTAGCTTCGGCGCCGGACAACTTCGTGGCGCAGGATGCGTATGGGCAAACCATCGTCAACGCCTACGCCGGCCTACGCATGGGCCTCGGCAGGAACCTCGACTTCTACCTCGGCTACGGGCGTTCCTTGACCGGCCACGTCTGGGCCCGCGAGACCTACCGGTTTGAGATGCGCTATTCGTATTAAGCCCGATGAGCGACGCTTCGAAGAGGCGTTGCGTTCTTGACGCTTCTTCAAAGCGGCGCTAACCCCTGCCCCCCCCATTCGCCGCCAACAGGCCTTGCAATTCCCGTAGGGTCGTTCAAACGGCTCCCCTCGAATTGACGGTTTTCGGCAACGGTAGTGTGCATTGACCGCGCCAGATCCCTGGGGAGAGGGGAAAACCTCGTGAGACATCGTAATGCAACCCAGCAGTTTTTCACCATATAGGCTGTCATTCGTATATCAGTTTGCCGAAAGCGTATCTTGAGTGCCTCCTTGAAGCTGCAATTCCAGGCCTCAAATATCGTAATACAAATAGAACTCATACGGATGCGGCCGCAACCGGATCGCTTCCACTTCGCGCTCGCGCTTGTACCAGATCCAGGTGCTGATCACGTCATCGGTGAAGACATCGCCTTGCAGCAGGAACTCGTTGTTCTTTTCCAGGCAATCGAGCGCCACATCGAGCGACCCCGGCGTCTTGGGCACGTCCTTCAATTCTTCCGGCGACAGATCGTAGATGTCTTTATCGAGCGGATCGCCGGGCCGAGTTTTGTTTTTGATGCCGTCGATCATCGCCATCAGCATGGCGGCGAAGACGAGGTACGGATTGCTTGACCCATCGGGGCAGCGGAACTCGATGCGCTTGGCCTTCGGATTGGGCGAGTAGACCGGGATGCGGATCGATGCCGAGCGATTGCGCCGGCTGTAGGCGAGATTGACCGGCGCCTCATAGCCTGGCACGAGCCGTTTGTAACTGTTGGTCGTCGGGTTGGTGAAGGCGCACAGGGCCGGCGCGTGTTTCAGGAGGCCGCCGATCGCATAGAGGCCCATGTCGGAAAGTCCCGCGTAGCCGGAGCCGGCGAACAGGTTAACGCCGTTCTTCCACAGCGAAGAGTGGACGTGCATGCCGGAGCCGTTATCCTGGAAGAGCGGCTTGGGCATGAACGTCGCCGTCTTGCCGTGCTTCTTGGCAACGTTCTTGACGATGTACTTGTACTTGAGCACCTTGTCGGCCATGTCCACCAGGGGCGAGAAACGCATATCGATCTCGCACTGCCCGCCGGTGGCCACCTCGTGATGCTGGGCCTCGATGGGGATGCCGCACTGCATCATGAGCAACATCATCTCGGTGCGGATATCTTGCAGCGAGTCGGCCGGCGGGGTCGGGAAGTAGCCTTCCTTGTAGCGAATCTTGTAGCCGAGGTTGGGGTTTTCCTGCCGGCCGGAGTTCCATGCCCCCTCGACGCTATCGAGGAAGTAATACCCGGAGTATTGATTCTGATCGAAGCGGACGTTATCGAAGACGAAGAACTCGAGCTCCGGGCCGAAGTAGGCGGTGTCGGCGATGCCGGTCTGCTTCATGTAGTTGGCCGCCTTGCGGGCGACGTTGCGCGGATCGCGCGAGTAGTCTTCCTTGGTCAAGGGGTCCTGGATGTTGCAGATGATCGTCAGCGTGGTTTCGGTGCAGAACGGATCGATGAACGCCGTCTCCGGCTGCGGCAACACCAGCATGTCCGACTCGTTGATCGCCTTCCAGCCGCGGATCGAGGAGCCGTCGAAGCCGAGGCCTTCTTCGAAGGTGCTTTCTCCGAGCGCGTCGGCGGGGATGGTGAAGTGCTGCCATTGGCCGGGGAAATCCATGAAACGCAGGTCAATCGCCTTGACGTCTTTTTCACGAATGAGCGCGAGAACTTCTTTGGGTGTCACGAGGAGGCTCCGGAGAGTAGTCGTCACGCTCCGCGTGACGGAATGGCCTCACGCGGAGCGTAAGGTCTACTTTCATTTTCGCCCATCTCGCCCAACAACTGAAATCGGAGGGTAACTTCCGGGCAGAATGACACGTGGTGGGGGAATTGAACTCCATTTGGTATCGATGGCGCGGAGGAGTTGTGATTTGCCGATTTTGCGGAGGATGCCGAATGTTCTCACAGACTGTCGAATACGCCCTCCGAGCCGTGGTGCAACTGGCCAGCAACGCGCCGACGGCCCAGACCACGGAGCAGATCGCCAAAGCGACCAAGGTGCTGCAAGGGTTGGTGCAAGCTGGTATCGTCAAGTCGCAGCGCGGCATCGGCGGCGGGATTTCGCTGGTCAAAAAACCGTCGGAGCTGACGATTCTCGAAGTGGTCAACGCCGTCGATCCGATCCATCGCATCAAGACCTGCCCGCTCGATTTGGCCTCGCACGGCGTGAGGTTGTGCCCGCTGCATCATCGCGTAGACAAGGCGATGGCGATGGTGGAGCACGCGTTTGCCAGCACCACGCTGCAAGAGGTGATCGACGAGCCGAGCGAGAGTTTTCCGCTGTGCGAGTTTCCGCCGAAGAAGGCGCTGCAGACGTTAGGCGGGCCGAGGGCGTGAGCGAGCGGCGGAATTGGCATTTGGGGGATCAAGTCGTGATTCGAAATGACGAAGAACTAGCAGGTACTCAGGAGCGCATAGCCTACTATTTGGAATTGCTGAAACAACTGTGCATGACAAGCCGGCCGGCAGAATTTCCTTTGGTCGCAAGCGGCTATCGCGCGGAAGTTGAAAAGATGCATCGCGAAGTGCTCGACTATTTAACGACTCACGGGGCGACAGCCACGGCCAAGGCGTGTTGAGTAAGTATTTGAGGGAACCCGATGGCAAAAACTCCACAAATCTATTACATCACGACCGATCTCGATCTTGTCGCCTCGCGCGACCTCGCGCCACTGGCAGCAGCGTTGGCAGAAAAACGCGTTTTCGCCTTGAGTGTGACAGCACACACGGATGGGCGCTGGTATGCCACACTCGAAAATGACTGCGATGCGGACCGCGAAAGAGGTAGCGAACCCGAAAAGGAGATCGTCACCATGCTCGACGCCGTCGATTCCCTGAGGGGCGTCGCGCGGTCAATCTGGTCCAAATGCATTCTCCGCGAGTTCAACATCGGCTACGAGTGTGGGGACGAGCCCTGGGCGTTCAACAACGGGCTGACGAACGCGACCCTTCGTCGGATGGCGAAGGTCGGCGCAACGTTGAAGATTACGATCTATTCAGTCCATCCTCCCGTCCGCAAGGTCTCGCCGAAAAAGAAAAGAAAAGCCCCGCGACGTTGAGACGACGCGGGGCTTACGGTTCACTTCTACCGGTGGCTTACGCCGCCCGGCTCGCCAATTTCATTAACCAATCAGCCGCGGAATAATGCGGCCTTCGCGGAAGAGCTGGACCGGACGACCGGTCGGGGTGTTCAGCTCTTGGTGCGGGTCGATGCCGAGCTGGTTGAAGATCGTCGAGCACATATCGTCCGGCGTGCAAGGCTCCGTTGCGGGGGCCATGCCGTTGACGTCGGTTGTGCCGTGAGCGTAGCCGCGCTTGAAGCCGCCGCCCGCAATGACGACTGCCATGGAGCGCGCCCAGTGATCGCGGCCCGCGTTGTTGTTGATGCGCGGCGTGCGATTGAACTCACCGGCGCAGTAGACGATGGTGTTTTCCAGCATGCCGCGGCTATCGAGATCGTCGATCAGCGTGGAGAGCACGGTGTCAAGCTGCGGCAGGAGACGAGCGCGGAGGGCGTTGAAGTTCTGCCCGTGCGTATCCCAGCCGCCGATGGAGACGGTGGTGAAACGGACGCCGGCTTCGATCAAGCGGCGCGCTGCCAACGCGCCCTGGCCGAACGGGGTCATGCCGTAGCGCTGACGGAGCATGTCGGGTTCGGCCTGCAGGTTGAACGCGTTGCGAGTCTTGTCGGAGCGGAGGATTTCGAGCGCCTGCTGATGGAAGGCGTCGAGGCCGCCGACGAGGTCCGCATTGCGATCGACGTTCTCGAACGTCTGATCGAAGTTGCGGAGCAGACGGTCGCGGTTCTCGAGTTGTTCGAGCGTGAAGCCGGTCGGCAGCGTGATGCCGCGGACGCGGAGGGCGGCAGCGGTCGGAGCGCCGCGGCCGGCCAGCGCGTTCGGAGCGCCTTCAACGATGAACGGGTTGTAAGCCGTGCCGAGGTAGCCGGCCTGGCCCGCGGTGCCGTTGCGCAGCTCGGTGAAGCTGACGTAAGGCGGCACGCCGGTGGCGGCGGGCATCAGACGGGTGACCAGCGAGCCCATCGCCGGGTAGTTGAGCGCCGGGGTCGGACGGTTGCCGGTCGTCATGAAGACGGTGGCGGGGCCGTGCGACGGAATCGTGTGGGCCAAGCTGCGGACGACGGTGGCGCGGTTCATGACGCGGGCCATGAGCGGCAGGTGTTCGCTGATGCGGACGCCGTCGGCCGAGGTGTTGATTTCGCGGAATTCGCCGCGGATGTTTTCCGGAGCGTTGGGACGCAGATCCCACATGTCGATGGTGGCCGGGCCGCCCGCGAGCCAAACCATGATGACGTTCTGGGCGCGGCTGTTAGCCCGCCGAGCTTGCGCCGGTTGGGCGCTGGCTTTTGATTCGAGTTGGAGGAGCTGCGGCAGGGTCATCCCGAGGAGACCAGCCGAGCCGACCTTGATGAAGTCACGGCGTGAGAAGCCTTCGCAATCGCGTGCCATAGGTAGGATCCTTTAGAGCTGCCCTGATTGCCCCCCTTGCGACCTTTCTTCGAGCAGCGATAGGAAAGGTTTCGGCGGGATACTTGGTTTCAGTCTTCGTTTAGCGCCCGTTGTAACACCACTATTACTGAGCGTTTACGGCGGGCGCTAAACAAGGAAATAATTCAACCCATTAATCAACACCAACGCCAGCAAAAAGTTCCGATTTTTTTCAATGGTTCAAAATAAATTCCCGAGTGTTTATCAACGCCCACACCGTGTCGATCAGAGCCTCGCGGCGGGTGCCGATCAGGCGGCGGTGTTCCGCGAAACTTTGCCTGTCCTTCGCATTCGGCAAGCGCGACAAGGTCGCCAGGAACAACTCCTCCAAAACTTCCTCGTCTGTCTTAGTGGATTTGAGCAGCGTCTGCAAGCGGCCCGTAGGATCATTGAACTTCGCCAGCAGGCCCGGGTCGGTCATCAAGAACAATTTCTGCGGCAACGCAGGTTCCATGCTGCGTTCGCAGTCGCAGGCCGTGGTGCGGGGCGGCCGACCGAAGATGCGCATCGTGTACGCCAGCTGAGCTTGCTGGAGGAACTGGCTGGTCCCGACCTCGACTGCCTTGACGCCGGGCTTCACATCGGCGCCGAACTTTTCGGTGGTGCCCAGGGCGCAGTTCAGCACGTCGAGGACGGCTTCGGCGATCATCGGGCGGATGTAGGCATGAGCGTAGTTGCGGTTGTCGAACTTGTTGGTCTCGTTGACCTTCGCGCTCAGGTTATAGACCCGGCTGCTCAGGATCACCCGTTCGATGTGGCGGAAGTCGTACTTGTGCTGAATGAAGTCCTTGGCCAGGGCGTCGAGCAGTTTCTCGTTGGAGGGCGGATTGCCGAGCGAGAAGTCATCGACGGGCTGCACCAGTCCGACGCCGGTGTAGTGGGCCCAGATGCGGTTGACGAGGACGCGGGCGAAGAACGGATTGTCGGGCGAGCGCATCCAGTTGAATAGCTCAACGCGAGGGTCCTCTCCCTTGACAAGCTTGATGACCGGGCCGCCCAGCGCCTTGGCGCCGAGCTGCGTGTTGGTATCGGGATGCAGGAAACCCTTGCTGATGAGGCCGACGTAGATCTCCTTGGTGATCAGGTTGGCCTGCTGGACGTTCTTGGGTCCGTTTCCTTTGCGCTCGGCATTCTCTTTGTCGATGACGCGCTTCGCCTCGGGAGAAACGTTATTGGTGCTGATGCCGGTGAAGATGTTGGCATAGGCGCGGTATTCAGCCTGGGTCCAGCGATCAAAGGGGTGCTTGTGGCACTGGGCGCATTCGACGCGCACGCCGAGGAAGGCGGCGGCGGTGCGTTCGCCCCAGATTTCGATCGGCACGTTCTGGGCGCGCCGCCAGTAGAGATCAAGGGTATCGCGTTTGGCGTAGGCTTCCGTGTCGTACTTGCCGGCGCCGTCGATGCCGGAGTCGATTTGCTTGATGCGGGCCAGCCATTCCTCCGGCGTCTTGCCCTCGCGGCTGGTGGCGGTGAGGATGCCTTTGACCATTTCGTCGTAGGGCAGGTTTTCCTGGAAGCGTTTGCGGAGCCAATCGTGCCATTGCTGGCTGCGTTTGGATTTCATCGCCGGCGGGTTTTCCAGGGCCTGCGTGTCGTTGCCGGTGATGTCGGAGAACTTGGTCGCCCAGACCGCGGCATGCAAGGGATGATTGAGCATTTCATCGATTTTCTTGGCGCGTTTGTCGGGGCTGTTGTCCTTGAGGAAGGCGCGAATCTCCTCGGGCGTCGGCAGCTGGCCTAGGGTGTCGATGGTGATTCGGCGGAGGAACTCCTCGTCGGAGGAGCGGTCGGACGGGACCATGTTGAGTTTTTTCAAACGCGAGAAGACTTCGCGATCGATGTAGTTGACTTCGGGGACCTTGGGATACTGAAAGCCGGCGGTAGCCGCCATCGGCACCAGGATGCGGACCGGCATGACGTTGCCGCGGTAGGAGACGATGACGGCGGTGCTGCCCGCCTTGATGCTGCGCACGGTGCCAAGGTTGCCCACGTCGGCGACGGCGTCGTCATTGGTGCGGAAGTCGCAGAAGTTGGTGATGTCGTGATCGGTGCCGTCGGCGAAGCGGGCCTTGACGAAAATCTGCTTGATCTCGCCGGGCTTGGTGAAGGCCAGCTCATCGGGGACCGCGGCAATGCTCACGACTTCACCGCTCCCTTTCGTCCACGAGGCGCCCTGGCGGATCCACTCGCGGACGATGTTGTACTGCCAGGTGTCCCGGCCGAAGCGGACGCTACCGCCGTGCTCGACCTGACCGGTTGACTTCAAGAGGATCAAGCTGTTGTCGGGATCGATCGGGTTGATGCGGCGGGCGGCGCTATCGCGCGTGATGGCGATGAAGTCGCGTTCCGGCTCGTAGCCGAAGAGGGAGAGGCGGAAGCCGCCTTTGCCCTGGAACGAGCCATGGCACGAGCCGCCGGCGCAGCCGGTGCGGCCCAGGATGCCCATGATGTGCCGCTCGAAATCGACTTTCTCGAGCTTGCTGCCGTTGGGCAATTCAACCGCGGCGTCCGCAGATGCGCCGAACAGGATGAATGCCGGGATCAAGGCCAAAACGAAACGGAGCTTGGAAGCAGTGCGCATTCCTCATTCCTCCGCGAGGGTAAACCACGATGCAAAGGTCGTGGAGATCAGGTAGGCTAAAAGCAACTCAGGCAGGGTAAACCATTCGCTTCTGGGTGAGACACTAGCAGCGAATGAACAAGCATACAAACTAATTGTGGCGAATCTTTGCAAAAGTTGCAAAGGCAATCTCGCTATTATCCCGTTTTATTAGACCAGCGAGATGGGAAAAGGTTCCGGTCGGTCGGACAAGAATCCCGTCCCCGTTTAGCGCCCGCAGTGCGCGTTCAGTTACTGAATGTTTGCTGCGGGCGTTAAACGGGGACCACGGAATCACGCAAAAAACAGCACTTCCTCCTCCACGGGCATCGGCTTATCGATTTTCTGCTCGATCCCGAGCAGCGTGCGATACGCCTTGTCGAACAACTCGACATGCTGGTGCATCATCTCCGTTGCCAGCTGGCCGATCAGGTACGGCTTGCCGTGCAGCTGATAGTCGTGGGCTTTCGCCACAAAGTCCTCGGCGTCCTGGTCGAACTTGGTCTGCAGGCGTTCGAGCGCTGCGGTGAGCCGGCCTTTTTCTTTGGCCTGGGAAAGCTTTTGCAAATCCAGGACGCGCTGCTCGATGGCGACTCCGACGTGCCTTCCGCGAAACCCGCCGGAAGCTCGCCGACCAGGCAGAGCGGGAAGAACAGCGCGATCTTCGGCGGCCCAAAGGCGAGCCAGGCGACGATTGGTTGCTCGGGCTTGACCAGATCGACCAGGAAGCTGCCGGCGTGTGCGGCCGTGCGCGCATGCAGGAAAAGTTCGCGGTTGAGCGTTTCCTGGTCCGCGAGCATGCGGCGCAGGAAGTACAGATCGATGGCGCCTTGCTGCTGAACGAGCGCCAGGCTGGCGTGTCCCCAGCGTTTCTGGGCGGCGGTCGTCGGATCATTTTTCTCGGCGACACAGCGAACGAAATCGAGCTTGGTGCCGTCGTCGGTCCACCAGCCTTTCTCCGCCGCGAAGTCAACCAACCCCGGAGCGAGACGGCGCCAATCCTGGCGAATCATCGCGGCATCGGTTACCGCGCGGGTGGAGCCGCACTCCAGCATCGCCCAGTAGCGGCCCGATGCTTCCAGGACGAACGCTTCCTTGCCATCGGCGATCAGAAAGATGTGGTCATTCGCGCCGTGATCGGGCGTCTCGCCGTAATGCTCCAGCAAGTCAGTCAGCACTTCGAAGGCATGATGGGCGCCGCGGCTGCGCTGGAGCGCGAGGCATACCAGGTCGGGCCCGCTCAGGGCGCCCGGGCCGCGCGGCCGGCGGCTCTGCCAGCTGGTTACGCCGATGGCAACGCGATTCTCGTTGACGCCGTGCAGGAATCCCCAGGTGTGAAGCGGCTGGATGCCGAGGACCGCAAAGGTCTGCTTCGCCTCCGGCACCTCCGCTGTGGCGGCGTGCGCGACATCGCCCGCTTCGTGCATCATGCCTGGTACAATGTGCACGGCATGGCGCTGGCTCCCGTCGGTGTGATAGTTCAGGCCGAACAGCGTGGTCTGATTGGCGGAAGCCTCTTTCAAGGCTACGAACATGTCGCTTCCCATGCCTGATCCTCCGTTGCTCGACGGGTTCCCTCATCCGTGAATAGCGAATGTGATGCGAAATTGATGGAGCGTTACCTGTTATTGGAACCGACTCAAGGGCGGACTGCAACAGGATTAACGTGAAATCCGCAAGAAATCCGCTGTGCGTTTAGCGCCCGCGCCAAAACGCCATGTGTCCGATGATTTGGCGTGGGCGCTAAACGAAGACTTCAACCGTCTCCGCCTCGCCGCTCGGTAAATCCAGCACCAGGAACGTGCGCCGCGCGACGCGCTGCAGCGCGCCGGGATTGATGACGCGCGTCTTGCCGGTGCGATGTTCCTTGGCGATATGCGTGTGGCCATGGAAGAGAAAATCCAAGGCATTCGCATTCTCCAGATCGGCCAGCAGCTGGCGATCGTCGCCGTGCGTGAAGGCGAGCGCCTTGCCGCCGAGTTCGAGGTGGCCCCAGGCGCCGTGCATCGTCGCGCCGATGTCGGTGCTGGCACGCGAAAGTTCGCCGCGATCGTAATCGCAGTTGCCAAAGACGAAGTGGGTGTGCGCCGGGAAGAGTCGCACGGTAGAGCCGTCCTGAATGTCGCCGCAGTGAACGATGAGTTCGACGCCGCGCTCGACCATGATCGCGAGGGCATTCTGCACGGAGATCGTTCGGTTATGGGTATCGCTGATGACGGCAATGCGCATTGAATTCACTCCCGCAGCATTCTACGCGCGCTGCCATGCGGATTTCCACCAAAACCATCGCCGCAAAATGCCGATACCATGTTTAGCCCCGCATCGAAGATGCGGGCCGGCGTCGCGGCGCGTGCCGGCTTCACTAATTGTCCCAAAGCACCCAGTCCTCCCGCGTCTACGACGTGGGGCTACACGAAGTAACTGGCGTTGTTTTTCGCAGACCGCGAGCCGTATAACGGCACCCGGGGCACTCCCCACTTCATGGAGGAAGTTGCATGTGTGGCATCGTCGGCTATATCGGCAAGCGCGAAGCGGAACCCATTCTCGTCGAAGGCTTGCGGCGTTTAGAATATCGCGGCTACGATAGCGCCGGTGTCGCCACGCTCACCGGGCCGCACCTCCATCTGCGCAAGCGCGCGGGCCGTATCGCCGATCTGGCCAGCTACCTGACCGACAAACCCGCCCCCGGTTGCCAGGGCATCAGCCACACGCGCTGGGCCACCCATGGCCCCGCCAACGATCGCAACGCCCATCCCCATCTCTCGGGCGATGGCACGATCGCCGTCGTTCACAACGGCGTCATCGAGAATTACTCGATCCTCAAGAAACAACTGAAAGCCGAAGGTATCGTCTTCCACAGCGACACCGATACCGAAGTCATCGCTCATTTAGTGCAACAGCACTACCACGGCGACCTCGTCGAAGCCGTCCGCAAGGTGCTGAACCTCCTCAAGGGCACCTATGGCATCGCCGTCGTCAGCACACAGCAGCCCGATCTGATCGTCGGCGCCCGCCTCGGCAGCCCGCTCGTCGTCGGCATCGGCAAGGACGAGAACTTTCTTGCCTCCGATCCCGGCGCCCTCAATGGCTGCACGCAGAAAGTGGTTTACATGCAAGACGGGCAGATGTGCGTCCTGCGCCGCGACAATTGGCACATCCTCGACGCCAACCACACCAGGATCGACGCCACCATCCACGACATCGACTGGGACCAAGGCGACAGCGACAAGGGCGACTTCGAGCACCACATGCTCAAGGAAATCTACGAGCAGCCCGAAGCCATCGAAAACGCCCTGCGAGGCCGACTCTGTGACGAAGACGCCTCCGCCCACTTCGGCGGTCTCAATCTCGACGCCCGCCACCTGCGCCGGGCCGAACGCTTCATCTTCACCGCCTGTGGCACCAGCTACCACGCGGCTCTCGTCGGCGAGTATCTGTTCGAGGAATTCGCGCGCATCCCCGTCGAGGTCGAATACGCCTCCGAGCTGCGCTATCGCAATCCGCCGATGGAACGCAATACCATCGTGCTGGCGATCACCCAGTCTGGCGAAACCGCCGACACGCTCGCGGCCTTGCGCGAATCGAAACGTAAGGGGCATCACACGCTCGCCCTTTGCAACGTCGTCGGCAGCACCATCGCCCGCGAAGCCGACGGCGGCGTGTACCTGCACGCCGGCCCGGAGATCGGCGTCGCCAGCACCAAGGCCTTCAGCAATCAAGTCGCCGTCCTCACGATGCTCGCGCTCTACATGGGCCGCATGCGAAATCTGTCGAGCTTGCAGGGCACGCGCATGATCCGGGAGATTCGCGCCATCCCCGACCTCATCCGCAAGACGCTCCAGTGCCACGACCAGGTGCGTACGATCGCGCAGAAGTATCACCACGTCAGCAACATGCTCTATCTGGGCCGGCAATATCTGTTCCCGTGCGCCCTCGAAGGCGCGCTCAAGCTCAAGGAAATCAGCTACATTCATGCCGAGGGCTACCCGGCCGCGGAGATGAAGCACGGGCCGATTGCGCTGGTCGATGAGAATACGCCGTCGGTCTTCTTGATTCCGTCGGGCGGCGTGGTGGACAAGGTGATGAGCAACCTGGAAGAGATCAAGGCCCGCGGCGGCCCCGTCATCGCCATCGCCCCGGAAGGCAACGAAGAACTGGCCGAGCACGTGCTGAGCCGGGCCGACGAAGTTATCTTCATCCCGCAAGTGCCGGACTACCTGCAACCGCTGGTCGCCGTGGTGCCGTTGCAACTGTTGGCATATCACATCGCAGTTCTGCGCGGCTGCGACATCGACAAGCCACGCAACCTGGCGAAGAGCGTGACGGTGGAGTAAAACTCGTTTACGTTTAGTGTTCGCGTGGCGCCGCGCGAACGCTAAACGGAGACAGGCTCAAAACGCCAAGTTATGGCAAGCCGTGCACGTCTTCAGCATCCTCACCGCGGCCGCATTCACCATGGTCGCATCGGTCTTCTCGATTCCCTCGCGCAGCTCGCGCGTCTGCACTTTGAAATCCTGCGCCACGATCTTCCACGCCTCCATGCGCTTGTCGTCCTTGAAGTGCGGCGGCATGCGGTGCGGCGCCAGCTCCGCCATTGCTTGCAGCACCCGCGCCGTCTTGATCAGATCGGCCTGATGTTTTTGCAATTTCTCCTTGGTTGGCGGTTTCGTCCCGGCCCAGCCGCGCACCAGCCAGTCGATGCTGTTCGTGCTGCGCGACTCCGCCGCGCTGCCGATGCCCGCGCCGCCGCGGAAGCGGAAGCTGAAGATCTGCGAGATATCGCACGAATCATGCTTGAGGGCGATCTTCTTCGCCCTGGCAAAGCAGTCCTTCGCGTCGAGATTGTCCGCCAGGAGCAAGATGTCCCTGATCGCGTCATTGTGCGGCCGATCCTTGGCCGGCTGCGCGTCGAGGAAGCCGACGGCAAGCAAGGCGAAAGCGAGGAGGAAGAGGGTTCGCATGGGTGGACTCCGTTGGGCAGGGGGGCGGCTTCATTGTATTCGACGATGCAGGCGGCGCTTTGGTTGGCGACGCTTCCTAGAAGCGTTGCCCGTCGGATGCTTCTTCGAAGCGTCGCTAACCACCCCTAGGCCACCGTCAGCGTCGCGGCATGGTTGTCCACAATGCCGGCGAAGTTTGTAAACTTGGTGCAATACTGGTTTCCGTGCTCGGCGGCACTGGCGGTAAAGCTCAGGGCCAGCGCGGAGGCGCCGGTGATGTTGGTGAAATGCAAGCCGTGAACGCTGCTCACCTGGCAACGCTCGGGCACAGTTCGTGGATCAGCATCACGTACGGCAGCACCCAGCCGCGATAGTGCGATGCCGCACGAGCATCATCCACGCGAGGAAGTCGCTTTTGCTCGTTGACGAAGGCGACCAAATCGGCGGATCGCGCCGGCGCGCACAGGCGCACCCGGGTCGTGGTGGTCATTGAGAATCTCCGGATGGGCTCAGTGGTCGAAGTGACAGACGTGCAAATTTCTGCTTCTCACCATGGTACCCGATCTTGGTTTGTTGTTTACGTCGGCTGCTCGATGCGGCACGTTCGGACAGACGAGCGCTTAATCCCGGTTAGTTCTCTGGTTGGTGCTTCGTTGTACAGGGATCGGCCGCTTGCCGGAGATATTTCGCGGTTGCGGGTAGCCGATCTCGGCCAACTTGCGTTAAACTGTCAGCATCCCAGCGTAACGCAAATGAACCAGCGCGAGGAGATCGCGGCGATGGCAATCAGTACGAGTTGTCCGAGCTGCCAGGCTGTTTTCCGGCTGGCCGACGAAATGGCCGGCAAGAAGGTGAAGTTCCAGAAGTGCGCGCATGTCTTCGTGATTGCGACGCCGGAGGTGCCCGCGCCGCCGCCGGCGATCCCGAATCTCGAACTGGATGACGCCCCGGCGCCGAAGCCGAGCGAGGCGACCGCGGTGACATCTGCGCCCAGCGCCGCCAAGGCCGATCCGGACGAGCCAAGCAAGAAGGCCCCTGCCAAGCCGCCGCCGCTCAGCAAAAGCGCCAGCCGGCCTCCGCTCGACATGAGGGCTCCGTTTGAGTTTGACGCTTATCTTTACGTTCTGCAAAACAACACGCTCCTATTTCGGGATGACGACAGCGGCGGTAGACATGACGCCCGCATCCTGTTTCGCGCCGCCAAGACGGGCCAGTATCTGATCGTCGCCACCTCGCTACGGGGCGACGAGATCGGGCCCTACAGGCTATTCGTACGTCGCAGCGCGAACGGCCTCGTCGTTCCTCCGAATGTCAAGGGATTCGACCCCGATTAGCGCTCGGTCATCCGTCGTTTGAGCGGTTGTCCGAGCCTGAGCGCCAGCGACGGGCCCAAGTTGCCCTTCGCTGGCGCTCAGGCTCGGAAAGAAATCGAACCCAACATGTCTGAATGCGCGCCTACCATCGGCCAGCTCGCCCAGCTCGCCTGCACCTGGGAAGTGCTGGCGCGCAAGGCAGGCAACGTCTGTCCGGGGCGAGAGTTCCCTGATCTCACCGTCAACGACTTCCTCAAGAGCGCCGCCGCCATCGCGCCGATCCTGGATCAGGCGCCGACGCAGCCGCTTGGCGTCACCATCCTTCGCTGCATCGAGGAAACCCGCAAGGTCGTCAACACCAACACCAACCTCGGCATCGTGCTGCTGCTCGCCCCGCTGGCGTCGGTGCCGTTGGCGGAACCGCTCCAAACCGGCCTGGCGCGCATTCTGGCGGCAACGACGATCGAAGACTCGCGCAACGTTTTTGCGGCGATTCGCCTCGCCAGGCCCGGCGGTCTGGGCGATGCGCCAGAACAGGACATCAAGGGTGAACCAACGCTGCCGCTGCGCGACGTGATGGCGCTGGCGGCAGAACGTGATCTGATCGCGGAGCAATATGTGAAGAATTACGCGTCTCTGTTTGAGTGGGTAGTTCCCGACCTCGTACAACGGGTGCAGCACCGCAGGAATGTCGAGCAGGCGATCGTGGAGAACCAGATCACGCTTTTGATTATGCGGCCTGACAGCCACATCCGCCGCCGCTGCGGGGATCTCGAAGTGGCGGAGCTCAGACAGGCAGCGCTGGAGATTCCGCCGCCGGAGACGCCCGAGGGCTGCGAAGCGTATCGTAAACTCGACGCCTGGCTGCGCTCCGACAACCACGCCCGCAACCCTGGCACCACGGCTGACCTGATCGCGGCGGCGCTGTTCGTCGCCCTGCGCGAAGGACAGATCGTGGTCGATGCGCCGTTCGCGTGGGACGGGCATCCATTTGCACAGCACGATTAAACGAGCCGCGCCCGTAAGGGAGCGGTGCCGCTTCCTCACGGGCGCGGCTCGTCCATATAATCACAACCATGAAGATCGGTATCACCTACAACCTCAAATCAGCCGCGCCCAAATTGCCCGGCGTCGCCGACGATGCCGACGAGGAATTCGATAGCCCGCACACCATCGAGGCGATTGCGAAAGTCCTGCGCGGCATGGGGCACAGCGTCGCGCTCCTGGGCGATGGCCGTGAGTTTCTCGAAAAGGTACTCGCCGATCGGCCCGACCTCGTCTTCAATTTCGCGGAAGGTGTCGGCGTGAGCCGATCGCGCGAGGCGCGCGTGCCGGCCGTCCTCGATATGCTCGGCATCCCCTACACCGGCTCCGATCCGTTCACGATGGCGGTCACGCTCGACAAGGATTGCGCCAAAAAACTGGTCGCGCTCGCCGGCGTCGCGGTCCCGCACAGCTTCGCGCTGGAGGCGGACGCACCGGTCGCCAGCATCCCGATTGCGCAGTTAAAATTCCCGCTCGTCGTCAAGCCGGCCTGGGAAGGGTCCAGCAAGGGCATCCGCAGCAAATGTTTGGTTAATGAGGCGCGGGAAATCCCCGATGTCGTCGAATCGCTGCGTCAGGCTCATCCGCAGACGGTGCTGCTGGAAGAATACATCGAAGGCGACGAGTTGACCGTGGGCTTGCTGGGCAACGACCCGCCTAGCATCCTTGGCGTCATGCGCGTCGTGCCGAAGTTCCAGGTCGAGCGGTTCATCTACAGCCTGGAGATCAAGCGCGACTACCGCAAGCTGGTGACGTACGAATGCCCGCCGCCGTCGCCTCGGGTGGAAGAAGCGGCCCGCATCGCGTTTCGGGCGCTCGGCTGCCGGGATGTGTCGCGCGTCGATTTCCGCGTGCGCGATGGCGTGCCGTACTTCCTCGAAGTGAACCCCTTGCCGGGCCTCAATCCCGACGACAGCGACCTGGTGATCCTGGCCGGCCTGGTCGGCTGGTCCTACGAACGGCTCGTGTCCGCCGTCGTGGAGGCGGCACTCAAGAGAATAGTGGACAGTGGGCAGTGAGCAGTGGGCAGGGAGAGACGTGAGTCGTGACGTCTTTCCGAGAGATCGACCTACTGCCCAATGGCCACTGCCCACTGCCCACTGCCCACTGATCACTCCCTATGGCAAACCCCACCGTCCTCGTCCTGTACAACCAGCCGCTCCTGGCGAAAGACCATCCGGACGCTCAGTCGGAACATTCGGTGGTCGAGATCGCCGGTGAGATGGCGGGGATCCTGAGCGAGTACGGATTTCGGGTGACGCAGTTCGGGCTGGGCTTCGATCCTGCCCTCTTGGGGCACGAGCTGAAGAAGCGCAAGCCGGACGCGGTGTTCAACCTGTTCGAAGGCAGCCTCGATCAGCCGGAAACGGAATCGTTCGTCGCGGGTTTGCTGGAATGGGCCGGCGTTCCCTACACGGGATCGCCGCCGCAGACGCTGTCGCTGGCGCGGGGCAAGCACACGGTCAAGCATCTCTTGAAGGGAGCGAGGCTGCCGACCGCGGACTTCGTGGTGGTGGACAAGCTGCCGGTGCCGAAGTGTGTGCTCGAGTTCCCGGTGATCGTCAAGCCGGCGACGCTGGACGGCAGCGTCGGGCTTGACCAGAAAAGCGTGTGCGTTAACCAGCGCCAGGTGAAGGAGCGCGTGCAGTATCTTCTGACAACTTATGGCCCGCCGGTGATCGTTGAGGAGTACCTCGATGGCCGCGAGCTGAACGTCGCCCTGGTCGAATTGCCCCACTTGCAGGCGCTGCCGCCGCTGGAAATCTCGTTCCCTGGCGCCCGGCACGGCGCGTGGTCGATCTTGACCTACGATGGCAAGTGGAAACCGGGCTCTCATGCGTATGAGTCAACTCCGGTCAAGTATCCCGCCGACCTACCCCGCGCGACCACGCGCCGGCTGGAAGAGCTGGCGCTCAAGGCCTATCGGCTGGTCGGCTGCCGGGATTACGCCCGGGTCGATTTCCGCCTGAATGCGGCCGGGCGGCCCCACATTCTTGAGGTGAATCCAAATCCGGAGATCAGCGAAAACACCGGCTTCAGCAGTTGCCTCGGCTCGGCGGACATCTCGTACAAGCAATTCATCGTGCGTCTCGTCGAACAGGCGCTGACGCGCAGGAATGCGCCGAAGCCGACTTTTGATTCTTCGGCGCGTTGACGGATCATTTCGCAAATAAATCTATAATTTCAATGTTTGACCAAAGATTATGACTATTTTTGCCTATCATTTGTTGACATTTATACTGTACATATGAACAATAACAATGTAGATGTGCTTGATTCACGCTCGCGGAGGCTCCTGCCGTGGAAAAATGGCGACGCGTGTTTGGCGCGTTGGATTGGCGCCGCGCCTCTCAGCGGCCGGCCTGGATGCCTTGCGACGGGCCCTGCTCTGCAATGATCCGCGGTTGATTCAGGGGCGGGTTTCGAGCCCGGCGCCTTCTGAGGCGCTGCGCGACTACGCGGTCAACGG
>SHZY01000001.1 GCA_009692065.1 Gemmataceae bacterium
TCAGTGGTAGCGATCCACAGCCCTTGCTCTTCGCGTTTTCGTTTGCCCAGAGCCATCGTGACTCCTTGGTCTTCGGTACGTTGATATCCCCAACATCTGGGCAACAGCATACCATGCCTGTCAAGAGGCGTTTTTCAACGGGCTGCTAACCGACGGTGCCGTCACGACGACCGAAAGGTCAATTACCGGACCGGGAGAGTCTGTATCTTGAGTGAATAGCCTTGCATCTGAATTGATGGCATCGATTGCGTACGATTGGAACTGAATGGTCGGCGTATTTTGGTTGTTGGTAGTGGAGGTGAACGTCATCACTTTCGGGTTGGGGTCGATGCCCACGCCGCCGTTCTCCTGCACCTGGAAGGTCAGACTCGCGGAGCCGCTGCCCATCAAATCCGGCGAGTACACCAGGTGGTTGGCGACGATGTCGGCAACGCTCACCGACGTCCCCGTGCCGACCGGCATGCCGTTGTTATCGAGATGGCCCGCGGTGGGAAACGTCGTGATCGTGACCGCCGAGAAATTATTCGCCGGCGAGTCATTGGGATCGGTGAAACCGAAATCGCTTGTCGCGATGGTGTAAGCCTGGTTCTGCGGGATCGTCAGCGTCGCGGCTGTTCCGATCGGCGCGTGATTGGCCGGTACGCAGCGGTCCTCCAAGCTCTCCACGAGCAGTCGAATCCGATTCGGTTTCCGGGTGACCTGGCAACTGGTAAGAAGCCGCTCGCGAATCCATTTAGACAGCTTCACGGCAGCCCCTTCAAGGTGAGGACAATCGATACCTCCCAAAGAATTGAACCGCGAGCAGTCTACTCACCCTCCCCTGCATTTCAATCGCGAAACAGCAACTCGCTTGAGATTTTGCCAAATAATCCTCCAGAATCGTCCGTGCCCTCAATTTTGTGTGGGCATTAAAAAAAACGCGCAGCGATTGGAAATGCGAGCCGCTACCGGCAGTCGAATTTCGGTCAGATGCAATCGAGAGGAGAAGGTGCCGATCCGCGACCTGCACGCGACAATTTTCGCCGCCATGGTGGCGAAGCCGATAATTTTCGGCTCATCCGGTCGAAGCGTACTTTTTCAGTCCCGCGGCATGTTGGTATTTTCGAATGTCATCGGAGTAATGGCGCCGTTTTTTCCTGTCGAATCCCGAGTCGTTCGCGGGATTCGCGAGATTCGCGGAATTCGCCGCGGAGGGGGTGTCGCTGAACGACTGAACGACATCACATCCCTCAAAACGGCAATTTCTCGATTCGTGCCGTGATCGCCAAACCAACCGTCTGCGTGGTCGCCGCCCCCCCCTGATCCACGGGCATCGACTTGCCTTCCTCCAGCACCTCAGTCACCGCGCATTCGATGAGCCGCCCGCCCGCTACCAGGTCGGCATTCTGATGCCGACGGCCAAGCCAATCGAGCATCATGCCGGCCGAGAGAATCGCCGCGATCGGATTGGCGATGCCCTTGCCCGCGATGTCCGGCGCCGTGCCGTGGGCCGGCTGGAAGACGGCGTGATGATCGCCGATGTCGCCCGACGGCGCCATGCCCATGCCGCCGATCAACCCCGCCGCCAGATCGGAAAGGATGTCGCCGAACATGTTCTCGGTGACGAGCACATCAAATTGCTGCGGTTTCTGCACCAGAAAGAGGGCCTGAGCATCAATGTAGGTGTGCTGTTTCGCGATCGTCGGATGCTTGGCCGCGACCTCATCGAAGACTCTGCGAAAGAAGGCATAACTCTTGAAGATATTGGCTTTGTCCACGCAGGTGACTTTTTGTCGCCGCGACTGGGCAAGCTGGAAGGCGAATTCGCTAATGCGCTCGCTCCCCTTGCGCGTCATCACCAGCGTGTCGGTGGCGACCTGATCGCCGAGGACGATGCCGCCCATTTGCGACGCGAACAGCCCCTCGGTCTGCTCGCGCAGGATGACAAGATCGATGTCGCCGGGCTTGATGTTTGCTAGCGGCGAGCGCACGCCCGGATACAACTTGCAGGGCCGAACACCCGCGTACAGATCGAACACGACGCGCAAGGTCACCTGAGGCGTCAACTCGGTGCCATCGGGCTTGCGGATATCGGGATGGCCCATGGCGCCAAGCAGCACGGCGTCGGCCTGTCGGCAAGCGTTGAGCGTTTCGCGTGGCAGATCGTTGCCAGTGCGTTGATAGCAGATTGCGCCGCTCTCGTGGTTGGTCATCTTCAGCGTGAAGCTGCCGAGACGCTGCTCGACAGCACGCAGGACACGGACGGCTTCTTCGGTGACGTCGATGCCGATGCCGTCGCCGGGCAGGACGGCGATATGGAAGTTTGACTTATTTGGCATAGTGTTAGATTTCCCGCGGACGGTGCGTACCGTTGGTGCCGCTTGCGGCTTAGCGCTCGCAGTGCGCCGCGCGATCGCTAAACCGCAAGCGGCAGATTCCACAACTTTTTCCTATCGAAGCGTCGCCGTGCCGACTACAATGCCAACCAAAACCTTGAGGAGGTCGATTGCCATGAAGAAGTCACTGTTCGCGTTGTTGATCACCGGCTCGATCGCGTTGCCGCTCCACGCCGGCGATTGGCCGCACTGGATGGGCCCCAATCGCAACGGCGCGTCACCCGAAACCGGGTTGCTGACGACGTGGCCCAAGGCTGGTCCCAAGCTACTCTGGAAAGTCCCCGGCGGCGAAGGCTACTCGACCGTGGCCATCGCCGCCGGCCGGGCCATCACGCAGGTACAGCACGATGGCGGCGAGTATGTCCTGGCACTCGATGCGGTCAAGGGAACAAAGCTCTGGGAGACCAAGGTTGCCGCTGCCTACAAAAACGGCTACGGCAACGGCCCACGCGGGACGCCCACGATTGACGGCAAGCATGTCTACGTTCATTCGCCCAGCGGACCGCTCTCCTGCCTGGAAGCGGACGGCGGCAAGATCGTCTGGGCGATCGATCTGCTCAAAGACTTTACCGGCAAGAAGCTCTCGTGGGGCATGGCCGCCTCGCCGCTTATCGATGGCGATCTCGTCTACGCGCTGCCCGGCGGCAAAGGGGCCGCCGTTGCCGCGTTCAACAAGATGACCGGCAAGCTCGTCTGGAAGGCCGGCGGCGACGATCAGGCCGGCTACTCCACGCCGATGCCCCTCACCGTCGGCGGGCAAAAGCAGATCGTCTTCTTCAACGCCGCCGGCGTCTTCGCCACCACGCCCGACGATGGCAAGGAACTCTGGCGCGTCGCCTGGACGACCGGCTACGATTGCAATATCTGCACGCCGCTCCTCATCGGCAAGGACCAGCTCTTCGTCTCCTCCGGCGAGGACGTCGGCTGCGCCATGTTCAAGCTCTCCGCCGCGGCCCCTGAAGTCCTCTGGGAAAGCAAGGGCAAGAAGAGCGTCATGGAAAACTACTGGGCCAACTCGGTCTACCACGACGGCTACCTCTACGGCATCACCGGCCATTTCGACGTCAAGAAGATGCACCTCAACTGCGTGGAAGCCAAGTCCGGCAAGCAGATGTGGACGATCAAGAACTACGGCAAATGTGCCTTGACGCTGGCGGACGGGCATCTGTTCATCACCCATTTCTCGGGAGAAGTCGTGCTCGCCGCCTGCAATCCCCAGAAGTATGAAGAGAAAGCCCGTGCCAAGGTACTCAATGAACGGCGGCCCACCAACGCGACCATCGCCAATCAACGCCTTTACGTGCGTGATCACGATAACATCTACTGCCTGGATATCGCCGGGAAATAACTGTGACCCCGTTTAGCGTTCGCGTGGCGCCATGCGAACGCTAAACGAATAAATCGGAGACCTCCATTCATGCCTGCCACGAAATATCGCTTCACCTTCGGCCCCTGGAACATCTCCACGGGCCGTGATCCGTTTGGCCCGGAGGTCCGCAGGGACGTGCAGTTCGCCGCCAAGATCAAAGAGTACAAGAAGCTCGGCTTCGACGGCGTGCAATTCCACGACGACGACGTCGTGCCGGCCGACCTGGACTACCAACAGACGATGAAGGGCGTCACCCGCGTCAAAAAGATGCTCGATGGCGAGGGCCTGTTCTGCGAATTCATCGCCCCGCGCCTTTGGGAGCATCCCAAAACGATGGACGGCGGCTACACCTCCAACAGCGCCAGCGATCGCAATTACGCCCTCGAACGTTCCAAACGCGCCATCGACATCGCGAACGCCATCGGCTGCGGCGACATGGTCCTCTGGCTGGCGCGTGAAGGCTCGTACATCCGCGAGGCGAAATGCGCCATCACCGCGGTGGGCCGGATCGTCGATGCCGTCAATGTGATGCTGGAACACGACCCGAAAATCCGCATCCTCGGCGAGATGAAGCCGAACGAGCCGATGGACCAGGCCTACTGCCCGACGGTTGGCCACTTCATGGGCCTGGTGTATCGCACCGCCGATCCGAGCAGGGTCGGCGTCCTGATCGAGTCGGCCCACTCGATCCTCGCGGGGCTCGATCCCTCCGACGACATGGCCTATGCCCTGTGGCACAAGAAGCTCTGGAGCGTCCATCTTAATGACCAGAATGGCCTCAAGTACGACCAGGACAAAACCTTCGGCAGCGTCGATCTCCGCCGCGCATTCAACACCGTATGGGTCCTCGAGCGCGCCGGCTACAACGGCTGCATCGGCCTCGATGTCAAGGCGATGCGCACCACGAAGCAAGCCGATCAGACACGCCACCTCGTCAACTCGAAGGCAATCTTCGAACGCATGGTGCAGTTAGTGCGCCGGCTCGATGTCACGAAGGTTGAGGCGTACCGGGTGGAGCGCGACTATGAAGGGCTGGAGATGTATGTGATGGAGCATTTGCTGGGGTGAGGGACGCATTGCGACCGGACCTGCCGTGTGGTAAATTATCTTGAATAGTGCAAGCTCCACGGTGAACCAAGCGTGAAAAAAACAACTCCTCGCCGGATTGGACTTCGCATTCGTCGTGACGCCTTGTCGACTTCCACATTTGCCGACATGGAAACGCTGGATCGAGTCTACTGGCTTCGACAAACCCCTCACGCTCGGCTTCGGGCGATGGAGCTGATGCGCCGGATCAACTATGGCCAAGCTGCTGCCGGACGACTTCAGAGACTTCTTGAAGTTGTGTAATCAGAAACGCGTTAAGTACCTCCTGATCGGCGGGTACGCGGTGGAGTACTACGGTTACCCGCGTGCAACCGCCGACATGGATGTTTGGATTGAACGCTCGGCCGAGAATGCGGCTGGAGTAGTTGCGGTCCTCAAAGTGTTCGGATTCGACGTTTCTGAACTCTCCGCCGACTTGTTCCTTGAAAAGGGAAAGATCATCCGCATGGGTGTTCCGCCCATCCGCCTTGAGATTCTCAACGAAATCTCCGGTGTCACTTTCGCGGAATACTACTCTTCTCGAAAGCGAGTCACACTGGATGGCATCAAGATCGATGTCATCGGTCTTGAGGACCTGAAAACAAATAAGGCGGCTGCGGGACGACTCAAAGATCTGGATGATCTTGAGCACCTTGCGTAACCACGCCATGACATCGCAAACTCTCTCGGCTAGCAAAAACCCGCATTGAGAAAAACTCAAGTCTGCCGTATAGATTGGCCGATAACTAGCGATTGACCCGCAGTGTGCGCCGAGGTTGATTCGCTCCCTTGCCTAGCTTGCCCCGAGGAGGCCTACGTGTTCTGGGGTACCGTCCATCGCATGATCTTCATTGAGTTGGTCAAGGTCTTCAGCATCGCGCTCGTTGCCATCACGGGGTTGATTCTGCTGGCGGGCATCATTTCCGAGGCGATGAAAAACGGCTTCGGGCCGATGCAAATCATCGCCTGCATCCCGCTGCTCTTGCCCAGCACGCTCCCCTATACCTTGCCGCCGACGACGCTGTTCGCCACCTGTATCGTCTACGGCCGGTTGTCGGCTGACAATGAAATCACTGCGCTCAAGTCGGCCGGCGTGCATCTCCTCCAGGTGATCTGGCCCGCGCTGTTCCTGGGCACCATCGTCAGCGCCGTCACGATGTATTGTTTCCTGGACTTGATCCCCACTACCGGCTGCCTCTTGCGCTACCAGGTTGTCGGCGATGTCGAGGAACTCCTTTACAACATGCTGCGCCGCGACGGCTGCATCGATCACCCGAACATCAACGTTCTTATTCACGTAAAGGCAGTCCACGGCCGCAAGCTGCAGGACGCTATTTTCAAACGGCGTTCCGCCAACGGCGACGGTTTCGACGTCATCGCCTTTGCCAAGGAAGCGGAGTTGCGCGTCGATCTGGCGCATGAAAAAATCCTGGTAGATATGAGGCAATGCCAGGTCATGCATGGCAACGGCCACGGCCTCGTCGATTGCAAGATCTGGCCCATCGATATTCCCAATGGGCTGGTAGGCAACGCGGTCAAGCATCGTACCATCGACATGACCTGGAGCGAACTGCGCGAGTACGAAGCGAAAGCACAAAAACTGAAACAGGAAATCAACCAACGGTTCGAATTGCTGCAAGTGCAGAATAACCTGACGCCGACCGCCGCCACCAGCGAACTCGATGTCCTGGGCAAGGAGCTGATGATACAGGAGGAACTCATTTTCGCAGTCCATGCGGAATGGCTGATGCGCCCCGCCCTCGCCCTCGGCGCTCTGTGCTTCGCGCTGGTGGGCTGCCCCATCGGTATCTGGTTCAGCAAGAGCGACTACCTGAGCGCGTTCATCACCTGCTTCCTGCCCATCGTGGTGATCTATTATCCGCTGATGTTCTGCATGTACAACTTGGCCCGCGCCGGCAAGATTCCCCCCACGTTGGCGATCTTCAACGCCGACGCGATCATGCTGGTGGCCGGCGCCGTGCTCTTCCGCCGCATGGCGCGGAATTAGTTCGAGTGCCGATTAGCGACGCTTCAACGAAGCATTGCCTATTCAACGCTTCTTCGACGCGTCGCTAGCTCACCGCCGACTTCCTATCCCGCCCGGCCGGCCCGATGGGAAAACTCGACCCAGCCGAAAAACAATGCCGAAGCTCGCGCCGGCGCGCCCTGCACGCCTTCGGCGGAATAACCGATGGAGAAAGAGTCGCTCATTCTGCTCAGCCGAGCACGGCCAGATGGAGAGAGTTTGTGGAATACGCAACAGCGCCCTTGTCGCGCTGGGGACGTTTGCACCTGTGGGGTATGCTGGTGCTCATCGCTGCCTTCGGCGCCGTGGTGGAGATGCGTTCCGCGTTTCTCACACGCCGCATGTCGGATTTGACCGTCTTCATTCGAGCCGGCTGGGCCGTGCGCAGCGGCGAGAATATCTACCAGGTCTCCGATGAACGCAACGGCTGGTACTACGTCTACCCGCCCTTTTTCGCTATCCTCATGGCGCCGCTCGCGGAATCCCCGCCCGGACACGATCGAAGCTGGATGATCCCGTACCCGATCACGGTCGCGTTCTGGTACGTCTTCAACATCGCGATGTTGGTTTGGAGCGTGAACAAGCTGGCCGGCGCCCTGGAGCAAGCGTCGCCGGATAGGGCGTTGCGCGCGCAGCCTGCCTTTTGCCGGCGCTGGTGGGCGTTGCGCGTGGTGCCGATCTATGCTTGCATGATTCCGATCGGCAGCACTCTCAGTCACGGGCAGACCAACCTGGTGATCCTGGCGATGCTTGCCGGCATGTTCGCAGCGATCCTCCAGAAGAAACCCTTCCAGGCCGGCCTATGGATGGCGGGCCCCGTCTGCATGAAAGTGTTCCCCGCGTTTCTGCTGATCTATCCACTGTGGCGACGTGACACTCGCTGCCTGACAGGTTGCGCGGCGGGCCTTCTCGTCGGATTGGGCCTCCTGCCTGCCGTGGTCTTTGGTCCTGAGCGAACCGTGGCTTACTACCAGGAATTTGCCGATCTGGTGCTGCTGCCCGGTCTCGGCAAAGGAGACAACCAGGCCCGCGCCGACACCTTGACCGATCTGAAAGCCACCGACACGCAGTCGTTCATGGCCATGATCCACAATGCGATGCACCTCGACGTCTATACGCGGCCAGCCAATCCGTCGGCGGCGGTGCGCTCTATCCATTGGGGGCTCGGCGCTGGGCTGACGCTCCTCGTTTGCCTGACCGCAGGTTGGCGCCGGCCGAGTAATCCAATGGCCGAGGTGCTGTTCCTGGGTCTTCTGGTCATGGTAATGATGTTTACCTCGCCGGTGTGCCATTTGCCTTACTTCGCCTGGCTCCTCCCGATCGTCATGGTTTTGCTGATCCTGCGCTGGGAGAACCGCCGCACACTGGCCGTCGGGACCGGGATCGCGACGCTCATCGTCCTCCACATCGCCATCCACGTGCTGGCCCACATGGCCAACTACCCGCTCTTCGCCGCCTTTCGCGATCTTGGCCTGGCAACCTATGTGGGACTGGCGCTTGGCGCCGTCGCGTTACTCGACCTGCGCAAGCAAACGCAGCCTTCGCTGACGGAAACCCCAGAGGTGATTCTCGATCAGAGAGCCGCGGCTTGATTGCGTCGCTTGCGGCTTCGCGCTCGTGTGCCGCCTGGCGAACGCCAAGCCGCAAGCGGCGCAATCGGAAACCTATTGTTCAATTTTTTCCGGTCGATAGACTTGCGTGCCCCAGTGAAATAATCGATCAGCATTGTGGCCCCAACTGTTCACCTGCAGCCACGCCTCATAGCTATCGAGCGTGCGGCTCAAGCAGGACGCCTTGCTCCACGGGTTATGCCCATAACGCATGCTGAGCTGTCGGCGCGTCTCGGCAATCGAAGTGTTAGTGCGCATGAGGAGGTAGAACGCGGAGGCAAGCCCGCTGCGGTCGTTGCCGTTGGCGCAATGGATGAGGACTGGTTCCTGGGCTGCATTCATCGCCTGCACGAACTTGCTGAAATCCTCGGCCGGCGCCTGCTCGGATGTGCTCAACCCAGCGTTGACGAGGGTCACGCCAAGCCGCTTGGCGGCCTTTTCTTCTTCCTGATACCAGGCATCGTCCGGGTTTTCGTCACGCAGGTTGATAATCGTGCGAATACCGTAGGCGCGCTGGGCGCTCGCCAGCGATTTTGCGGTAGGTTGGGCGGAGCGATAGCACTTCCCCGGCACGACGGCAAAAAAGTTGCTGCCTACAAAGATGCGCAAGCACTCGGCGAGCAACATGACGAACGCCGCGGTCGCCAGGATTCTCAGTAACGTGCGCGGCCGCAGCGTGACGGGCTGGCGCGGCGGAATTGCTTGAGATTCAGGCACGAAGATCCTTGTTCGGAAAATGTGGGGTTGAGGTTTTTCTCAGTGCTTGCCTGTTATCTTATCGAAACGGTCGGTGCCGCGAAAGCCGTGGGCAATGGCGATTTCCCATTGCGCGATCGGCTGGCCATTCTCGCGATACGTAATTGTGCGTATCGGCTCCAGGGTCGTGAATGCCGCACGCAGCAGTTCTACGTCGGTGCCGACGAGAATGAACGACTGCCCGTGAAAGCTGGCTGAATCGGCGACGGGATTCGGCCGCCACACTTCGTACTGACTCGTGCGATCACCACACAAGACGCCGAGGCAATGCACCGTCGGATGGCCCTGGCAGTAGAAGCCGAGCTCACTGGCTTGCGTCCAGCGTTCCGTCGTCACCAGCGTGGGAGTGCCACGCGCGTCCATCTCGGCGCGAACGCGGTCCACTTCCTCGGCAAGATAGCGCCACCCGCGCAATCGGCTCGTCGGATCGACGCGGCGGAGCGGCAGCGGATGCTGCTCGGTCGCCGGGCCTGCAATCCGCAATAGTACCGGCTGAAGGTAAATCGGCTGATGGACGACCACGATGACGACGAGCCCCATGGCGGCGACAACGCCCGTGCTCGTTTTCAGCCAGCGGCGTTTCCAGATTTGTGGAGAGTCCAGCGTGCGCGTCATCCAACCCGCGGCAAGGACCATGCCCGCGAGGTAGCCTGCCAATGGCCAGTTCGCTCCGCCGCCGCCATTGGTAAAGGCGAACAGGCCGAAAAACACGGACGTCGGCGCCGACATCCACCACAGGTAGCCCAATTCTGGCCGTGTTTCACGCATCGGTCGATGTGCCCAGATTGCCGCGACCCAGAGGACAAACCAGAAGCCAAGCAACATCGCGAACTGCGCGCCGAGATACCGCAGTGGCCCTAGCCAGTGTACGCCGACACCTTCCTCGAAGCCCGCGTGGCTCCGCGTGTGCGTCAGCGTCACCCAGCCGTTCAGTGCATTCCACGCGAGAATGGGCACGCCGCCCAGCGCGCCGATGCCGGTCGTTATCCAGAAGCCCCGCGTTCGCAAATAAATGCGAAATGCCGGCGTAGTCAGAAGAAAGAGCGTGAACGATGGAACCCACAGCAACATCGTGTGCTTCGCCAGAACACCGAGAGCGATGCAGACACCTGCCACCGGCCAGGCCCAACGGGCGCCGCCGAAGACAGCGTGATGCGCGAAAACCAGCGCCCACATCCAGGCGCAAGTGAACGGCGCGTCGATCGTCATCAATGACGAACCCGCGGCAACCATCGGCAGCGTCAACGCCAGCGCGACCACGCCAAACCCGAGCCGGTCGCTGCGATAGACTTGCACCGTCAACGTAAACAGGCCGATGAGCAACAGACTGCCGCACACGACCGCCGGCAAGCGCACGGCGAGCATGGAATCGCCGAACATCTCGCAACTCGCGCGGATGAGCCAGGCGACCAGCGGCCCTTTGCTGTAGTAGCACCAATCGAGCCGGCGCGACCATTCCCAGTAGTGGGCTTCATCGGGCGCAAGATCGAGCGGGCAACACCACGCGAGATAGATGAGCCGCAGCACGGCTACCGCCGCGATCAGCGTCAGAGCGGCCCAGCGGTAGCGCGGCGAGTGAGCGGAATCCATGTCGCGTCCTTGGATATTCAAAGCCCCCAAGATATCCACAAGCGAGAAATGATACAATCTCGGTTAGCGACGATTCAGAAGCGTCGCTAATCAAGGGAGACATCATGGGCCGCATACCATTCGTTACGATTCTGTCCCTGGCCGCCGCCCTCCTCGCCATACCCTCGGCAGGGCCCACATCGGCCGGCGATCCCAGCTACGATCTCGTCCTCCGCAATGGCCGCATCGTGGACGGCACCGGCAATCCCTGGTTCACCGGCGACGTCGCGATCAAGGGGGACAAGATAGTCGCCCTCGGCAAGATCGCCGCCAACACGGGCAAGCGCGAGATCGATGCCAAGGGCCTCACCGTTGCGCCCGGCTTCATCGACATGCACTCACACTCCGACTTCACACTCCTCGAAGACGGACGAGCGATGAGCAAGATCCTTCAAGGCGTCACGACGGAGGTGCTGGGCGAGAGTAGCTCCGCCGGCCCCTACCAGGGCAAGCTCACGCCGCCGAAGTTCACGATCCACGGCAAACCTGTGCAATGGACCACGCTCGGCGGTTACTTCGACACGGTCGAGAAAGCCGGCGTCTCCACGAATGTCGTCAGCTTCGTCGGCCTCGGCACCGTCTGGCGCTGCGTCATGGGCGAGTCGCATGCCCGGCCGACCAAGGAGCAGTTCGAGCAGATCAAGAAGCTGGTCGAGGAAGCGATGCAGAACGGCGCCCGCGGCCTATCCTGTATGCTCGCCAGCCCGCCCGATTCACTGGCCACCACTGACGAAGTGGTCGAGTTGTGCAAGATCGCCAAGCGTTACAACGGCATCTTCGCGACCCATATCCGCAACGAAGGGACCAGCGTCTTCGAGGCCATCCGCGAGGCGATTGAAATTGGCCGACGCGCAGGCATCACCGTCGAGATCATCCACATCAAGATCGCCGACCAGATGTTCTGGGGCCGCATGAACGAAATCATCCGCCTCATCGACGACGCACGCAAGGCCGGCATCAATGTCGGCGCCAACGTCTACCCCTACACGCGAGGCAACAACAACCTCGCTACTATCATCCCGCCCTGGGCCCACGAAGGCGGCACGAAGCAGATGCTGGCCCGCCTCAAGGATCCAGTCGAGCGCGCCAAGATCAAGAAGGACGTCAAGGGAGGCATCCCCGGTTGGTACAACCACTACACGGCCATCGGCGGCGACTGGAACCGCATGCTGATCGCCGCCAATAGCAGCTACAAGGGCCTGACGATGGACCGCATTCTCGCCGAGCGCACGAAAGGCAAGAAGAATGCCGATCTGCTCGAGGAGTTTTTCGATCTGCTGATCGAAGAAGGCGGCTCCGTCTCGACCGTGTACGATCACCATACCGAAAAGGACATGACGCTCGCGATGCAGCAACCCTGGTGCTCGATCGGCTCCGACGGTCTGGCGTACGCCATCGAAGGCCCGCTACGGCGCGGCCATCCGCACCCGCGCAACTTCGGTACCTTCCCGCGCGTGCTCGGCGTCTACGTCCGCCAGAAGGGTCTGTTGCGACTGGAAGATGCCGTGCGCAAGATGACCTCGCAAAACGCCGCCAAGCTCGGCATGCACGAGCGCGGCATCCTGCGTCCCGGCATGGTCGCCGACATCACCGTCTTCGATGCCGAACGCGTGATCGACCGCGCCACCTACACCGACCCGTTCCAGTATTGCGAGGGAATCGAATACTTGATCGTGAACGGACAGCTCGTGCTGGACCGCGGCAAGCACACGGGAGCGAAATCGGGACGGGCGCTAAGAATGGGACCGTGAGTTACGCATTTGCACCGGCCGAGACCAATTGGTAAACTGATCAATATGGATCTGTTGATCTTGGAGGCCCTCACGATGATCCGTGGCAGCAAAAAGACCATCGTTACGCGCCGTGGGAAACTCGCAGCCACAGAAATCTGTGCTGCCGGCGAAAAGTCGAAGAACTTCAACCAGGTGATTGCGAGGATGAAAGCCCTGCGGAACGGTAATGTCTTGGGAAAAGGGCTGTCGATCCGCCGCCTAATTGAGGAAGGGCGTCGTTTCTAGTGCGACGACATGTCGGCCTAGGCCAGTCAGGTAGAATGAACAGTGAGGCAAACAATGAGCCAAAGCTTGTCCCTCGAACTCTCCGACAAGGTGTACGCGACCATCCGCCAGCAAGCGGAGACCGCTGGCACATCGCCCGCGCAGGTCGTCGTTGCCGCGCTGGAGGAGCGATTCAATGGGAACACGACCAAGGCTGATCCGCGAACCGAAGCCGAGAAACAAGCGGCGCGCGACCGATTCGAATGTCATTTTGGAGCGGTAAACCTCGGCTACCCCACCGGGACTGACAACGAAGCCATCGACGCCGATCTGGCACGCGAATATGCGGATAACCATGAGGAGGATTGATGTTCCTCGACACGTCGGGGCTGTTTTGCGTGCTCCATCAAGCGGAGGCGTTCCACGAACAGGCCCGCGCGATGTATAAGGCGGCAACTTCGCGGATAACGCACAGCGGCATTCTTGCGGAATTTGTCGCGCTGGCACAAGCTCGACGTGTCGAACGCACAGAGGTGCTGTCATTTCTGGTCGATCTGATAGACAACCCGGATATTCGGTTCGTTTGGGTCTATGAGTCGCTCTACCGCGAAGGATTGGCGTTGCTATCCGCGCGGCTGGACAAGACCTATTCGTTATGCGACGCTGTCAGCTTCATCCTGATGCGGCACCATAGACTTACCGAAGCACTCACAACAGATCGCCACTTTGCACAAGAAGGGTTCCGTCGCCTGCTCGTTCCAGCATGAAACCAGGCGCCGATAGGCAACCGTTGAGCATCGAAACGAGCAAAATGACCTGGCCGCGAACACCACGTCCGCGGCCAGGTTCATTTCCACAAGGGCATTAGCGTGTGATGTTCCGATACGACCGATCCGCCACCTGGGCAACGCTCCCCTGGGACAGCGGCGTTGAGCGAGGTTCGTCCTGAGCAACCGCCCGGTTCGGCAACACGGCCGGACCTTGCGCGTCGCGCGGCAAGTTCTTCTCGATCTCGGCGCGCAGGTATTCCAACGCCTTGTCCAGCACTTTATCGCGGAAGTCCTTGTTCGCCTTTTTGCCGCCGTTGTCCGGCTTGGCTTCCTCGCCGGGGCGTCTGAGGATGTCGCGGTCCCGGCGCCAGCGGTAATACTGGTTGACTTCCTCAGCGGTCTGCTTGACCTCGTAGCCCTTGTCCGGTTGCACGCCCCAGTCGTCCTCCTCCTTGGCGTCGGGAAAGCGGTGGATGTTGCGTCCGCTGGGCCGCCAGTAGCTGGCGGTAGTGAGCTTGAGAGCAGAAGTCTCGTTCTCCATCGGGATGAGGTTCTGCACGCTGCCTTTGCCGAAGCTGCGCTCGCCGACGATGATGGCCCGCGCGTGATCTTGCAAGGCGGCCGCGACGATCTCGCTGGCGCTGGCGCTATGGCGGTTGATGAGGATCGCCAGCGGATAGTAGGTGCCGGGCTTCATGTTGCCGGTCTGCTTGGCGTTGTAGACCTCCTCGACGTTGCCGCCGCGTCCCTTGGTGGTGACGACGTTCTTCCCTTCGGGCAGAAACATGGAGGACACCTCAACCGACGCCCGCAAGAGCCCGCCGGGATTGCCGCGCAGATCGACGACCAGCCCCTTCATGCCGGTCTTTTGCAATCCGTCCACGACACGAGTCAACTCGTCGACGGTGGTCTTGCTGAAGCTGTTGATGCGGACGTACGCGATTCGGCTATTCGGATCGATCCAGAAGTCCCACTTCTTGAGATCGACCTTGTCGCGCCTGTCGCCCAGGATGCTTTCGATCTTGATCTCGGCCCGAGTCATCTTGATATCGACCGGCTTCTTCTCCCCCTCGTGGAGAATCGTCAGGGTGACCTCGGTGCCGGCTTCACCTTGGATCGTTTCCACGACCTTATCTTGGTTCCAGTTCTCGATCGATTTGCCGTCCACCTTGAGGATGAGGTCGCCGGCCATGACGCCGGCCTCGTAGGCGGGACTGCCGGCAATGGGGCTCTCGACCATGAATTGGCCAACACGTTGATCGAAGCTCAGGCGAATGCCGACGCCGCGGAATTTGCTGTCGCTTTGCTGGTTGAACTGCTTGTAGTGCGGGGCATTCATGAAGTCGGAATGGGGATCAAGCTTGCGGAGTCCCTCGCTGATCATGTTCTCGACGAGTTCGCGCATCTTGTCCTGATCGAGTTCGCGCACGTATTTCTTCTGCACCTCTTCGAGCACATCCACGATGAGCTTGGCGTTCTGGTGTTTCTTGCTGTTCGGCTGCGGCGGCGAGCTGTAGGTGATCGAGATGCCGAGCACGGCCGCCGTGGTGATGCCGATCAGCCAACAAAGGTTCCAGCGTGACATGGGATGTCAGTCCTTTGGGTTGGAGAGGGCGATGATCAAGGGTGCATTATACGGCGCGCGGCGATTTCAATGCGAGAGCAGTTTTCGCCGCTTGCGGCGCGAGGGTGCACGACACACTTTGCAAAAAACCAAAAACAACCACGGATTTCACTGATAACACGGATGGGAAATACCACGCTGGCATTCTTCCCCATCCGTGTTATCAGTGAAATCCGTGGTTCTATTCTTGCAAACCGTGTCGTGCACCCGCGGCGAGGCCGCGCCCGCCGACATGAGATGGCATCTTCCCATTTGGGTCAACCGATAACGACGCGCGGCTGCCGCTCTGGATTCGGTTCCGCGTCGCGGATGAGCTCGCGCACCATCCAGGGCACATTTCCTTCGCCGAACAAGAGGAAGCCGATAGTGGCCGACAGCGGGTTTTGATCCGACCAGCCGAAATGGATCTCGGGCGGCGCCCCGGCTTTCGACAACTCCAGGGCAAGGGCCGCGATCGTGTGGGCGATGGAAGCACAGCGATTGATGCGTAGGATGAAGACCCCCTCCTCCTGGATGACCTCCATGAGCGGGGTTTGCAAGAAATCGCTGGCGTCGCCGAGATTCGCCTCGATGAAGACGACCGGCACGTCCGGACCAAGCCGGTGTTCCTTGCGAATGGATTCTTCCTTTTCGCGAATACTGCGGCTGCCCGGGCGATGCGGGACCAGCACGGGAAATTCCAGCATCTTCATGCTGTCCCACAGGAAGCGCGATTGTGCGGCCACGAAATCCATGCCATGCGACCGCATTTCCTTGCTGCGCAGGAAGCGCGACACGATCGACGAAAGGACAATGGCCAGGATAAACCAGATCGCGATCAACAGGCCATCGGGCTTCTCGATCATATTCGCCAGCGTCGTGTACAGAAAGACCACAGTGATCAATGCGAACGGCCAGGACAGGCGGAAAAACCACACCCCGCTGCGGGCACGCCAGCGGTCGATCAGCGTGGCGATGCAAGCGCTCGACATCAGCACCAACACGCCGGTCGCGTAGGCCGACCCTTGAGCTTCGACCGAGGCGTTGAACTGCCAGGTGACGAACAGATTGATCACGGTGAACATGATGACCAGTGGCCGCAGCGCCCCCGCCCATCCGGGCGCCATGCCGTAGCGTGGCAGGTATTGGGGAACAAGATTGAGCAACCCGGCCATGGCGCTGGCGCCGGCGAACCAGAGGATCACCACGGTGCTCATGTCATAGATGGTCCCGAACACCCCGCCGAACAGCGAATTGATGGTCGAGGACGGTTGGTTATGGATCAGGTTCTCGCCATGCGCCAGATACGCCAGCGCCCGGTCATGGGCGAGGCCATGCTTCGCCAGCGCTTCCGGAGCAATCAGCGTGCTGACCACGAGCGAGGAGCCCAAGAGGAACAACGACATGATGACGGCCGCCAGGATCAGGAGTCTGCGCGTGCTGCGGATCCGCCCGGCCGGGTTCTTTTCGCTGTCAGTCGAATCCCCCCTGATGAGCGGCATCACGGCGACCCCCGTTTCGAAACCACTCAAGCCCAGCGCAAGTTTCGGGAACAGGATCACGCAAATCAGGACGATGTGCAGCGGGGCAGCGCTCGTGCCGAAATCGTGCTCGAAATGCCACTTCCCCGCTTCGACCTGCGCGAGCCAGCGATCGACGTGCTCGATGTGGTCCCACAGGTAGGCGAGGCTGCTGCCGACCACGATCAAGTTCAAGACGAGGTACACGCCGACGATGCCGACGGCCATGCCGATCACTTCCTTGAGCCCGCGCATGAAGGTCGCGCCGAGGATGACCAGGAGAAACATCGTGATCATCATCTGCGTGTGATCCCACGTCAGATACTGTTTGCACAGGGGATTCTGAATGATGTGGGCGGCGGCGTCAGCGGCCGACAGCGTCTTGGTGATGACGAAGTCCGTGGCCGCAAAACCAAGCAACACCAGCACGAGCAATTTGCCGGTCCAGCCGTGCACCAGCTTTTCCAGCATCGCGATCGAGCCTTGCCCGTGCGGCGACTTGGCTGCAACGTGGGCGTACACCGGCAGGGCGCCGAACAACGTCACGAGGACAAGGATCACCGTGGCGAACGGCGTCAACAGCCCCGTCGCCTCGAAGGCGATCGACGGCTGATAGCCCAGCGTGCTGAAATAATCGACGCCCGTCAGGCACATCACCCACAGCCAAAAGCTCTGCGGATGGCCCGGACTGGCAGAGCCGGCGCCCTTCGGCGAATGTGTGTCCGTAGCCATACCTGAAGGATGCTCCCTTCGAGAGGATAGCGCGACGCTGAAGACAAGCCAATATCTTACGGAATCGAGGGGAATGACGTGGTTGTGGCACGGCCTCCTGACCGGGCCACAACCACGTCATCAGCCGACGATCACGCGTGGCCGCTTCGCTTTATCCTTTTCCGCACGATGAATCAGCTCGCGCACCTTCCACGGGATGTTGCCTTCGCCGAACGCCAGGTAGCTCCAGCTCGCGGATAGCATGTCCAGCTCCGGCCAGCCGAAGTGCAGCCCCGGCGGCCTACTGTGGCGAGACATTTCCAGGGCAATCGCCGCGATGGCCTGCGCCACCGACACGCCGTTGGTCACGCGGATCACGTACCGGCTATTCTCCCGGACGACCTCGATCGTCAGCGTCTGAAAGAAATCGCTCGGATCATCAACGCACACTTCCAGGCAGACGATGTCCGTCTCCGGCGCGAGGGAATGCTCGGCGCGGATGCGCATCTCCACCTCATCGTGACTGATGCGACCAGGCCGCACCGGCACCAGCACCGGAAAGTCGGCGAGCCTCAAGCTGTCCCACATGAATTTGGACTGGTCGTCCTTGAATGCAAATCCGACCGTGCGCAGCTCGTCCGCCCGCCAGGCACGCGATAGGATCGACATCGCCAGGATCGCAGCAATAAAGCAGAGCGCGATGCCCAGCCCACCCCCCGAGTGCGCCGCCACGGTCAGCATCGTCGCGACGAAGACTATCGCGATGAGGCCATAGAAGAGCAGCCTGAAGAAGTAGACGATCAACCATTCCTTGTCGGCCGACTGGGCGCGGGACCGCCGAATTTCAAACACCGTCACGACGGCCGCACACGCCATCAGCACCAAGACGCCGGTGGCGTAGGCGTTTCGCTGGTCCTCGACGTCGGCCTTGAACCAGAGCGTCACCAGCGTGTTGACGACGGCGAACACCACCAGCAGAACGCCCCAGCGCTGCGTCCAGCGGAACTCCATGCCGAAGCGCAACAGAAATAATGGCATCAACATCGCCAGCGCCGTGATGACGCTCGTGCCCGCCATGCACAGGATCAGCACGGTCACCACGTCGTACACGGTGCCAAAGACGACGCCGCAGATGGGCAGCAGTGGCTCGTTGCCCATGTCCACCAGCTTGCCGCCGTGGGCAAGATAAGCCAGGGCTCGGTTGTTCGCGTGGCCTTCCGGGCCATACGCGGCCTCGGGGATCAAGAGCGTCGTCACCAGGACCGCACCGAGCAAATACACTGACATGATGACCGCCGCCAACACCAGCACCTTGCGCGTGTTGCCGATGCGCGTCTTCGGCGGGTGTTCGTCCGGTTTGCCCGCGACTTGCGGCATCAGAATCATGCTCAGCTCGAACCCGGATAAACCCAGTGCCAGCTTCGGCAATGCGATCACGCTCCAGAACAGGACCGCCCTCCAGCCCTCGACGTCATGCGTGAACCCGCGGGTAACGAACTCGCCATGCTCCACCTGATGAAGCCAATCCGAGACGATCTGCGGCTGCGCGAACAGACGCCAGAGGCCGGCGGCGATCAACACGCCGGTCATCAGCAAGTAGAGCCCCACGAGCGGCACGGCCAGGAATATCACGTTGCGGTTGAACCCCTTGCGCAAGAGGAACCAGAAGACGAACGCGATGATGCCGAGCAGTATCGTGACGACGAGTTGCTCGTTGACATGGTCGGCGGCGTTCTCGTGAACGTAGTCCCGTGCGCAGTCCTTGCACCAGCCGACAAGTTCCTTGACACTCGCCAGCCGATCGCCGTCATGCTGGTTGAGCACATGGACCGACGCATCGGCGAGCGACAGCGACTTGAGCATCGTGAAGTCGGTCGCCGCGAAGCCGAGCAGGATGAGGACGAGCGTCTTGCCCCGCCAGCCGCGGATCAGCTTCTCGACGATGCCGAGCGACCCTTGTCCGCCCGGCGAACGGCCGGCGAGATAGCAATAAACGGGAAGGGCGCCGAGGAGCGTGACGAGCACCACGGCAGCGGTCGCCAGCGGACCAAGCAGCTTCGTCTCGTGATAGGTGATCGACGGCTGGTACGCCAGCGTGCTGAAGTAATCCAGGCCCAACAGGCACATGACCCAGAGCCAATGGTATTCCGCGCCGCCGTTCTTCGCGACAGCGGCGCCATCGGGACGCACAGGAGTGGTTGGAGTGGTGGACATGAGATTACCAGTTTCGCCGCTTGCCGTTTAGCGCCCGCAGTGAAGCGTCGAACGCCCGGCGCCGCTCTGCGGGCGCTAAACGGCAAGCGGCTCCGTGTGGTACTTCGTTATTTACGGACCGGCATTCGCGCCCACCACTGGTTTTCATCAGGGCGGCGATTTTCTCCGGCACGCCTCTTGAATTAGGCCACACACGCTTTATAATCCATCAACAGGCTTGCTGCCGCCAGCTTTGCGGGTGTAGCTCAGTGGTAGAGCGTCACGTTGCCAACGTGAATGTCGTGGGTTCAAGCCCCATCACCCGCTTTTCGGACTACTAGCCCGCGGCGCAAGCAAGGGAAGGAATTACCCTTGCTCGCGCTGCGGGCTTTCGACTTTCAGGGAGCCAACCATCATGACCGACGGAACAGACACCACGCCGGAAGCCGCTGCCGAGCCCACACCCGAAACCACGGCCGTTGCCGAGAAGCCGGCCGAAGGTGAAGAAGGCGCGGAACCCAAGAAGAAGATCAAGCAGACCGTGGACATCAAGGATGTCGGCCCCTGCAAGAAGCACATCACGGTCACCGTCGATCGCGCTGACGTCGATGAAAGCATCGAGAAAAAGTTCAAGGAACTCGTCGGCGAATCGTGGATCCCCGGCTTCCGCCCAGGCAAAGCGCCGCGGCAGGTCGTGATTCGCAAATTCAAGAAAGACGTCAACGACCGCGTCAAGGGCGAGATCCTTCTTGCCAGTCTTGAGCAACTTGCCGACGAGTTCGACGTCGCCCCTTTGAGCCCGCCCGATCTCAAAACCGACAACCTCGAAATCCCCGACAAGGGCGATTTCGTTTACGAGTTCAACGTCGAGGTCCGCCCGCATTTCGATCTGCCCGCGTACAAGGGACTCAACCTGAAAAAGCCGGTGCGTGATTTCACCGAGGCCGACGTCGATGAGGAACAGACCCGCATCCTCTCCAACGAAGGCCAGCTTGTGCCCAAGGATGGCCCCGCAGAGAAGGGCGACTACCTCATCGTCGATATGACCACAAGCTTCGGCAACGACAAGGTCGGCGAGGCCAAGGAGATCACGCTCCGGGTCGATGATACTCTCTCCTTCAAGGACGGCGTCGCCGCCAAGTTTGCCGAGCAAATGGTCGGCGTCAAGGCGGGCGAGAAACGCACCGTTGAGGTCTCGATGACCGACGCGGTTGCGGTCGATCGCCTCAAGGGGCAGTCCGTGCAGGCCAGCCTGGACGTCAAGGACGTCAAGAAGCTCCGCCTCCCCGAGATCGACGAGGGTTTCCTCGAACGCCATGAGTGCAAGACCGCCGATCAATTCCGCGAACGCCTGCGGCTCGTCTTGGATTACCGTTTGAAATACAGCCAGCGGCAATCCGCGCGCGAGCAGGTGCTGAGCCTGATCGCCTCCGCCGCGACCTGGGAGTTGCCACAGGATTTGCTGCAGCGCCAGGCCCGCAAGACGCTAGCGCGCAAGGTGATGGAAATGCGTGAGTCGGGCATTGGCGAAGACGAAATCCGAGCCCGCCAGCGCATGCTGGAGCGCGACGTGTTGAGTAGCACGGCCATGGCGCTCAAGGAGCATTTCGTTCTGCAAAAGATCGCCGAGCAGGAGAAGCTGGAACTTGAGCCGAACGAGATCGACGAGGAAATTGAGCGCATCGCCGCCCAGTACAACGAGACGCCGCGCCGCATCCGCGCCCAGATGGAGCGTGACGACCTGATGGAAACGCTGGCCGCCCAGCTCATCGAACGCAAGGCGCTCGACCTGATCCTGGAAAGCGCGATCTACGAAGAAATCCCCCTGGGCAAGGAAGGCGGCATGGCGACCTCCGAAGCGCAGGCCGTCCCCGGCGAGATGAAGGACCCGACTGCGGCGCCGCCGGAAGCGAAGCCGGCCGAGGAATCCGCTGGCTGATAATTGGTAATCAAACGCCAATGCGAAAAATCAACCACGGATTTCACCGATAACACGGATGCAAGGAAGCAGGCCTTTCCTCATCCGTGCTATCAGTGAAATCCGTGGTTTTTTGTCCTCCCACGAGGCCCATCCCATGGGCACACCGCCAGATCCTACGAACGAACCTTCGCTGCCCGCAGAAATCGACGAGGTCGTTGCCGAAGTCGTCAGCGAAGCGCACGTCCAGGCCGGCGCGCTCAAGCCCGAGGAACGCGCCTACCTCAAGGAACATGCCCTCAAGAAGCCGATGGGCGTCCTGCACATCTGGGCCCTCGGCGTCGGCGTCGTCATCACCGGCGAATACTTCGGCTGGAACCCCGGTCTGAAAGAAGGCGGCCCGCTCGGCATGTTGCTCGCCTCGCTGTTCGTGTGCGCCCTCTACATGATGTGGGTGCTGGCGTTGAGCGAATTGTCGGTCGCCCTGCCCTTCGCCGGCGGGCCGCTCGCCTATGGCCGACGCGCCGTTGGGCCCTGGCTCGGCTTCGTCATGGGCTGGTCGATGTTTCTCGAATCGCTCTTCGCGACCATCGGCACCGCCATCGCCACTGGCGGCGCCGTCTTTTTTTTGGCCAACCTCCTCGCGCCCAAGTCTCTCCAGGCAATCAGCATCGATCTTCACCTCGTCGCCGCCACCGCCTCGCCCGAGGAAATCGCCGTCACCACGCGCCTGGCCATGACCACCGCCTTCGGCCTGCTCACCGTCGGCGGCTTTGCCTTGGTCCAGTGGATCGGCGCCAAGGAGCAAGCCCGGCTCATGGAATGGATGACCTACGGCGCGATCGTCGGCCTCGTCTGGTTCTGGATCGCCGCCCTCCCCGACGTCGACCTCGACCGCGTCTTCACGACCCCGCGTCTCGTCAACGGCTGGGAAGGCGTCCTGAAAGCGATTCCCTACGCGATCTGGTTCCTGGTGATGATCGAGACCGTCGCCCTCGCCCCCGAGGAAGCCCACGAACCGCATCGCACCATTCCGCGCGGCCTTGCTCTCGCCCAGGTCACCCTCATCGTCCTGGTCCTGTTGACGTGGTTCTTCGTGTCCGCAGCCACGGTGGACTACACCAAGACCGCTGACGTGCTTTATCCGCTGCAACACGTCTATCAAGAGGTCTGGCCTGGCCAGCAAAACTTGTGGCACCTCGTCCCCTTCGCCCTGATTGCCCTGTTCGGCATGGTCACCAGCTACAACGGCATGATCTACGCCGTGAGCCGCCAGTCGTTCGCCTTGGGCCGGGCAGGCTACTTGCCGCAGTTCCTTGGCCATGTGCATCCGACGCGCCGCACGCCGGACATTTCCATCGTCTTTTGGAGCCTGGTGGTGGTCGGCTTCGTGATTTGGGGTTACTTCAACGAGAACGCGGTGCTGGTCGCCGTGCTCACCTGCAACCTCACCGCGCTGATCTGGTACGTGCTGGCGATCATCTGCCTGTTCACGCTGCGGATCAAGGAGCCGAACATGGAGCGTCCCTACAAGGTCCCGCTCTACCCGGTGCTGCCGGCCCTGGTCGTCATCATGAGCATCTTCGCCGCCGGCGTGTACGCGATTTACGGTTCCCCCTCTGGAGCACCCACCGGCAGGCCCTGGTTCGACGACTACATCGTGCTCTGGCTGACGCTGTTCATGTATGCGGTCGGGCTCGCGTATTACTTCGGCTTCGCCCGCAACCGCCTGGTGTCGGCCGCCCCGGAGGAGTTGGCGGCCCGGGCCAGGCAATAAATCGGCAGCATATCGGCTATAACAACATCGTAGCCATTCACGGCCGAATTCCGCCGATGGCGAGCATCAGCAGAATTCGGCCGTGAATGGCTACTATTCTTGCAGGCTGTGTCATGTACCTCTGTGTGCAAGGCAAGTCATCCTACAGCCCGTTGACTTCCCACCGCTTGCGGTAACGCCACCGTACATGAGCGTTCGCGTCCTTGTTGTTCGTGACCTGCAACTTCGCGGCATCCCATTCCAGCGTCGTCTTCGTGAAGCGCGTCGCCAGGCAGCCGAGCAGCACCGATTCGGTCAGGTTGCCGGAGAAGTCGAACGGCGTCGAGGTGCGGCCGTTGCCGCGGCAGGCTTCCACCCATTGCAGGTAGTGGTTCTCATGGCCCGGCGTCGGCATCTTGTAGTCGCGGAACTTTTCCTCGGGCAATAGGAGCGGCGCATCGATGTAGCGCGAGTAGAGAATGCCGTCGCTGCCAATGTAGAGCGAGCCTTGGCCCGAGAGCTGGCGATTGCCGATCAGGTCGCGCACGGCGGCCGGCGGACGGGCGGCGCCATCATACCACGTCAACGTCACGCGATCGGTCGTCACCTTGGTGCCAGGGAAGGTGTAGCGGACGATGCAATCGAGCCCCCAGTTATGCGAGTTGGGGGCGCCCTGCTCCGCACGCACCGAAATCGGCGCGGCAAGCGAAAGGGCCGTGAAGACCGGATCGAGGATATGGCAACCCATGTCGCCGAAGGTGCCGGTGCCGAAGTCGAGACGTTTGCGCCAGTTGCCCGGATGGTAGTAGCCGCCGCCGATGAAGTTGCGTTCGTCGGCAACGCCGAGCCAATGATCCCAGTTGAGGTTGGCGGGGATGGCGTCCTTGCGATCTGGCCGAGCGGCGCGGTCGCCCCAGGTCTTGTCGCTCCAGCTATGCACTTCGCGCACCTTGCCGATGGCCCCGCCCTGAATGGCAGCGACCACCGTGCGATGCACCGCGTGCGAGTGGATCTGGATGCCCATCTGCGAGACGATACGCCGCTCGCGCGCCACGCGGGTGAGCTGGCGGGCTTCAAAGATTGTCTGCGTCAACGGCTTTTGCGTATAGACATGGAGCCCTTGCTGCATCGCGCGCATGGTGATCGGCGCGTGCATGTGATCGGGCGTCGAGACGTTGCAGGAGTTCAGGCCCTTTTCCTTGTCGAGCAGCTCGCGCCAGTCCTGATACACGCGGACATTCGGGAATTGCTTGCGCACCTCGGCAGTGCGGCCCAGATCGACGTCGGCGACCGCGACGAGCCGCAAGTTTTTGCTGGTCGCGAGCGAGCGGATGTCGGAAAGGGCCATGCCGTTGGCGCCGAAGCTGGCGTGATTGAGCGTCTCGTTGGGCCCTGCCTTGGCCATGTCGCTGTAGACAAACGGCAAGCCGATGCCGGCGGCAGCGAGGCCCTTGAGAACGCTGCGGCGAGTGAGACGGGAGTTGATCGTCATGGAATGAATCTCCGTTTGGTTTAGCCAGCGAGCTTGCCCGCCGGCTAAACAGTTAGTTTTTGCCGTTTGCATGCGCCGGCGCGTGCCTCAACGATTGAAGATACGCCAGCAGCCGCGACACGCCCAGGAGATCTTGCTGGGCGGCCTGGGCGTCGAGAGCTTCGAGCGGCCCATGCCAGCCGGCGAGATTGAACAACGAACCGGGATCGCCGAAGATCAGCAGGCGTGATCGCGCACGCGTTAAAGCGAGCGGCAGTTCCTTCACATCCTCACCGTAGGCGACCGCGCGATACGCATGGCTGCGCGTCAGGCTCAGGAAAACGATGTCGCATTCACGCTGGTGCAATCGGCTCGGCAAGGCGACCTCCAGCGGGAAGTTGCGTGCACGCAGGATTTCCGATTGCTCAACGAGCCGGCGCAGCAGCTCTACTTGCCCTTCGTAGAGCGCCAGCACCGCAACCCGGCACGTCGGAGCAGCCGAGGCTTCACGCGTCCACCCTTCAAGGGCCCGTATCAGTGCCTGGGCTTCGGCATAGTTGACGTACCCCCGCACCGGTAAACCATTGCGCAGGCCGACCGGCAGTCGTTCGCCGCTGCGGGGCGTGGTCAAGTCCAGCTCCTGGCCGGCGCCATCGCGAGGCCAATCGGTCTTGGCAAGCGGCGGCACGGCCACGAATTCGAATGAACTTCCATTGCCAACGCGCTGTCTTGTGGCAGGGTCTTCCGGTCTTGCCACAACTTGAATGAGCCAATCATTAGCGCGCACAACGCTTTGGACAATCTTGGCCAACGAAGGCGCATAGCGATGAGGCATTTGCAAGAAAGCGGTGCGCTCGTGATCCGCGAGCGCGCGATGGCGGTGGAGCCACTCTTCGGCTTTTGGACGATCCCAGCCGGCTGCTTTGTCGAATTCGAGGCACGCGGCACAAGTCGCTTCGCCGTCCTTATTGGCAACCACTCCGAGCCGAAGACCAGGCTCGATCTCGACCCAGGTGTGGATGCGACCCGGTTGGGGGCCGAGATGCCTCGTGTGGCGCTGTGCGTCCTCGCTCCACCAGGCCGTGCAGCCAAGCGGTTGCAGTGGGAATTCCTGGACCTCGCGGACCATGAAGGTGAAGGCGTCTGCAAAGGAGCAATTTGGTCCGAAGACGACCTGAGCCAAGCAGGGACGAGCTTGCGGACGTTGCAGAATGCCGAGCTCGATATCGGGGGCATCGGCAAGGCCTTCACAATCGAGATGCCGACGGTCCTCGGCGGTCAGGGGGATGAGCTGGCAGACGAGGCGGCCTTCAACGCGCTGCCAGGTGCTGGGCCAGCGCCCGGACTCTCCGCCCGCTGCGTTCCAGAGCCGATGCCAGCACCCGGGCGGCATCGATACCGTTTCGGTGATCGACTGGCCAACCAGCACGCACCGCGGCGCGAGGCGCGCCAGTTTGAGCAGCTCTACTTCCGACAACGCGTTGGTATCTTCCACAATCAGCAGATCAATCGTGGCGCCGGCGGCATCGCGGAATTTCGCGTCCGCGTTCCAGCGACTGATGGTCCCCGCCAGCACGTTGGCGAAACTCGGCAGCCGGGCCGCCAACTGCGCGCCGGTCTCCTCGACGAACTTCTTCCACTCCTGAGCGAACTGGCACTGCTGCTCGTCGTATTTTTTCTGGGCCAGCCAGGCTGTGCGAGCCAGTTCCAGACTGGCTCGCGTTTTCTCGATGGCCGGGACGCCCAGGCGACCGCACAGGGCATTCCACTCGTCGTCGAGCCGGCGATCCTCGCTCTCAATCGCCTGGCGCTGGCTCAGGAAGGCGGCCTGGCACAATGCCAATTCGCCGCCGATGAGGGCGGCCCGCTCCTGCGTGAATCGTTCGCGAAGTTGGCCTTGTTCGTTGGCAACCTGGTCGATCTGCTGAACGACAGTCTGCCGGCGAGCCTGCAAACCTGCGTGGTGCTCCAGCAGCGTTTCCATTTCCTGGATGATCGCGCCGTTGAACAGGTTGGTCCAGTAGGCCAAGGTCCAGAAGCGGCCGTGTTTCTTGGCGTCGTAAGCGGGCTGATTTTGGGCAATCGTCGCCTTGAGCTGGGCGATTTCCTGATCACACTGGGCCACGCCTTCCGCGTCCGTCCGTAGTTTCTCGGCCAGCGTTTGAGTCGCCTCAGTGCCGGACTTCCGGAGTGCCGAAATTCCGGCCGCGAACGGCGTGTCGGAGCCGTCGGCATCGCGTTCCACGACCTCGCTCAGAGTCGCAACCTGGCCATCCAGCGTTTGCAAGCGCTGGCGGCAAGCGTCGCAACGCTCCTGATACGCTCCTAGCTCACTCCAAACCGGCTCCAGGTCGCGGCGCTGCCGGCATGCGGAGTCCGCTTCGCCATGCTTGCTGCGCACGCCGAGGAGGGTGCGTTCGAGAAATGCCTTCTGCTGCTGTTCCAAGGTGAAGCTGCGCACTCCGGCTGCAAGCGTCTCGGCTTTCTCGTGAGTATCGAGAAAGCGGAGGGCCAGGATTTCGGGGCGGCCGATCAGCCGCTGGAGAACGACGTCGAGCGACGCGGTGTGCCCTGCCAGGAGCAATACCCGCCGGCCGTGTGAAGCCGCTTGCCGCAGAAGCTCAGCAAGCGTGCGCGATTTGCCTGTGCCGGGCAACCCCTGCAAGAGAAACAAGTCCGGCGTGCTCAGCGCCCTTGCGACGGCCTGACGCTGCAATTCATCGAGGTCGGTATCGAATACAGACAGCGTTTCAATCGAAAGATAGGGCAGCGATTCCGGTTTGCCCGCCAGAATTCGGGCGATGGCTGACGATGCTTCGGAATCGCGCGCCGGGGCGGCGACGGGCTTGACGCCGTTGGTGGCTGCGGGAAGCTGATGCGGGTAGAGAACGCCTTGCTGCTGGGCCAGGCCGAGCGCTTCGGCGCGTTGTTGCGAATTGGCGTGGCGGAACCAGGTCTCCCACGAGAATTGGGCCGACCGCTCCATGCCGGCATCGCTGCCGTTGGCGACGAGCGCCGGCGTTTTCCCAGTTCCTTGCAGCTGTCGAACCGTCATTGCGCTTCCTCGGTCCGCCCCGAATGGGCCTGGCGGCAAAGATGTTGACCCGTGCTCGGCATGAAACCCCCTGTGATGATGCACCCCCGGCTTGTTTGCCGTGGTTTGTCTATGTCGATGTGCGTTGGCAACTTTGCTGTCCTGATTCGTAGCCTCGATGAGAGTGATTCACTCTGGGATAATCTGATCCGTCAAGATTTGTCCTTCGTTGGAGGGAGAGCGTCCATCGATCCTGTGGACGAAAAAAATCCGATCGTCTTGGACCCCTGAGGGCCAAGAGGTCACCTCGCCGAAACGGTTCGACTGAGTAATAGACGCTCTACCTGCTACAAAGTATCGGAGAGTTTTGGGTTTCTCAAGAAAAAATCCCATGAAATTCGGCTTTCTCAAAGTCCAGGGATGGCCGTCCCTGGGCTTTCGTTTAGCGGTTTTCCGCGCTCAGCACCTCGATGCTCACGCGGCCAACGACGCGTATCACCGGAAAAATCGGCGTCATAGTCCGCTCGTCATACCAGCTATGGTCGGTGATCTTCAGGTGCGTCGCCCCGACATAGCCCTTGCCCAGGGTCGCATCGATCGGAATCCAGCGCCCCTTGATCCACACCTCTGTCCACATATGGAACGCAAAGCAAGGCGCCCCTTTGACATCGGCATAAATCAATCCGATGGCGGTACGGCTTGGCACCCCGGCGGCCCGGCACATCGCAGCAGTCAGCATCGCATATTCGGTGCAATCGCCTTCGAGCGTCCGAGCCACGTGGTCGGCAGGAGCCAAGGCCTCGTCGCTAGTAAATCGCATGTTGTCGCGCACCCAGCGCTCAATCCATAATGTCTTTTTCCACGCATCGCTCTCGTCGCCGATGGCTTTGCGGGCGTGCTTTTTCACCTCGGCGTCGTCACTATTGATAAAGTAAGAGCTTTGGGTAAACTCGGCATCTGGTGCCTTGCCTTCGTCGTCGCCTGCTGGCGCCGCCTTCACCCGAAGGTCGAAGCTATTGCCCCGCACGTTCTCTACACTTTGGCGATCGTCCCGTGAAAAGGTGGTGGCCACGTTCTCGTCATTGCGGACCGTGATGCGATACGTGGCCGCGGTCGTCTCATACGGCTTCAAGATCCGATTCTTCAAACGCACGAGCTGGTTGTAACCCAGATCGACCTGTGGCACCGGGCTGAGAGCGAGGGCCAGCGCCTTGGTCGCCCGGCGGATCGTCATGGGCCCGAGCGGCGGCACGTCGACCTCCGTCTTTACTGCTTCCAGGTTCTCGTCGTACCACGTCAGCGTCGCCGGTAGCTGGATTTTCTCGACCTTGTCCGGGCCGCTCTTGTATTCGATCCGTTCCGGAATCGTTTCCACAAGCAACAGCTTGCGTTTCTCTTTTTCTCCCTTCAAAGTCACTTCGCGATAACCCTTGACGTGGACCTCGGTCTTGAGGACCAGGTTGATGCTCGGCTCAAAGCTGAGATAAGTGAACTTGTCCCCAGGCTTGACGTCGCGGTCCTTGATGAGCGTTTGCTGCTTGAATAGGCCCAGGACCTCGGGATTCCAGGGGGCGGGCTTGAGGGCTTGCTTGCTGTTGAGCGTGAGGTGGAGCCGCTTGCCGACGACGGCGCCGTCGATCTGGAGTTGCTGCTTCTTGCCTGGATTCTGCCTCATGAAAACTCCGGTAACCGTTCCGTCGGCGGTCTCGATCGAGCCGATGTCCATCGCCATTTCGATGACATCGCTGAAGCGTTTGACGGTGAGGCGCAGCTTCATCGTGGTGTGAATGACCTTCTTGCCGTCGATTTCAACTTCCTTGGCGAGAGTGTGAACATAGCCGGCCCGGGCGTCGCCGATGTAGGCGAGGTCCCAGGTGTCCAAGAGGAATTTGTCGGCCTTTCCGCTGGCGAAGGTCGAGGTTGCACACAAACAAAGCGCGAGAATCGACATAAGCCAAGAACGCATGAAAGGACACTCCGTTGCAAGCGACGTCCGAACCTGAAGCGTAAGCGAAGGTTGTCATTCCTTCCCGGATTGATACCCTCCCCACCGCCCTAGTTTACGCGAAGGGTTCCATTTTTTGCAACCGGAAGAACCGCGTTAATCCTTGATCTTTGCGAAATTTACCGTTGAAGCTGCCACGGCCGTAAGTGTCGGCACGGCAGGAATTACCGGTTCGGAAAGGTTTCACCGGCGCAATCACCAATTTCCCGACGATGTTGATTTTTGCTTCAAGTTCCTGCGTAAAATTCATCGCGGTTCGTTGGCCGTCGGTCGAAATGCGAACTATAGTTGTTTAGCCGCATCAGCCTCGGCGGTCGGAATCAAATACATGTCGATCCCCGAAAATCGAACCCAGGGTACGCACGTGAGCGAAAAAACCATGGCCGACCATCTGCAGGTGATTCGCTACGGTGACTTTGAGTTGACCGACGCCGTGCGCCCCGCCCAATCGGTGCCGATCGTGCCGCGCCAAGGCTACCGGATCGATACCTACCGCGACGCGCAGGCCAACTTCTCGGTCCCCGTTCTCGCCGCCTCGATCTCGCGCGAGAAGCTCTTCGATGTCTTCCTCGACCTGCTCGAACCGCTCGGCGAAGTCGTCGATGTCGTTCTTGAGACCAGCCATGAAAGCACCGGCAGCGCCCATCAGGACCTCTTCCGCGCGGCGATGGACCTGCCCGTCCTCAAGAGCCATTGCTGCGATTACGAAGAGTTGCTCCTCAACGACGGCTGCACCGGCATCGCCGTCATGTCCACCGAAGGCCCCATGGAAGTGCAATTCGACGAGCACAAGCTCCTCGTCATCTACGCCCCCAATCTCAAGCCCTTCGAAGCCGTCATGTACGAGCATGGCATTCGCCGCAACGACAAGATGAAGCTAATCACCGAAGGCGAACACCTCCACAGCACCGATCAATCGCACCGCGAGAACTTCGAGCAGATGTGCTGCCGCATGGGCGTCGGCAAATCGTTCGAGCGCGTCGGCTCGGGCGATTGGTCCGAAAGCTAAAGCCGTTTACGTTTAGCGTTCGCACGGCGCCCCGCAAACGCTAAACGCAAGCGGCACTTGAATCCTGCCTATCCCTCGCGATAAAACAATCCAACCTCCATCGCCCACCCCGCTTCCGCACGCTTCTTCGACCGAAGGACTTACGAACATGATGCGATCTCTATACGCTGCCTTGGCCGTCCTGTTGGCCAACTGCCTGCCGCTCTGCGCCCAACCCAAGATCGAATACAACCGCGACGTGCGTCCCATCCTCGCGGAGAACTGCTTCGCGTGCCACGGTCCTGACAGCGCATCACGCAAGGCCAGCCTGCGGCTCGACGAGCGCGACGCCGCGATCAAGATGGGCGCGCTCAAGCCGGGCAACGTCAAAGAGAGTGCACTGCTCGACCGAATCCATGCGAGCGATCCCAAGGAAATCATGCCGCCGCCGAAAACGCTCAAGAAGTTGACTGCCGTACAGAAAGACATCCTGAAACGCTGGATCAGCGAGGGGGCCGAGTATCAACTGCACTGGTCGCTGCTCGCGCCTAAGCGTCCACCGCTGCCGGAGGTCAAGAACAAGGAGTGGGTTCGCAACCCAGTCGACCGCTTCATCCTCGCCGAGCTTGAAAAACGCGGCATGACGCCGAACCCCGAGGCGGATCGCCGCACGCTGGCCCGCCGGCTTAGCCTCGATCTGATCGGGCTGCCGCCATCCCCTGCCGAGGTCGAAGCGTTCCTCAACGACAAATCGCCGGACGCCTACGAGAAGTACGTCGATAACTTGATGAAATCGCTGCACTGGGGCGAGCACCGCGGCCGCTATTGGCTTGACGCCGCCCGCTATGCCGACACGCACGGCATCCACTTCGACAACTTCCGCGAGATCCACGCCTACCGCGACTGGGTCATCAGCGCGTTCAACAAGAACCAGCGCTTCGACCAGTTCACTATCGACCAGCTCGCCGGCGACTTGTTGCCGAACCCGACTATGGATCAGCTCATTGCGACGGGTTTCAATCGCTGTAACATTTCGTCCAACGAAGGGGGCTTGATTCCGGAAGAGTATCTCGTGATGTACACGCGCGATCGCACCGAGACCGCCGCCGCCGTCTGGCTCGGCGCCACCATGAACTGCTGTACCTGCCATAGCCACAAGTTCGATCCGTTCTCGCAAGAGGACTTTTACGCCCTGTCGGCATTCTTCAACAACACGACGATCGGCGCAATGGATGGCAACATCCCCAACACGCCCCCCACCATCTTCGTGCCGTGCATCGAGGACCGCCCGCGCTGGGACGTCCTGGCCAAGGAGATCGGCGGCCTGCGTGCGCAGATCGAAGCCCGCAAGAAAGCTGCCCAAAAGGACTTCGACACCTGGCTCGCCCAGGCCAAGGCCGAGCAGATTGTTGCCCTCATCCCGACCGACGGTCTCACGCTGCACGCCAAGCTCAATGAAGCGCAAGGCAATTCGGCTAGCTTCGTCGTCGACGGTGAGCTGACCAAGATGCTATTCGGCGATGGCTACGACTGGGTTGCCAGCAAGGGAACGCCGAAATCTTTCACTATCAAACCGACCGGCTCGGCAATTCAGTTCAAAGGCGTCGGCGATTTCGAGAAGAACCAGGGCTTCTCCGTCGGCGCCTGGGTCAAGACCTCGAAGCGCAACACCATTGGCGCCATAGCCTCGCGCATGGACAACACCAACTTCTATCGCGGCTGGGACCTCTGGATGGAAAACGACAAGGTCGGCATGCACCTCGTCAACAAGTGGGACGAAAACGCCCTTAAAGTGACCTCGAAGATGCTGCTCCAGCCCAACCAGTGGTATCACGTCTTCGTCACCTACGATGGCTCCAGCAAAGCTGCCGGCGTCAAGCTCTATGTCAACGGCGCCTTGCAGCCTCTCGAGGTCTTCACCGACAAGCTGTCGGCCACCATCAAAACCACCGTCCCGTTCAAGGTCGGCCAGCGTTATCAGACGGAACGCGCGAGCGGCGTGTCACTCCAGGATCTGCGGCTTTACGGCAAGACCCTCACCGGCCCGCAAGCCGAGCAGCTTGCAAGATCGTCCAAGGCGGCGGAGTTCCTCGCCAAACCCGCCGACAAGCGCACCCCGCAAGAGCGCAACGAGCTTTTTGATTGGTGGCTTGTCGCATTGGATGGTGCTTACCGGCCGCTAAACGACAAGCTGGCGGCGATCCAGCAAGAGGAGGTCACCCTGAAATCACGCGGCACCATCGCCCACGTGATGAATGAACGCAAGGACGAGCCGACGGCTTACGTCCTGTTCCGCGGCGAATACGACAAACGCCGCGATCAAGTGAAAGCCGCCACGCCGGGTGTCCTGCCGCCGATGCCTGCCGATTTGCCGAGGAACCGCCTTGGCTTCGCCCAATGGCTCCTGCGCCCGGAGAACCCTCTGCCGGCGCGCGTCACCGTCAATCGCTTCTGGCAAGAGATCTTCGGCACCGGCCTCGTCCGCACCAGCGGCGACTTCGGCGTCGCCGGCGAGTTGCCCAGCCATCCCGAGCTTCTTGATTGGATGGCCGTCGAGTTCATGTCTCCCGCAGCGAGCCTCCCGCGTGAGCGGGGGGAGACGCGTGCCTGGGACGTGCAGAAGTTCTTCAAGCTGATGGTGACCTCGGCGACCTATCGTCAAGCCGCAACTGTCACCAAGGACACGCTCGAAAAGGACCGCGACAATCGCTGGTTGGCGCGTGCCCCGCGCCATCGCATGGACGCCGAAATGATCCGCGACTACGCCTTGGCATCGAGCGGCCTACTTGTCCGCAAGATCGGCGGCCCGAGCGTGAAACCGTACATGCCGGATGGCGTTTGGGAGGCGGTCGCCATGATCGGCAGCAACACGCGCGACTATCGCCGCGACACCGGCGAGAAGCTGTATCGCCGCAGCATGTACACCTTTTGGAAACGCGCCGCCCCGCCGGCTTCGATGGACATCCTCAATGCCCCAAATCGCGAAACCTGCACAACGCGCCGCGAACGCACCAACACGCCCTTGCAAGCCCTGGTGACGTTGAACGACGTGCAGTTCATCGAAGCGGCCCGGCACCTTGCCCAAACGGCGATTAAAGAGGGCGGCGCCACGGACGTGAGCAAGATCGACTTCATCGCCCAGCGACTGCTGGCACGTTCGTTCCGCGCTGCCGAGATGAAGGTCGTGCAGGAATCGCTCGGCGACCTGCTGACGAACTACAAGACGCGCCCCGATGAGGCCCGCAAGCTGATCACCGTAGGCGAATCGCGGCCCGATGCGTCGTTGGACGCGGGCACGCTGGCGGCATGGACGATGCTGGTGAATGAACTGATGAATCTGGATGAGGCGTTGAACAAGTAATGCATCGTGGTGCAGGCGGCTCGCCTGCACCACGGCTTTGCTACGTAATTGCGAAAATCCTCACATTGGGCAACATGGATAGCTACCTAATTTCGCTCGCCTAACGTTTTCGGCAATTACGTAGCAAAGCCCTGCACCACGGAGAATATCATGACTCCCCTCCACTCCTGGCTCCAATCCGAATCGCGCCGCCAGTTCCTTGGCCGCGGCGTCAACGCTGTCGGCTTCGCGGCCCTCGCCTCGCTGCTCGGCGAACAAAAGGTGACCGCTGATAGCGATCCGACCGGGCTCGCCGCCGCGTTGCCACGCACGCACTTCCCGGCGAAGGCGCGCAACATCATCTATCTGCACATGGTCGGCGGGCCGCCGCAGATGGATCTGTACGACTACAAGCCGCAGATGCGCCGATATTTTGACGTCGATCTGCCGGAGTCTGTGCGCATGGGCCAGCGTCTCACCACGATGACCTCCGGCCAGGCGCGTTTCCCGATCGCGCCTTCGAAGTTCCGCTTCGACCGCCACGGCAAGTGCGGCATGACCGTCTCCGAGCTGTTGCCCTACACTTCGCGCATGGTCGATGACATGTGCTTCATCCGCACCATGCACACCGAGGCGATCAACCACGAGCCCGCCATTACCAACATGCAGACCGGCAACCAAGTCACCGGCCGGCCCTGCCTCGGCGCCTGGGCGTCCTATGGCCTCGGCTCGCTCAATCAGAACTTGCCGACGTTCGTCGTCCTCGTCGCTCGCCCGACCAATCAAGAGCAGGTGCAAGCGATCTCGGCCCGCCTTTGGCAATCCGGCTACCTGCCCGGCGAGCACGCGGGCTGCTCCTTCCGATCCTCAGGCGATCCGATCCTGTACATCAACAACCCGCCCGGCGTCTCCACGGAAGTTCGCCGCCGCACACTCGACGGCCTGCGCCGGCTCAACGAGATGAACCACGAGCTCGTCGGCGATCCCGAAACGCACACGCGCATCCAGCAGTACGAGATGGCCTTCCGCATGCAGCAAAGCGTCCCCGAGCTGACCGACATCGCCAGCGAGCCCGCGTCCACTTTTCGCCTCTACGGTGACCAGGCCCGCAACCCCGGCACCTTTGCAAACACAGTCCTGCAAGCTCGCCGCATGGTCGAGCGCGGCGTCCGTTTCGTGCAGATCTACCACAACAACTGGGACACGCACGCCAACGTCGCCGGCCGGCTGCCCGATCAGTGCCGTGACGTCGATCAAGCCTGCTGGGGCCTGGTGCAAGATTTGAAGGCGAAGGGCCTATTCGATTCAACGCTCATCATCTGGGGCGGCGAGTTTGGCCGAACCATCTACTCGCAGGGCGGTCTGACCGCGCAGAACTATGGCCGCGATCACCATCCGCGCTGCTTCACGATGTGGATGGCCGGCGGCGGCACACGCGGCGGGCAAATTTACGGCGTGACCGACGACTTCTCGTACAACATCGTCGAGAACCCGGTCCACATTCGCGACTTCCATGCGACGGTGCTGCATTTGCTCGGCATCGATCACACGCGGTTTTCGTATCGCTTCCAGGGCTTGGACCAGCGACTGACGGGCGTCGAGCAGGCGCATGTCATCAATGAACTGCTCGCCTGACGTCTGGCCTCGTATAAAGACCTAACCACAGAGACACAGAGACCCAGAGACCCAGAGAAGAGAAATATCGAAAGCGAATGAGGAAAGAAGAACGAGGAAGTAGGAAACGACTTTCGAACTTCTCAATTCCTAATTCCTCGGTCTTCATTCCTCATTGCCTTTCTTCTCTGTGCCCTCTGTGTCTCTGTGGTTAGTCCATGCGAGGCACGACCATGACCACCCCAATGATGCAGCAATACCGCGATGCGAAAGCGAAGCATCCCGACATGCTGCTCCTTTTCCGCATGGGGGACTTCTACGAACTCTTCGAAACCGATGCAGAGACAGCCCACAAGGTGCTCGGGCTGACGTTGACGAGCCGCGACAAGGAAATGCCGATGGCCGGCTTTCCGCATCATCAGCTCGAAAGCTATTTGCATAAACTCTTGCGCCAGGGCTTTCGCGTCGCGGTGTGCGATCAGGTCGAGGACGCCTCGCAAGCCAAAGGCCTGGTCAAGCGTGAGGTGACGCGCGTCGTCACGCCCGGGACGATCACCGAGGACGATCTGCTCGATCCGAAGGCGAACAATCACCTCGTCGCTATTCTGCCGACGACGGCTGCCGCGCCGACCGGCCTGGCGTGGCTCGATGTTTCCACCGGCCAGTTTTACGCGATGGATGTGATGCCGGATCGGCTGCGCGAGGAGCTGGCGCGGCTCGCGCCTGCCGAATGCATCGGCCCGGAAACGCAAGCGAACGCTCTGAGCGGAATTTTACAGCGGCTCGCAACGGTCCCCGCCCTGTCAGCGCGGCCGGACTGGACGTTTGATCCCAAAACCGCGAAAGAGGCACTCGGCAAGCATTTCGCGGTTTCCACGTTTGCTGGGTTCGGATTCGACGATGCGCAAGCCTGCCTGGCCGCCGCCGGGGCGCTCTTGCTGTATGTCCAAGAGATGCTGAAGACCGACGTGCGGCACATTCGCCGCCTGGTCCCGTATTTCAGCAACCAGGTGCTGCAACTCGACGACGTGACGCGCCGCAGCCTCGAATTGACGCGCACGCTGCGCGAAGGCGAACGCCACGGCTCTCTGCTCGCCGCCATCGATCGCACCGTGACGACGATGGGCGCAAGGCTTTTGCAGCAATGGCTACTCGCTCCGCTGGCGCAGCGAGAGCAAATTGAAGCGCGGCTCGATGGCGTCACCGAATTACTGGAACAGGCCCCTCTGCGCGATGACTTGCGGCAAGCGCTGAACGAAGTGAACGACCTGCAACGACTCACCTCGCGCGCCAGCACCGGCCGCGCGCTGCCGCGCGATCTTGCCGCCATCGGGCGCACCCTGCGTTTTCTGCCGACGATCAAGGCGAAGATCGCCGCGCGCAAGTCGGCCATGCTGCGCGATCTCGAAGCGAATCTCGAGTTATGCCAGGATTTGCGGGCCACGCTCGATGCGGCGATTGTCGATGATCCGCCGCTCTCGGCCAAGGAAGGCGGCCTGATCAAGCCCGGCTATGCCCGCGACCTCGACGAACTGCGTGACATCGCCAAAGGGGGCAAGGAGTGGATCACACGCTTCCAGGCCTCCGAGATCACACGCACCGGCATCAATTCGCTCAAAGTCGGCTTCAACCAGGTCTTCGGCTACTACATCGAAATCACTCACGTTCACACCGCCAAGGTGCCGGCTGATTACCAGCGCAAGCAGACCTTGAAGAATGCCGAGCGCTACATCACGCCGGAGTTGAAGGAGTACGAGGAGAAAGTCCTCTCCGCGGAGGAGAAAAGCCAGGCACGCGAATACGAGATCTTTCTCGGCCTGCGCGATCAGGTCGCGGCGCAGACCCATCGGCTTCTGCAAACCGGCGAGGTTCTCGCGCAACTCGATGTGCTGGCGGCGCTCGCCGATCTCGCCGTCTCGCGCCAATACGTGCGGCCAAGCTTGAGCGATGAGCCGATCCTTTTGATCAAGGAAGGCCGGCATCCGGTGCTCGATCAGACGTTGCCGCCCGGCACGTTTGTGCCCAACGATGCGCTCCTCGGTAACGACGACGGCATGTTCCTTCTGATCACGGGGCCGAACATGTCAGGCAAAAGCACCTACATCCGGCAGGTCGCTCTCTTGGTGCTGCTGGCCCAGATCGGCAGCTATGTGCCTGCCAAGAGCGCCGCGATCGGCATCGTCGATCGCATCTTCACCCGCGTCGGCGCCAGCGATGAACTGAGCCGCGGGCAGAGCACCTTCATGGTCGAGATGACCGAGGCGGCCAACATCCTCAACAACGCCTCGCGCATGAGCCTGGTGATTCTCGACGAGATCGGCCGCGGCACCTCCACTTATGATGGCGTGTCGCTGGCGTGGGCGATCACCGAGTATCTGCACAATCAGATCGGTTGCCGATCGCTGTTCGCGACCCACTATCACGAGCTGGCCCAGCTCGCCGAGACGTTGCCAAACTTGCGCAACTGCAACGTGCTGGTGCGCGAATGGCAGGAGGACATCGTCTTTCTGCACAAGATCGCGCCGGGCAGCGCCGACAAAAGCTACGGCATCCACGTCGCCCGGCTCGCAGGCATTCCAGGCGAGGTGCTCGATCGCGCAAGCCAGGTGTTGCAACAATTGGAATCGCACCATCTCGATGAGGAGTTGCCGAAGCCGCGACTAAAGCGAACGAAGAAGGTGATCCGCGAGGTGATGCCGATGTTGTTTGAAATGGAGGAAAATGCGTCCACGAAGGACACGAAGAGCACAAAGGGCTAAACGGACGGAATGTCCGTTAGAGTTTTTTTTTCATTCCGATCCTTCGTGTTCCTTGGTGGCCCTTCGTGGATCAATCGACTTTCTTCTCTTTTTCCTTGGGCGCCGGCGGATCATCGGGCCGGAACTTGATCAGGTCGGCGCCGGTCTTGGCGGCGGTGGTCCGGCTGAACATGCCGATCGCGATTACGAGTTGGTTGTGAAAGGGCTGCCCCGGGGCGGCGATCTGGTGGGCCTGGCGCAAATCGTCCTGCAGCTTCTTGCCGACGGTGACGCCGTTCTTCTGCATGTGCCGATTGAGTTCCTGCAAGGCCGGCTCGCGCAGCTTGATGTCGCGTGCGGGGTCGCCGGCGATGCCCGCCAGTTTGTTTTGAATCGTATTGACGGAGAGTCTGCTGCTGCCAGGCAGTCGGCCGAGGATCTTGATCGCCGTCGTCGCATTCTTCTCGTTGGATTTCAGTTGTTCGAGAATCACATCAAAAGCCGGCGCGATGTCGTAGCCCTGGAGATCGCCCTGGCTGATGCTCCAGAAGGTGTCCAGCGCGGTCTTGGCAAAGAGCATTCGCTCGTCCGGCGTCAATTTCGCCAGCTGAACGTTCTTGACGTGCGTTGCCGCCAAACTTTTGAATTCGTCATCGGCCTTGAATTTGTCCTCGGTGATAACGATGGCATTCGGGTTGGACGCAATCATCTGCTTGACGACTTTCTCGCGGGCCTTATCAACTACCACGATCATCGGCAAACCACCGAGATCAAAGTGCTGCCGAAGCTGGCCGTACACGTGCGGGAAGTCGGCATTGGCCATGCCCTTGTGCAGGATGATCAGATCGAAATCAGCGCTGGCCGTGCCCTTCTTGACGGCCTCTTGCACCTTGCTGGCGAGAACAGGTTCGAAGCCGAGGGCGCCGACCGTTTTCCGTATCGCCTGCTCGTCGCCGAGTGGGGCGTGGACGACGAGCGATTTTGACGTTGCCTCGCTCGCCAGGAATCGGCGGGACAGTTCGACGATGCGTTCCGCCTCCACCGCGGGCCTCGTGGTCGGGGGCATTCTTAGCATCGCCTTCATGGCCGCGAACTGCACGCGGCGATCTGGATAGTAGAGCGCCTTGACGATGCCACGCGGCTGACCGCTCGGATTGAGCCGAGCGGCGCGGAATTCAGCGCGCTCCCCCAGTGCCATAATCAACGGCAGAATGACCGGAAGCTGCCGGTCTTCCATGCCGCGCTCCAGGACACGAAGGGCGAGGTCGGCGTCGAGCGAGGTCAGGAGCTGGTGCATCCTGGGAGAAATCGCTTCGGTCAGAATTTGATCGACCTTGGGCCGATAGTGCCGATCCAGCATCAAGCTCAAGAATACGACCTGAGCGGGTTGATAGGCTGGATCGAGATCGAGCGCCTCGCGCGCGTAGCGCATGCCGAAGAACTCCTCGGCACGTGAAGGCGAAAGGCCGGTTGGGGCGAGCGCCAGGGCTTCGCCGTTCCACTCCCAGACCAGCACGTCCTTGTCCTCCTTGAACTTCACATTGTGCTGGTAATAGCGCTCAGCCTCGTAGGTAAGCGTCTCCTTGGACGGCGGCAACTCGTCAATCGGAAGGCGCAGGAGCGACGCCAGCACTTCCTTGGCACGGTCGCGCACGCCGGCAGGATATTGCTTGGCCGCCGACATGTGCCACAGGTACGGGATCACCCGCTTGTCGTCCCGCTGGCGGAAGATCTCCAGAAGCGTTAAACGCAATTCGATGTCGCGATAGTCCTTCTCGTTGACGGCCTTGAAGACTTCCAGGTAAACCGACACCGTCTCCGGACCCATGCGCAGCAAGGTCTCACGCACGCGCCCATGGAGCGGCTTGCCGAAACTCTTCCGCAGCTCCTCGATCAGATAAGGAACCGCCCGTTCGCGCGAACGCGCAATTTGGACATAGGCATAACCGCGCTCTTCCGGCGTCGGGGCGTCGAGCCGGGCGATGTATTTCTTGATCCGGTCGGGGTCGCTGAGGTGCTTTTCGACGGCCTTGGTGACGCGGTCGATCAGTCCTTCGACGTTCGCCAACGCTTCGGTTCGAAACGGCGGATGATCCGACCAATCGATCGGCTTCACGAGCCTGAGCCGCAGAAACGCCGACATGCCCTCGGCCTGTTCGAACTTGACGAGGTCCTTGTCGATCTCGTCGGCCGCATCGGTCTTGATGGCGGGGTCGTTGCCCAGCATGCGTTTGAGGTGCAGAGCTGCCAGATCGAATTTTCCGAGTTCCATTTCGAACTTGATGGCGGACCAGTACTCGATGGTCTTCTCCGGCCTCTTGAAGAAGACGCGGTATTCCTCGTTGGCCTTGTCGAGCAGTTCGATGGTTTTCTTTTTGGTGAGGATGGCCTGCTTGTCTTTTTCGTCGTCCTGGCCGCGCGCGGGGGCTTGGGCGCGGAACGCGATGACGATCGAGACGAACGCGAAAAACCAGCGAGAAGAATTCATCGGTGTTGTCACCTCGGCGAACGGCCAAACGATCAACATTCCAACTCCGGCCGAATCAAATCGTCAAACGTTTCGCGGCGGCGGATCAGGTGATGTTCGCCGCCATCGACCAGCACCTCGGCGGCGCGGGGCCGGCCGTTGTAGTTCGATGCCATCGCCATGCCGTAGGCGCCGGCGCTGAAGGTCGCCAGTAACTCGCCGCGTGTCATCGGCGGCAGGTAGCGGTCCTTCGCCAGGAAATCGCCCGATTCACACACCGGGCCGACGACATCGCACTTCTTTGTCCCCGGATTTTCGATCTGAAAATCCTCCGGCGGCGCAAAGTTCTGTGCAGGCGCGACCGGCCAGATGCGGTGGAACGAATCGTACAAGGTCGGGCGGATCAGATCGTTCATCGCCGCATCCTGGATGACGAAATGCTTGCCGCCGGAGTCCTTGGTGTAGATCACGCGACTGACGAGGAGCCCCGCATTGCCGACGATGAAACGGCCCGGTTCCAGAACGATCCGACAGCCCGATTCCTGGATGGCCGGCACGATCACCTCGGCAAAGGCGCTGGCCGGCAAGGCTTCATTCTTCTTGTAATGGATGCCGAACCCGCCGCCCATATTCCAGACGGTGATCTGGTGCCCCTGCCGCCGCAACTTGTCGATCAGCACCAGCCCCTTCACCATGCCCTGGCGATACGGCTCGACCGTGATGATCGGCGACCCCAGGTGCATATGCAATCCTACCACCTTGATGTGCGGATTCTTGAGCACATTTTGGGCGAATTCGAGGACCGTATCGATATCGAGCCCGAACTTGACGCCTTTGACGCTGGTATCGGTCTTGGCGTGCGTCTTGGGGGGCAAATCGGGGTTCACCCGCAGGGCGACGTTCGCTACCCGGCCCATCGATTTCGCAATCTCGGCGATGGCCGACAGCTCGCCTTCGCTTTCGACGTTGAAGAGAAAAACGTTGTGCTCAAGGGCGGTGCGAATCTCGGCGTCGGTCTTGCCGGCGCCGGCAAAAACGATCTTGTCGGCCGAGCAACCTGCCTTGAGCGCGCGAAACAGTTCGCCGCCGCTGGTCACGTCGCAACCCGCGCCCCCCTCGACCATGAGGCGGGCGATGTGCAAGTTGCCGTTCGTCTTGATGCTGTAGCAGACGAGCGGGTCGACGGCCTTGAACGCCGTCTGAATCGCCTTGAGGTGATGAACGAGCGTCTTGCGGCTATAGACGTAGAGCGGCGTGCCGTATTTCTCGGCGAGCACCGGCACGGGGACCTCGTCGCAGTGGAGGACGCGGTTGCGGTAGGTGAAGTGGTCCATGGAAAAACACCAATGAGAAAAACAGGCTCATTCAAGATATCAACACAAGCGAAATGACAGATGAAGACGTTTGCCTCACCAGTTGAAATACGCGATCCAGTAATACCGCGCTACGAACGCGATCAGCATCAGAAGCACGGGGGTTGCCAACAAATAAAGCCAGAGTCTATTCATGAGGCGGTTCTATGCCACCGCGTAATCCGTGAGCGGCCGCACTTCCGGCGGCTGGAAGCCGAGGACGATATCCTTCTTCGGCACGCCCGCCCACTCCAGGTCGTGAGCGACGACGGCATCGGTGTTGTCGCATTGAAGCCAAATCTTGCCGTCGATAATGTCGAGATGGATAACGACGCCGTACGCGCTGTGCGGACCATCCCAGCCCATTCGGAGCAGAAGGTAGCGATCATTTGTCTCATCGAAGACGTTCTCGCTGCGCATGTCGCCACGCGAATAACCAATGCTCGCGTATTCGGTCAAGACTTGTCGAATGATGCTGCGATAGTTTTTCAGGGAATCCATTTTTTGATCTCCTAGGTCTGCGGATCGAAGACGATGATTCGCAGGCGCTCGCTTCCGATCAAGGCACGGCCTTCAACCGTTGAGAAAAGCTTGAAGTAGACTCTCTCGGCAACGGCCATGAGCAGTTCTCGCTCTGGCTGGTCCGACGCTTCGAGCGCGGCACGGTAAATAACGAATTGCCCAAGGGCCTGCTGCAAATCTTGCATTTCCGAGGGCCCGATGAAACTCTTGATCTCAACTGCAATCTTGCGTCCCAGTTTCTCCGCGGCGAGAACCTCTTCGGCCCTAGATCGATGTGTACGTCCTTCTTCGCCCATTTGAGGGAGAGCGGATCGTCGGTTATTTTCCAGCCATCCTTAATCGACGCCGTCTTGCATTGATCGTGGTAGACATCTCTTGCTGGCATGGGCCACCATTTGCCGTATCAACAGAAGCGAATCGTCTCAGAAATCATTGTAATGGATGACGGATTCGATTTGCAAACGAAAATGCCGCGCGAGTGGGTCAATTCAACTCTTCAAGCCACAACCGCAGATCATGCTCATACTCGCTCGCCAAATCCCCCTTGATGAGCTGGCGATGGAAGTCGGCGGCGCCTTTGCGATCCAGATCCGCGGCCTGTGCGTCGCGGAAACGCTTGGCCGGGTCCGGTGCGATCAGCTTTTGGCACAGGTTGAGGAGCATGTCGTTGCAGCTCACGTCGACGGGGAGCAATTCCTTCAAACGCTTGTCGAGATCCTGTTTGGCGGCCAAGAGCGAGGGATAATCGTTCAACCCGTCGAAGGGGCTTTGGCCGGCGAGCATTTCGATCAGGACGTAGCCAAGACTTGCCAGGTCGGATTGCGGCGTGTTCTTGCCGCCTTTGAGAACTTCGGGGGCGGTGTAGGCGGGCGACCACATGCGGCGCGCGGAGGCCTGGTCGAGGTCCATGGCGGAGCCGATGTCGATGATCTTGGCGGCGCCGGTGCGCTTGACCATGATGTTGGCCGGCTTGATGTCGCCGTGGACAATGCCATCGCGATGGAGCGCCGCCAGGCCAGCCAGGCATTCGCGCAAGATCTGGATCGCCACGCCAGGCTTGTAGCGCGTTTGTTTCGGTCCCTCTGCCAGAATCACCCGTTGTACGGCTGCCCAGCGCTCCGGACGGAGTCGGTCGCGTGACTTCTCGAACGTGTGCGCAGACATCAATTCGCGCAGGTCATACCCATCCACCCACTCCATCACCATGATGCGGATGCCGGACAGGGCGATGAAATTGTGCAGGTCGACCAGGTTGTCGTGCTGGATAAGGGCAACTCGCGAGGAGATGTCGGCAATGCGGGCCATGTCGGCGACATAGCTCGGCACGTCGCGATAGCTCTCAGGAGAGAAGATTTTCAGCGCGACCGGCAGCCGAAAAAGATCGATCCCCTGGCGCTCGCTGAGATAAACCACCCCCTGGCCGCCTTTGCCGAGGATGCGTATCTTGCGGTACTCCGCCGCCCAGTGCACCACATTGTTGCGGAGCAGCGTTTCGTACTGGGTAAGCAGTTCGGCGCCGCCCGTGTCGAAGCGGTTGGCAGAGAGTGGAAAAGGATCGCCGTGCGAGACGGTCGTGGAAATCATCTGCAATTGTCCTCGTTCATCTGTTCCCATCATGACATTTTACCAGAGGACACGATTTACACCAAGGCGGCTTCGGTGAAGTTTGCGTTAGCCGGACTCGCAAGCGACGGATTCATGGGGAATCCGTCGCTTGCGAGTCCGGCTAACGGCAATTTTCGTTTGACGATGCCCCCGTGGTTTGCGAGAACAACCCTACCCTGCCGGCTTTCGTGCTTGCCACTTTGGGCGTCACTCTTCCATGGTTGCCCCTATGTCCCAGCTTGAAATACAACATCAACAGGCCGTACAAATCTTCCGCACGATGCAGGATCGTATCTGCGCAGGCCTGGCCGCAACGGACGGCAAGAGCACTTTCCGCGAAGACTCGTGGCAGCGCCCGGGCGGCGGTGGGGGACGGAGCCGCGTTCTGACCAATGGCGGCGCCTTCGAGAAAGCGGGCGTCAACTTCTCCGAAGTCTTCGGGCAGATGTCACCCGAGTTCGCGGCGCAACTCCCCGGCCAAGGCCTCGACTTCACCGCAACTGGCGTTTCGCTCGTTTTGCATCCCCTCAATCCGAAGGTGCCGACGGTACACGCCAATTTCCGTTATCTAACCAAAGGGGACAAATCCTGGTTCGGCGGCGGCGCCGATTTGACGCCGTACTATCCTTATCGCGAGGATGTGATCCACTTCCACAAAACCTGGAAGGCGGTTTGCGCTCGTCATCCTGCCCCGGTCGATTACGCAAAATTCAAGAAATGGTGCGACGAGTACTTCTTCCTGGCCCATCGCCAAGAGCCACGCGGCGTCGGCGGTATCTTCTTCGATTATCTCGAAGGCGATTTCGCGGCACTCTGCAAATTCGTGAACGACTGCGGCAATTCGTTCCTGGATGCCTATGTGCCCATCGTGCGCCGGCGCAACGATGAACCGTACACCGAGGCGGAGCGATTCTTCCAGGAGTTCCGCCGCGGCCGCTATGTCGAGTTCAACCTGATCTACGATCGTGGCACGATCTTCGGCCTGAAAACGGGTGGGCGAACCGAATCGATCCTGATGTCGCTGCCGCCGGTGGTGCGCTGGCTGTACGATTACCAGCCGACGCCCGGATCGCGCGAGGCGGAGTTGTATGACGTGTATTTGAAGCCTCGCGATTGGGCAGACGAGTAAACGAGCCCGCAGCGCGAGCAAGGATTGCTCATCCGTTGCTAGCGCTGCGGGCTCCTTAAATAAAGGAGACCTATGTCTACGCCACGCAAAGTCGCTCTTGTCACGGGATCCGCCACCGGCATCGGCCGCGCCGCCGCCATTCGCTTCGCAAAAGAAGGCTTGGCGGTGGCCGTCAATTTTTCGCGATCGGAGAAGGAAGCCCGCGAAACGCTCGCTGCGGTGCAGAAACTTGGAGTTCCGGCTATACTGTCCAAGGCGAACGTCGCTGACGAAGCCGCCGTCAACGCCATGGTGGCAACGTGCGTCAAGGAACTGGGCGGGTTGGACGTGCTGGTCAACAACGCCGGCACGACGCGGTTCATCGAGCACACCAATCTCGATGCGCTGACCAGCGAGGTCTGGGATGAGATCTTTGGCGTCAACCTCAAGGGAACGTTCTTTTGCAGCCGGGCGGCGCTGCCTCACCTGAAAAAGTCGGGCGGCTCGATCGTCAATGTGACTTCGGTGGCCGGTTTGCAAGGCATCGGCAGCTCGATCCCGTATGCGGCCAGCAAAGCGGCGATCAACTGCATGACGAAATCGCTGGCCCGCGCCTTCGGCCCATCGGTGCGTGTGAACGCTGTCGCCCCAGGCCCGGTGCTGACTCGCTGGCTGGCGGATCACATGGAACGCGTCACGGAGTCGTTGTCAGGCACGCCGATGGGACGGGCGGCCACTCCAGAAGATATCGCGGACGCCGTGCTTTTCCTGGCGCTCGGAACGAATCTGATGACCGGGCAGATCGTGGTGGTGGATGGCGGGCGGACGATGTGACCCTGGTTCACGTTTAGCACCTGCCACACGCCGGCGGGCGCTAGACGTAAGCAGCCAGGTTACTTCCGATGCCGAATCTTCGCCCTCATCCGGCGTTTCTTCCGTCCTACCTTACGTCGTCCGCTACCTCGGCGTCGGCTGCCCATTCGATGTCTCCCAAGAAAGTCTTATCAATAATGCCCTTGTTTCAGCTGTGAAAGGATATCCTACCGAGTCCAAGCACATTGGCCAGAGTGCAGCTCTACCGGCTGCTGCTTGATCGAACTTGAATGCATTTTCCGAATAATCCGTTTTTTGTGAAAAACGGTAACTCCTTTCCCAATATCTCCGCCTTTCTCAGTTGTGCCGGATTGCGAAAAGATGGGCAATCGGTAACTATAAAGCGGCCGAAAGGTGCCGGCGCGGGGACTCGGAGTGCGGCGTTTGGCCGCCAACAGCCAAAAGGAGCGTTAACTTACTTCCTGGATAACGCTTGGGCTTTCGGGGTTGCCGAGCGCCCTTGGCACCGATATACTTCCCCCTTTGGCTAGGTCCAGCGAAAGTCGTATGTTGTACTCGCTATAGGCATTAGGTTCGCGGTCATGCGTTTTCACCTGATTGATCGAATCCTGGAACTGGACCCAGGCAAACGGATTCGGATGGTGAAAAACCTGACCCTCGCTGAAGAGTATCTGGCGGACCACTTTCCGACGTTCCCGGTCATGCCGGGCGTCTTGATGCTGCAAACCCTTGTCGAAGGATCGGCGTGGTTGTTACGCGCCACTGAGGACTTTCAGCACAGCGTCATTGTGCTGCGCGACGCGCGTAACGTGAAGTACGGCAACTTCATGCAGCCGGGCCATAGTATGACCATCACGGTGGAAACGGCCGATTATTCGCCGTCGAATCCCGCCGCGGTGTTCAAAGGCAAGGCGGAAATGGCGGGAAGCTCCACCGTTTCGGCCAAATTCACGGTGACTCGCTATAATCTCCGTGACCGCAATCCCGCCCTGCGGGAGATCGACGAAAGAATTATCGCCCAGCAACGCAGCCATTACCGGATTCTGCGCGGCGAATTGGATCAGTAATGACCTGCTTGCGGCTTAGCGCTCACGCAATGCCTTGCGAGCGCTAAGCCGCAAGCGGCAAACCAGGACCACCCGATATGCGGCTGAAGGACCAAGTGGCACTCGTAACGGGCGGCAGCCGAGGGATCGGCCGCGGCATCGTCAAGGCGTTTGCCGCCGAAGGGGCCAAGGTCGCGTTCATCTACAAAGGCAGCCAGCAGGCAGCTGAAAGCCTCGCGGTGGAAATTTCCGCAGCTGGCGGCCTCGCCAAAGCCTGGCAAGGCGATGTGGCCAACCACGATGAGGCGATGAAAATCGTCGAATTGGTCGAAGCGGAGTGGGGTTCGATCCAGATTCTGGTGAATAACGCCGGCGTCATCCGCGACGGACTCTTCGTCGCCATGAAGCCAGAAGAGTGGAACGTCGTGCTCCAGACCAATCTGGGCGGCACGTTTAACTTCTGCCACGCACTGGCGATGAAGCTGGCCCGGCAGCGCAAGGGACGGATCATTAATATTTCGAGCGTGGCCGCAGAGCACACGAACCCTGGTCAAACGAATTACGCCGCCAGCAAAGGGGCCATCAATTCGTTCACGCGAGCCTTGGCTGTCGAATTGGCAGGCCGCGGTGTGACGGTGAACGCCATCGCTCCCGGCTTCATTGAGACAGACATGAGCGAGAACGTCCGCAACAAGGCGGGAGACCTGATCAAGAAGATGATCCCGCTCAAACGGCTGGGCCAACCGAACGACATCGCCAAAGCTGCGGTGTTTCTGGCTAGTGCTGACGCGGCGTACATCACCGGCCAGGTCATCACGGTGGACGGCGGCCTGAGTCTCGGCGCGGTGGCGGTGTAGTGCATTAGGTAAAACCTGCGGCAATGCCCGCTGTTATTCGATAACCCAATGATGTAACCTTTTTCTTAATGTGGAGGTCGTGACCATGCCTAGCCAGGAAGAAATCTACCAAAAGGTGTCCGCCACCCTTGTCGAAGCGCTGAACGTCGAACAGGAAGAAATCAGCCCCACCGCGACGCTGCAAGGCGATCTCGGCGCGGAGTCGATCGACTTCCTCGATATCGTCTTCCGCCTCGAACGCGAGTTCGCCATCAAGATTCCACGCAACGAGCTATTCCCGGAATCGATCTTCCAGGGCGACCCGGATTTTGTTCTGAACGGCAAAGTCACCCAGAAGGGCCTCGATGAACTGCGTGAAAAGATGCCGTTCGCCGATCTCAGCAAGTTCGAGCAAAACCCTGAACTGACGGCCTTGAGCGATTTGTTCACGGTGCAGATGATCGCGAAGTACATCCAGCGCAAGTTGAGCGCGTAGTAACGACACGCCCCGAGGCGAGCATAGCGAGCCTCGGGGATCCCAGGACCTCGACATGCGTTGGATCTGGATCGACCGGTTCGTGAAGTTCGAGCGCCAAAAGTCGGCGCGAGCGGTCAAGAACCTCAGCCTGGCCGAAGACTACTTCGAGCAGCATCTGCCTGGCTATCCGATCATGCCGGCCTGCTTCATCCTCGAAGGGCTCGCGCAGACCGGCGGCATCCTTGTCGGCGAAGCGAACGACTTCAAGGAAAAGGTGGTCCTCGCCAAGATCACGTCCGCACGTTTCGCGCGCGAGGCGGTAGCAGGCGAAACGCTGATCTACGATGTCGAGATGGTGACCTATCGTCCCGAAGGGGCCTCAATCGTCGGCAAAGTGTTCGCCCTGCCCTCTGGGACCGTTGCCATGGAGCCCGTAGGGGCGCCGATCGCGGAGGCGGAAATCTTCTTCGCTCATTTGGATCAAGCGCGATCTCAGCAACTCTTCGGCGACCATAACTTCGTCTTCTCGGGCGAACTGAAGCACTTGCTGGGGCTGGCCAAGGTTGTGGCCCAAAGCACGGATCGCTAGCAATTAGCCGGACGCGCCAGCGACGGATCCCGCAAGAGACCGTCGCTGGCGCGTCCGGCTAACCTGCAATCTCGAAACTTGTTGTCGGGTGCGCCATGCCTCTCGCCAATCGTCGCGTCGTATTCACAGGTATCGGCGTCGTCACCTCTATCGGCATGGATGCGGCGGCGTTCTGGGACGGCCTGGCGCGCGAACAATGCGGCATCAAGACCATTCAAGCCTTCGACCCCGCTCCTCTCAAGACTCGCTTCGCCGGCGAAATCGTCGGTTTTGATGCCAAGGGTTACCTCTCGAAAGAAGGCCGAAAAAGCCTGCGCGTGATGGCGCGCTCGGTGCAGATGGCCGTGGCCGCCGCTCAGCTGGCGCTCGATGATGGCAAGGTCGATAAAGCCAAGCTTGACCCGACGCGATTTGGGGTCGAGTTCGGAGCGGGGCTGATCCCGTCGGAGCTCACCGAACTTGGCCTGGCGTCACACATCTGCACCGAGGAAAACGCCCACGCTGAGGACCTGAAAATCTGGGGCGCAAAGGGTATTCCCAACATCCCCCCGCTGTGGATGCTCAAGTACCTGCCCAACATGCTCGCCTGCCACGTCTCGATCTTGCACAATGCTCAAGGGCCGAATAACAGCATCACCCAGAGCGAAGTCGGCAGCTTGCTGGCGCTTGCCGAGGCCAACCGCATCCTCCGCCGCGATCAAAGCGACTTCTTCCTCGTCGGCGGCGCCGACAGCAAGCTCAACCCTCTAAGCATGACACGCCAGGAGATCTTCGGCCAGCTGTCGAAGGAAAACGACACGCCCTCGCAAGCCCTCAAGCCCTTCGACCTGCGCCGCAACGGGACGGCGATCGGCGAAGGCGGAGCTGTGCTGGTCGTTGAAGACCTGACGCATGCTCAGAACCGCAGGGCGACGATCTACGGCGAAATGGTCGGGTTCGGCTCGACCTTCGATCGCGGCACGACCGGGCGAGGTTTGGCCCGCGCCATCCGTGTCGCCCTGGACCAGGCGCAAATCAAACCGAGCGAGGTGGACCACGTCAATGCTCACGGCCTGAGCTCCGTAAAGCTCGACGCCTTCGAGGCACGTGGCATCAACGAAGTCTTCGGCACGTCCGTCCCAGTGTGGGCGCTCAAACCGAATATCGGCACGCTCGGCGCCGGCAGCGGCACCACAGAACTGGCCGCCAGCCTGCTCGCCATGAAGCACGGCGTTTTGCCGCCCACCCTGAACTTCGCCACGCCCGATCCGGCCTGCCCGGTGCAGATCCTTACCAAGGCGAGCCCGATTACCAAGCCGTACTTCGTGAAGATCGGCTACACCGACATGGGGCAGTGCGCGGCGGTTGTGTGTCGCAAGTGGGAATAGTTCGTTTAGCGCCCGCGCGACACCGGGCGAGCGCTAAACGAAGAGAAGATTATCCTCGGGGATTCGCGTCATGAGAAGACGTGTCGTCATCACCGGAATGGGCGCTGTCACGCCACTGGGGCACAGCGTCAAGGAGCTGTACGAGAATCAACTCGCGGGCAAGAGCGGCGTCGATTTCATCAAGAACTTTGATGCCAGCACGTTCCCAACGAAGTTCGCAGCGGAGCTGAAAGATTTTGACCTGGCCCGTTTTGTGACCGACCCGAGCCGCTGGAAGTATGCCGGCCCGAACGCACGCTTCGCCGCCGCGGCCGCCGTCCAGGCACTGCGCGACGGCAACCTGCTCGACGGCGCGAAAGTCGATCGGACACGGTTTGGCGTCTACCTCGGTTCAGGCGAAGGGGTGCAGGACTTTCCCGGTATGACGCGGCACATCTCCGCCGCCTTCAAAAAAGAAAACTACTCCGTTAACAGCGAGATCTTCATCAAGCTCGGCACCGCGCATTATGATCCACTTACCGAATACGAACAAGAGATGCATACCACGCCGGGTCATCTGGCCGAGCATTTCGATCTGGAAGGTCCCAACTACAACTGCCTGACCGCGTGCGCCGCCAGCAGCCAGGCGATCGGCGAGGCGCTCGAATTGATCCGCGTCGGCGACGCCGATCTCATGGTCTCCGGCGGGTCCCACAGCATGATCCACCCGTTCGGCGTTACTGGGTTCAACCTGTTGACCGCGCTCTCGACGAATAATTCAGATCCCAAAAAGGCATCGCGGCCGTTCGACGCCACGCGCGAGGGCTTCGTCATCGGCGAAGGCGCGGGCATGCTGATTCTCGAAGAACTCGAGCACGCCAAGAATCGCGGCGCCCGCATCTACGCGGAGCTGACCGGCTACGGCTCCACCGCCGACGCGTTCCGCCTGACCGACAGCCACCCCGAAGGCCGCGGCGCCATCGCCTGCATCCAAGGCGCCCTCAAGGACTCCGGATTGCCGGGCGACGCCATCGGCTACATCAACGCCCACGGCACCAGCACCCAGGTCAACGACCGTGTGGAATCGCTCGCCATTAAGCAGGTGTTTGGCCCACAGGCTTACAAGATTCCCGTTTCCAGTACAAAAAGCATGCTTGGGCATCTGATCGCCGCCGCCGGAGCCGTGGAGCTGATCACGTCGATCATGACGATTCAGCGCGGCGTCATCCCGCCCACGATCAACTACGAAAACGCAGACCCCGATTGCGATCTCGATTACGTGCCCAACGTGGCCCGCGAGAAGAAAGTAGATAACGTCATCAGCAACAGCTTCGGCTTCGGCGGGCAGAACGTTTCGCTGATTGTAAGCCGATATCGCGGGTAAGGGCTTGCCGTTTAGCGTTCGCATGGCGCAACTCGAGCGCGAAGCCGCAAGCGGCGTAACCGACTAGACATGGAGCATCCGAGTGGAGTGGTACTGGATCTGCCTGGGCATTCTGATCGCGATTGCGGTAATCCCGCCGCTCGTGATGCATCTCTACATCAGGCGCACCTACGTGCCGGTCGTGGTGCGTATCTTCCAGGAAAAGCCGCTCTTCATCATGCCGTTTGGGCAGCCAGTAGCCGATGCGGAAGAAGTCGCCTTGATGACGCCGGACGGGCTGACTCTGCACGGCTGCTATCTGCGAGCGACCCAGCCGCGCAAGGGGGTGCTTCTCTTCGGCCTGGAGTTCGGCTCCAATCGCTGGGCATGCTTGCCGTATTGCGAATTCTTGCGGGCAGTCGGGTACGACATCTTCACGTTCGAGATGCGTGGCCAGGGAGAAAGCCCAGCGCAGACGGGCTATGAACCGTTGCAGTGGGTCACCGATTTCGAGGTGATCGATTTTCAGACGGCGGTCGCCTATTTGAAAACGCGGGCGGATCGCGATCCGCGCGGCATCGGCTTCTTCGGGCTCAGCAAAGGGGGCAGCGCCGGACTGATGGTCGCGGCCCAGGATCCGTATATCCGCTGCTGCGTTGTCGATGGCATTTTTGCCTCGCTGACGACGACGGTCCCGTACATGCGCAGATTTGTGCAGATCTACTCGCGAGTCCCCTGGCTGGCGAAACATTTCCCGTACTGGTACCTGCGCATCGTCGGCAACATGGGCCTGCGCAAGATCGAAAAGCTCCGGGATTGCCATTACCCGCTCCTTGAGCGATCCATGCCCAAGCTGTCGCCCAGGCCACTACTCATGATTCACGGCGGCGGGGATATCTACATCACGCCGGAGATGGCCAAGTCGCTCTTCGCGCTCGCGCAGCAGCCGAAGGAGCTTTGGCTTGTCGAGAAAGCCAAGCACAATCAGTCGCTTCACCTCGCCGGCGACGAGTACAAGAAACGCGTGCAGGAGTTTTTCGACAAGAATCTTGCGGGCCTCCCCAGCCCGGCCTCGAATGGCGCGCCGCAGCCTGGAGCAACTCAGACGGAACCGTCCTCGAGGTGACGTCTCATGCTCCAATGGCTATTGCGCAACGTCGTCCTGAAGCTGGTCGCCATTCCCATCCGGCGCCGGCTGCTGGCCTTCGAGGAGGCCACCAAGAACCCGCAGAAATTCCAAGAGGAATTGCTGCGCCGCATTCTCACTCACCAGGCCCCAACCGCCTTCGGCATCGACCATCACTTCGCGAAGTCGCCAACCCTTGAGGAATTCCGCAAGATCGTTCCCGTGGGCGGCTACGACTACATCGAGCCCTATATTCAGCGCGTGCTCAAGGGCGAGACCCTCGCGCTCCTGGCCGACCCGAAGATCCACATGTTCGCCATGACCAGCGGCACCACGGCGACGCGCAAGTACATCCCCGTCACCGACCACTATCTGGCCGACTACAAACGAGGCTGGAACATCTGGGGCCTCAAGGTCTATCGGGATCATCCCGGTGTGCGCATGCGGCCGATCTTGCAGATGTCGGGCGACTGGCAAGAATTTCAGACCGAAGCGGGCATCCCGTGCGGCGCCGTCACCGGTTTGACAGCCCAGATGCAGATGCGCATCGTCCGCTGGCTGTACTGCGTGCCGGCGATCGTCGGCAAGGTCAAGGATCCCGCCGCCAAGTACTATCTCGCGCTCAGGCTGAGTGTGCCACGCAAAGTGGGGATGATCATTGCCGCCAATCCGAGCACGCTTGTGAACCTGGCCCGCGCGGGCGATCAGGAAAAGGAATCGCTGATCCGCGACATTCACGATGGGACGCTGTCGAGCCGCTTCGAGTTGCCCGCCGAGGTGCGCGCCGCCGTAGCCGGACGCATCGCCAAGCGCCGCCCCGACCGGGCCCGCGACCTCGAGAACATCGTCAGCCGGACGGGCACGCTCTACCCCAAGGACTACTGGCCGTCGGAATGCGTCATCGGCAACTGGATGGGGGGCTCGGTCGGCGCGTATCTCCGCCATTTCCCGAAATACTACGGCGCGACGCCGGTGCGCGACGTCGGCCTGATCGCCAGCGAAGGACGCATGACCATCCCACGCGAAGATGGCACCCCCAGCGGTGTGCTTGACATCACCACGCACGTCTTCGAATTTATCCCCGAGGAAGAAGGCGACAGCAAGAACCCGACAGTGCTGGCCGCGCATGAATTGAAGGAAGGCCGCACGTATTACATCCTCCTGACGACTTCCTACGGCCTTTACCGCTACAACATTTTCGACGTGGTGCGCTGCACCGGCTTTTTCAACAACACGCCGCTCGTGGAGTTCCTGAGCAAGGGTGCCCACTTCGCCAACATCACGGGCGAAAAAGTGTCGGAGCATCAGATCAACGCCGCGATGGCCAGCGTATTGCGCGATCTCAACCTCAACCTGACAGCGTATAGCGTCGCCCCGGTCTGGGACGACGAGATGCCCTACTATGGCCTGTTCGTCGAACGCACCGACCTGGCGAGCCGGGAGCAAGGCGTCCAGCTTGTGCGCCTGCTCGAAGACCGGCTCGGCGGCATCAACATCGAATACGCCGCCAAGCGCGAGAGCCGCCGGCTTGGCCCGATGCGTTTATGCCTGCTGGCGGCCCATAGCTGGCAGGCATGGGATCGCCAGCGCCTGGCACGCACCGGCGGCACCCTGGAGCAATACAAGCACCCGTGCCTGATCGCCGACCCGAAGTTCCGCGACAGCATCACGGTCGAGGAGGAAATCACCCCGATCTAGCCGCTCGCATGTGGCGAGCGACAATGACTTGCCTTGCGCCTGCGAGTTTCACACACAATAACCCCCCGTGCCAAGTTAATTGGAGCGCGCCGAGCAACCCGCGGAAACCTCCTACAACCCGCATTTCCCCAACATTCCACTCCTCATCATCGCAAAAACCCTAATTATTCTTGCAAATTGCGTATAATTCCCAGTGTTCGCAGATAGAATTCTCTCGAATTGCCCATCTTTTCTATTTTTGAGCACTCAAACCGGTTTTGAGTGGGTGGGACCAACCTTAACAGACTGAGGAGAAGAGAGATGACGAAGTTCTTGGCGACTGCTTGCTTGACCGCCGCGGCTGTGTTCGGCCTGGCCCAAGTCAGCGAGGCGAATGGCTTGTTCCGCCGCTGCCGTGGCTGCGACGCCCCGTGCGCGACGGTCCCCGCAGCCGCACCGAAGTTCGAGGAACGCAAGGTTACTCGCTACAAGCGGGTCATGGTCGAGAAGGAAATCGACGTGGTCGAGTGCAAGCGCGTCAGCCGCGAAGAGAAGTACACCTACACGGTGTGCGTGCCGGTGACCAAGGAAGAGAAGCGCAAGATGACCGTGTGTACGCCGACGACGAAGGAAATCGAGTACACCTACATCGTCATGGTCCCGAAGTGCGTCGAGAAGAAGGTCCAGTGCACGACCTACAAGCTTGAACGCGTGACCATCACCGAGAAGGTCCCGGTTTGCAAGGTCGTCTGCGTCACCTGCGTCGACGAGTGCGACCGCTGCTTCACGAAGCGTGAACGCGTCACCGTGATCGAAGAGCAGACCCGCTGCTGCCTGAAGCGAGTCCCGGTCGTCACCGAAAAAACCGTCAAGGTCACGGTGTGCGAACGCGAAGAGCGCAAGGGCAAGAAGACCATCTGCGAGATCGTCAAGACCGAAAAGGAAGTCACGGTCAAGGTCTGCACCATGGAACAGCAGAAACGCGAAGGCGTCCGCACCGTTTTCGAAATCAAGACCGAGAAGGTCAAGCGCAAAGTCCAGGTGTGCGAGATGCAGAAGTACGAAGAGACCATCAAGGTTGCGGTCGGCACGAGCTGCGACAGCGATTGCGGCCGTGGCCATCGCGTCAGCTTCCTCCGCCGTAACAGCGATTGCTGCAAGTAACCAATAGCCACGGCGCCTTCACGCAGGCGCCGTGACGAACGCTCGGCGGTTTCGCGCACGGAGAAGTGCCTGACCGCCGAGCGTTTTTTTTTTGTACGCGAAAGCCCAGGGACAGCCGTCCCTGGGCTTTCGGATTAGAACTTAATCCAACGACTTGATCATCACTTTGCGGAACTCGACGGCGCTCGAGTGGTTTTGCAAGCCGATGAAGCCCTTCTTGGGGCGTTTTGCGAGCACCGGGTCCTTGCTTGCGTCGGCGTCGATGACTTTTTCGCCGTTGAAGACGATGACGATGGAATCGCCCTTGCAGGTGATTTCATAGGCGTTCCACTCCCCTGCCCCCTTGAACATCGCTTTGCTGGGCCCCTGGAAGTGATAGAGGCCGCCGCAATATTGGTAGGGCTTGAGCTTGCCCTTGTACTGCGGGGCGTTGTCGTCGAGGATCTGGATCTCCATGCCGAGCGCAGACGGTGATTCCTTGCTCTTGACGTCGGGCACGCGCAAGAAGACGCCGCTGTTGCCGCCGGCGAAGATGCGCCATTCCAGTTTCAGGATGAAGTCGCCGTACATTTTCTTGGTGCCGATCCAGCCGCCGCCGGGCTTGGTGACGACGAGCTCGCCCTTGACGGACCACTTGTCCTTGTCGCCGGCGCGCGACTCGCGCACTTCCCAGCCTTCGAGGTCCTTGCCGTTGAAGAGGGGGACGAAGCCGTCGCGCGTTTGCGCGGAGAGAGCGACGGGAAGAAGCAGAATCAAGGATATCGCGACACGCCGCATGGGGGCCTCCAAAAATGGGGTTTATGCTTGTCGGTTCCTGAGTAGATTGACATACTGATCGAACTGTATCCGATGCATGGAGCGGATGCGAGAAGATTCCACTTTTTGAAGGCCACCGGTCATGTACAACGGCTGGGTCGCCGTCGCTACGTTTCAGGATCCGATTGCCGCGGCAGTCGTCAAGAATTTTCTCGACGCCCAGGGCATCCCCTCGGAGCTCATCGATGAGGCGACGATCGCCACCGACTGGATGCTCTCGGGCGCCATCGGCGGCATCAAGCTGCAAGTGGCGCCGCTGCACTTGGAGCGAGCCGAGATGCTGCTCGCGCAAGTCGAGGAAGAGAAAGCCGCTACCGATGACGAGCCGCCTCCGCCGCAAACGGGAATCGCCGCCAGGGAAGTCGCCGAGGAATTACAGGCCGAGCGTGAGGACAGGGCGCCGATCAACAAGCTGGTCGATCGGATATTTCGCGCCACCGTGTTCGGCCTGATCTTGTGGCCGCTGCAGGCCTACGCGTTCTGCCTGTTGGTGCAATTGACGAGCGAGGAGGGAGAAGTCAGCCCGAATCGGCGCTGGAAGGTATGGGCGTCGCTGCTCTTGAGCTTGCCGATCCTGGGGGTGGCGTTTTGCGTTATCAGCTGGGTCGTCGGCGTGCTATTTCCGAGTTAAGTTTCACTCGTGACGAGCCGCGACCGTGAGGGAGCGGGGAACCCGCTTAGGTCAACGCTCCCTGACGGTCGCGGCTCGTTTACGATACCGATCGATGCTGGACATGATCGTTAGCTCACCGCCTCCTCGCGCATGTCCGCATCCGGCACTTCCTGTGCATCCCGCGTCGGATCGGCATTCACCTCGAACCACTCACGGCGGAAGTCGATGCGGGCGCGATTCTTCATTGCCTGGTTGGCGGTCAACGCGATGATCGCATCGGCCATGGCAGCCCGGCCGTCGCAGCGCGGCTTGAGTTGGTCGCGGTCCGCCTCCATGCCTTCTTCACGCATGCGGATGCAGTAGGCGAGATGTTCCATTTCCTCGCGGTAGCCCCGGCTCGGCGCATTGTGACCCACGGCATTCTGGCCCGTCAATGCGGCAGCCGACTGGCCGGCGGCGCTGGCGCGGGCATCCGCCGGCGCAGTCGAAGACGCGTCCACGATGGTCCCGCCGCTGGCCGCCGTCGCCGTCACCTGCGTTGAGCGCCCGGCGAGGCCATACAGATAGGCATTCTGCTCGGTTTCGACGATCAAGGTCCCCTTCGAGCCCATGATGCATTCGCCGTACGGCTCGAAGCCATTGGTGCTGATCGAGGAATAGGTGACGGTGATGATGTCGTTCTTGCGCGAGCGGGGATCGCGATCATTGTAGTTGAGGCCGGGGAACTCGTAGATGCAGTAGACGTGGTCCTCGACCTCGCGGTTGTCCTGGTAGAAGTGCGTGCCGCCGACTGCGGTGACGGAGAGCGGCTTCTTCTTGCCGAGGAAGATGCTGCACGCGTCGAGTTGATGGCTGCCGAGCTCCGCCATGAGCCCGCCGCCGGTGCGCGTGTAGAGTCGCCAGCGCACGAGTTCGTTCAGGTCCTTGAAGCCGGCCGCGCGAATCGTCTCGAGCGAGAGGTTGCGATCGTCGGCGGGAATGTTCGGCCACCAGCTGTCGAGCATCGGCCGATCGCGATTGGATGCCGTGTCCGGGTTGGGCCGCACGTTGTTGCGATGCCACAGGGCGCGAATGTGCTTGATGTCGCCGAGCACGCCGGTGTTGACGACCTCGTTGGCGTGGGCGTAGAGCATGCTGTAATGGCGTTGATGGCCAATCGAGAGCAGCCGGTTGGCGCGGTCGGCAGCGCGGATCATCTGCTTGCACTGCGTGATGTTCCAGGCCATCAGCTTTTCGCACAGCACATGCTTGCCAGCTTCGAGCGCCTCGATGGTCACTTTCGCGTGCAGATTGAGTGGCAACGCGATGACGACCATCTCGATCTCGGGATCGCGGAGAATCGCGTGGTAGTCTTCTTCGAGCCGGATGGTCCGTTTGGCGTCGGCGCCGTAGTGGTGGTTGAAGCCGAGGCGCGGCCCGGTCGGTTCACCGGCAAAGATGCGTTTTTGGTTGTAAGGGCGGATGTCGCTGTAGGCGACGAACTTGACGAAGTTCGGATTGTGCGCGCCGACGAGCACGCCGCCTTCATCACCGCAGCCGATGATGGCCGCCTTGACCGGGCGCGTCGTCCCGGGAAAGCCGTGCGAGCGGTAACCGAAGTAGGCCGCCGCGGAGACAGGCACGGTGGCGCCGGCGGCGACGAGCCCCTGCATGAAGCGCCGGCGCGTGATGCCCTGCGGAGCGTGCGCCTGCTGGTCAGCCTCGGCCAGCTTGCCGACTACGCGGGCGAAGTTGCCCTTGCCGGTTTCCTTTTGTTCGGGGGTCATGTCGAGAGCCATGGGATGCTCCTTGTAAATATCAGGGGTCAGGGGTCAGGAATGCGGAACGGCCTTTGGTGATTCCTGACCCCTGGCTCCTGACTCCTGGTTCTTGCCGCCACAACAGAACAAACAAATCAACCCGTCCACACCCGCCCAGCGGCCTGTGGGAATGAACGTCAATGCCAACAGGGCGATTGCCTCGATCAGCGTCTTGTTAACGATCAGGTAGTGGCCTTCGAGCCGCGGGATTTCGGGCCAACCGGGCAGCGGCGGCATGGCGAGGTAGAACGACAGGATCAGCAGCGCCGTCGCCAGACTGGTCACGCGCGAGAACAGGCCAAGCATCAGGCACGCGCCGAAGATCACCAGGCTGTATTTTACCAGAAAATCGCAGAACTCAAGCAGACGCCACGAGGTGATCGGCATCCCCTTCGGCTCCGGCATCGGGCCTTTGAGTTTTTGCTCCGACGTAAGCACATCGCTGAGCGGCTCGCGCAGCTTGGCGGTATTCTCGTCGATAGTCTCCTTCAGCTTGGCGACGGCTACTGCGTCCTTGGTCGTCTTCCACTTGGCGGTGTCGGCTTCGATAGATTTCTTGAGTTTGGCCCGCTCGGTCTCGTCAATCTTCTTCAGCTTGTCCGTTTCCGCGTCGAGGGTCCGCTTGATGTCGGCCCTAAATTTAGCCAGGTCGGCCTTCGTGCTCCTCCATTCGGCGTGCGCTTCCTTGTCCATGGTCGGGAACTTGGCCTCGGCGGCACGCACGCGGCTCAGTAGCCGTTCATGCTCTTCGAGCCGTTGCTTCATGTTCATGTCCAGCTTCAACTCGGGCGGGTACGCCGAAGCCTTCGTGACCGTTTCCGACTTGGAGACAAGATAGGTGAGCGTATCCGACTTGCGTTGATCGAAGATGCCGCGGGCGCGTTCGAGCTGGTCGGTGGACAGATCATGATGAGCCGCGAAGGCGTTGAGGTAATCGCGCCACTCGCGTTCCAGTTCGGCCGGGAACGAGCCGTCAGCGCCGACGGTGGCCCTGGCGATCAGACGATCCCCCGGGACCCAACGGTAGACGCCGGCGACAGGGCCCGACGCTTCCCGCAGGTAGGCCTCGCCGGACCAGGTTGGCGAGGTGATTTTCTCCATGCCCTCGACGAAGCAATGCCAGCCAATCGCGACGCGCAGTCCGATCAGGAAGAACCGCGTTGCCGAGCAGGAGGTATCCCCCGCCAGCGCCGTGCCGCGCAGCAAGCGCAGCGACAGCATGATCAGGAGCAAGCTGAGGCCGAACAGGGCCAGCAAGAAACCAGTGAAGATCCAGGTCATGAGAGGTCACTTTGAGGAGAATCGGGCGGGCAGTGCAAGCCTTGAGGTTCATCCTTGAGGTTCATCATAAACGGCGGGGCGAGCTCGGCCAACGAAAAATCGGGTAAAATGCTATTGTCAACGAGCCGCGACCGTAAGGGAGCGGGACGTGCGGCCCCGCTCCCTTACGGTCGCACCTCGTCCGGCACAAACGCTACCGCCGGTATTTTCTACCCAATCCGTAATATTTCCCCCATGCGTACCGTTACGGCGAATTTTATACCAAAAACTCTCAAGTAGCCTATTGCTGGAACCGGGCAGGTATGCTAAAACTCGAGTTACCGGAATGAGGTCGTGCGCATATCTCAGGACGAGACCCGGATTTCCCCTACGACGTTTCCATGGATGGCCCGATCGCACTAGCTGAAAGTACCAAGCGCTGGGCTGCGCGGGCGGCTCCGAAAAATCTCTTACCTGGTCCATCCGTACCGTTTCCAAACACCCGAGGTTGTGCAACAATGGCGGCAAAGATTCACGTCGAACGCATGATGCACCGCAGCAGCATTGCCGTGGCCGGGGAGTCGGCTGCAAGCTATGCGCTCATCAAACTCATCCCGTCCGGGCTCGGAGGCGCCTCCAAGTCCATGGGATTGAATCTCGCGCTGGTGCTGGACATGTCCGGTTCCATGTACGAGGAAGACGGGACCAGCATCTCACGCCTCAAGCGCGTGCAGGACGCGGCCCTCGCGGCCATCCAAAAACTGAAACCCGATGACACACTGACCATCGTCGCCTTCGCTCACAACGCGCTGATCGTCCTGCCGCTGACACCGCTTTCCGAAAAAGAAAAAATCGAAGACGCCATTCGCAATATCGAAATGTCCGACGTCGATCCAGGCGGCACCGCCATGAACGACGGCATGAAGCTGGCGCTCGACGAAATCGAAAAGTCGGCCGGCCCCGGCAAGTTGTCGCAGATCGTCGTCCTCACCGACGGCGAAACCTCCGGCGAGCAGGATTGCCGCGTGCTTGCCGAACGCGCCCACAAGAGCAAAATCCATCTCACGTTGATGGGCGTCGGCATCGACTGGAAGGCAAACCTCATCAAGGACCTCGCCAAGATCAGCGAAGGCAAGTGGTACTACATCGACGTCAACCAGGCCGCCGAGGCCGAACGCATTTTCGTCGAGGAATTCGAGTCTTTGGCCGCCACCGGCTTCATGAACGTCGAGATGCACATCAAGCCGATGAAGGACATCAAGATCAAACGCATTCGCCAGGTGGTTCCGGAAATCAAGGAGTTGACGACGACGGAACCCGAGGAACGCCACATCGTCGGGCCGCTCGGAACGCTGCAAAAGGATCAGACCGCCCGCTACGTGCTCGATCTGAGCTTGCCCAAACGGCCCGACGGCAAGTACGTCATCGCGCAGATGGAAATCACCTACGAAGTCGAGGCCGGCACCCGCGAAAGCACCGGGCCAATCCCGATCGAGATGACTTATACCGCCGCGGGCCATGGTTATGTCAACGCCGAGGTTATGAAACACATCGACGAGGTGCAGATCTTCGAGTTGAACAAGAATCTGCAAGTCGCCATCGCTTCGGAAAACAAAGAAGAAGTGCAGAGGGTGGCTGAGCAGATCGAGGCCAAGGGCCAGCTGATGGGCCCGCGTGCCGCCAAGAAGACGATGCTTGCGAGGCAAGTGTTGCAAGAGCTAAACGCCGGCGGCCGCGTGTCGAAGAAGACGCAACTCGCGATGGAAGATTCTGCCCGCATGGCGGAAGAGATGCCGTCGGGCTGATAATCAGTCCTCGTTTAGCGCCCGCCGATTGGCCGACGTGAACGTAAGCCAATGGGCGGGCGCTAAACGAAGACAAGAATCATACGGGGAACTCAATAACGGCGATGCGCGTCGCCTGGGAAACTGACGCTTTGACGGCCAACCTGGCGCCGCCATAGCTCAATGATGCGGAGGTTACTGTAGCCATGGTGAAATGTTTGTTTTGTGGTTTTTCCAACGAAGACGGCGCATTGTTTTGCGAACAGTGCAAGTCGGATATCAGCAACGTGCAGCCGGCGCCAGCGCCGCCGCCCTTGCCGCCCCCGATGCCGGAATCCATCCCGCCCGCGCCGATGATGGCAGAGGAAGCGCCGGTCATGGCAGCAATCGTGGAGGAAGCGCCGGCAGCCGTAGTGGTAGTGGCCGGGGCGCCTGCCGCCGAGGTCGTGGCCGAAGCGCCGCCAGCCGAGGTCGTTCCCGAAGCGCCAGCTGCCGAGGTCGTTGTTGAAACGCCGCCGGCTCCGCCTGCACCGGCCGCTTCGGAAGCCGAAGCCCCCGCCAAACCTGCCGCCGCAACCGGGACTCCGATTCCCGCCGGCGCAACTGTCAAGCTCGTCGTGCAGCGCGGCCTCAAGATCGGCGAAGAGTACACCCTCTTCGCGGGTGAAAACTTTGTCGGCCGAGCCGACGAAAAACCGGTTGACGTCGATCTGACCTTCCAGGAACCCGAGGACCGCGTGTGGTGCTCCCGCCAGCACGCCCTCCTGGTGTACGATGACGCCGCCGGCACGCTCACGGTCGAAGATCTCAACAGCTCCAACGGGACCTTCGTCAACCGTGAACGCGTTTACCCCGGTCAGCCGCGTCAATTGTTCGTCGGCAACACCGTCCAGATCGGCACCGTGCATATGCGTGTCAAGGTGTAACCGCTCAAGATAGTGCGCAGTGGGCAGTAGCCAGTGGGCTGTACCGAATCGGCAGAACTCTGCCACCCATTCGGGAGACTGTCCACTGCACACTGCCCACTTTCGCTTTATGGCAAGGATCATGCCTATGAGCTTGGTGTGTGGGCAATGTTCACGCGTCAATCCGCCCGAGGCGGCGTATTGCTACCATGACGGCGCCGCGCTGGCGGGCCGGGCCGGCGGGCCGATCAACGCGGGCGCCGCCCCGTTCCCCAATCAGTTCGTCTTCCCCAATGGCCAGGCGTGCCGAAACTTCGACCAGCTCGCCATGGCCTGCCAGCAAAACTGGCCCGCCGCCATTGACCTGTTGCAAAAGGGCTTTCTCGGCTCGTTCTTCGGCGGCATGGGGCGCGTCGATCTCGCCTCGGCTGCCCAGGACGCCGCCAAGTTCCCCGACATCGATCGCGGTCTCGATCAACTGCTCGCCAAGCTCCCCAGCCAGGTCGTCCAGGAGCCTAAGCTGCAGGCCGAGCCCAGCACGATCAACCTTGGCCAAATCAAGATCAACGAAAACCGCGCGACCGAGCTGCACTTGAGCAACCTCGGCATGCGGCTCCTCTACGGCACCGTCACCTCCGACTGCAAATGGCTCACGCTAGGCGACGCGCCGGGACACCCGGAGAAGCTGTTCCAGTTCGGCGCCGATTCGGTCATTCCGGTGCAAGTGCGCGGCCAGCATCTCCGCGCTGGCACGAAGCCGGTCGAAGGGCAATTGATCGTCGATTCCAACGGCGGCACCGTGAGCGTGACGGTGAGGGCCGATGTGCCGATCACCCCCTACCCGGGCGGCCTGTTCGCCGGCGCCGTCACCCCCCGGCAGATTGCCGAGAAGGCCAAGGCCAACCCCAAGGCCGCCGGCCCGTGCTTCGAGAACGGCGACGTCGCCAGGTGGTATGCCGCCAACGGCTGGGCCTATCCCGTGCAAGGACCAACCATGTCCGGCATGGGAGGCATCCAGCAATTCTTCGAGGCGCTCGGCGTTGCCAAGGCGCCCAAGGTCACGTTCTCGCCCCAATCGCTCGATCTACAAGGCGCCGTCGGCAAGACCCTCTCGGCGACCGTCGAAGTCAGCACCGCCGACAAGAAGGTCGTCTACGGCTGGGCCACCTGCGATCAGCCGTGGGTGGAAGTCGGCAAGACCAAGGTGACCGGCAAGACGGCGATCATCCCCATCACCATTCACGTTCCTTCCCCCTGCCCGCCCACCCTGCAAGCCACGCTAAACGTGGTCGGCAACGGCAACCAAAAACGCGCGTTGCGTCTTAAAGTCGCCGTGTCCGGCGGCAAGGCCGGCGTGGTCCTGAAGGAGCAGGAAAAGGTCTACCAATCACTGGAGATCCTGGACGACGATGTTCCCGCCGCCGCGATTCTGGAGGCATCGACCCCCGCGGGGATTAGCGCGCCCGCTCCGGCTCCATTCGCCTTCCAGGAAGCGAACACCAGCGCGCCGCCATCGGCCCCGCGGCCTCAAGAAGCGTCCCCCTTCGCCATCACCGCAGATGCGCCCGGCGTCCGGTCCGTACCCCTGGCGCCGGGCACCAGGTCGGCAGCCGGCGGCTCAATGGTCATGCGCCTCGCGATGCACGCCCTCCCCGTCGGCGTGCTCGGCTTCTTTCTGTTGCTTCTGCTCGCGCACGACGTCTATATCTTCTTCGCGGGCGCGCCCAACCTCGTCGATGGCGGCGACATCGATCTGCGCCCGTTCGTCAAGATCGTCTTCGACGAGGGCCGCGGCGTCGATGGCTACACCGACAGCATGAACTTCGCCGTCCACAAGATTGACCCCGAGGACAAGGATTATGACGTCAAGCTGAACTGGTATGTAAACGGCTTCGGCAACAGCACCGTCATCAATGTGGACGGTAAAGACAACATGTTTGGCGACGTGCCCACCGGCGGGACTTGGGCGGGAGACTCCAAGAAGGGAGGCAAGGTGCTCGACAAACTCGGCGGAAAAAAACGCACTTGGGACATCAAGGGGGTCTTGGTCACACAGACCGTCACGATCGTCCCCAGCGATCCCGTCGAGGTGAAGAACGGCGAGTACAAACGCTTGCTCAACACTTGCCTGGTCAAGTACAAGATCGAGAACAAGGGGGTGAAAAAGTACACCATTGGCCTGCGCGTCCTCATGGACACGTGTATTGGCGAGAAAGACGACGTGCCGTTCATGCTTCCAGGCATCAATGAGCCGGTCTCGACCAGGAAAGAGTTCAAAGGGAATAAGGTGCCCGACTTCGTGCAGATAATCGAGAAAATAAGCGTCCGCGATCCTGGCATTGTCGTTCATCTTGGCCTGCGCATCAGCGACAAGCTGGAAGCGCCAAGTCGGTTCAAACTCACACGATATAACAAAGTATTCCTGAAGAAATGGGAAGTGCAGCTCGAGGACCAGCGCGACGATTCCTCGGTAGTTTTGTACTGGGACCCGATCGAAATCGAGCTCGGGAAATCGCGGACCCTGGCCTTCACTTTCGGGCTCGGCAGCATAACGGCGGACGACAAGCTCGGCGTCACCGTCGGCGGCTCGCCGTATAAAGGGGGCGAGTTGACAGTCGTCGCCCTCGTCTCGGATAAGGACGCCAAGACGGCAACCCTGAAACTGCCTGCGGGTCTGACGCACCTGGAACCCAGCAAGGAAACCCAGGAAGTGACTCCGGTTCGCGGCCGGCCCAGCCCTGTAACCTGGCGCGTCCGCGCCGACCAGGAGGGCAAACATGACCTCAGAGTGATCCTCAACAGCGGGCCGCAGCGCGTGCACCGCGTCACGATCACGGCGAAATCGTTGTTCAATTGAGCCGCTTTCGGCGTAGTATGCTACGCCGCGAGTGACTAAACTCACTCCACCACCACCTCATCCGGCTTCGGCTTCTCGATGAACTTCTTGAAGCAAAAAATGCCCGCCCCCCAGATTACTCCGAGCAGGATAATCGTCGACCACATGCGCAACGCCTCGGTGTCGAACATGACAATCCAGGTGTCGCCAGCCACCCAGTAAGGAACGTAGATGGCATTGATGAGCATGCCGATCAGGAACACAAAACTGAAGAAGGCCGAGCCGAGCGCCGGCCCAAGATACTTGAGATGCTGCTGGAGGCTGATGCCGATGGTCTTTTCCGTCTTGCCCCATTGCCGCGTCAGCGTGTTGTAACCGCACTCCAGACAGATAATGGCGTGCTCGTTTTCCATCTCGTGGGTGCAGTTGGGGCAGCGCGGCACCAATTCGACATTCTTGACGCCGTAGGGATCCGGATCGGCGTCGTATTCGCTGCGTACAGGCTGGGGCTGCGGGTCAACCTTGGCGTCGGCGGCCTTGACGCTGGTGGACTTGGTATCTTTCGCCTCCGCCGCCGCTGGCACGACGAACGGCTTCGTGCAGAACGGGCACTTGATCTTCTTGCCCTGCACATCAGTTTTCGGCTTGAATTTCTTCTCGCACTCAGGACAGGTCACCACCGCGCTGGCAGCCATGATAATAGACCTCCAAAGCCCAGGGGCGAACGAAGTGAGCCCCTGGGATCAAGGTTATCCCTGCCGAGTTGCCTTGTCAACGCTTTCGCGGCCGAACCAGGCCGACGGCAATGAAGTCGTCGTCGTTGCCGAGAAACTCGATCTCGAGATGTTCAGGCAACGCCGCCAGAAGCTCGTGCAGCGATCTTTCGCGACGCACGAAGATCAGGGCTTTGCCATGCTTGGCCAAATCGTGCATGAGCTGCGTAAGTTCCGCCGGCGTGTAGCTTTCGACGTCGCTGCGCTGCGAGTAGAAGGCGACCGAGTCCCAGCGCTTGGGATAGCTGAGGATCGGCAGTTCCTCTTCTTGTTCGTAGGCCGAGGATATCTCGACCTGCCGGCGCAAACCGAAGCGGTGATGATAGTCCGGCAGCCACAAGGTTTGGCTGATGCCGAGAAAGAGACAGACGACGCTGCCGCACGCCGTCCAGGGAGCCCACGCAGGCATGCACGCCGGCGCACACAGGGCGGCGCCGCCCACAGCGACGAAGAGTGCGGCCACGAGGCCGGCCCCAGGCCAGGCCCACAACCCGCTGAGCCCGGACGCAAGGCTGACCGTCACTCCCATCAGCACGGTCGCGAGGTGGAGCCGTAGCGCCCAACGTTGACCGTGCCCATGGCCAACCACGGATCGTTCGCGAACCGCTTGCAACCAGCGCAGCCAGGGGAGCCCGTGCGTGACGAACGTGCCGAGCACCAATGCCAGCAGGGGAAACGCCGGCAGGATGTAACCCGGACGCTTGCAGCCGGATGCCGAAAAAAACAAGACGCACCAAAGGAAAGCGAGGACGAAAACGCCCAGCGCCGCCGGCCGACGCTTCCCCATGCGCTGCGATCGGCGCGCCAGATACGGCAACAACGGCACCAAGAGCAATGTCCAAGGCAACATGCCCAGGAGCAGGCTCGGCACGTAGAACCAGGCCGGCTTCTCGTGATCCAAGGGCGCGAGATAGCGTGTGAGGTTGTGCAGCCAGAAGAACGTCCCGGCCGCGCCGGGCGCCTGCCAGGCCATCACCACGAACCACGGCCCGGCCACCAGCAGCACGATGCCCAGATAGATGCAGCATTCAACTTTCGACAATAATCGGCAACGTCGATCCAGAAACGCCAGCGCCAAGAGCGGCACGGCAATCAACAGCAGCGCCACCGGGCCTTTCGTCAGAATTCCCAGCGCGCAGGCATGCGCAGCCAGGATGAGCCAGCGCAGGCGCCCCTCGGTAAGCGCGAGGTGCCCGCATGCCAGGCCGGCGAGAACGCACACACACAGCAATCCGTCCATCGTCAACATGCCGGAAAGGTAAAGAAACCGGGCCGACAGCGTGAGGATCGAGCCGCTGACCATCCCCGGCCAAAAGCCAAGCGTGCGCCATCCCCATCCGAACGTGATCGCCACGCAGCCGATGCCGGCAAGACAAGGGATGAGCCGCGCCGCCCAATCGTGGACGCCGAAGATCTGATAGCTCGCCATGACGAGCCAGTACAAGAGCGGCGGCTTCTGCCAGTAGTCCTCGCCGTGCAAGACAGGCGTCAGCAGGCGCCCCTCCAGCAACATCTGCCGCGGAATCTCGGCATAGCGTGCCTCCTCCGGCTCCAGGAGCGCGTGGTCGAGCCGGGCGAAAAAGAGAACGCTCGTGACGAGTAACAGTCCGAGCGTCAACAGCATCTTCATCGGCATGCCCTGATCCCGCAGCGCAAGCAAGGAGGCACCCGCTTGCCTTGCTTGCGCTGCGGGATCAGAAGTCCCCGGGAACATCACCTTCATCCACCAGAACGGCAAGAGCGCGTTGAGCGTGCGCGGGATATCGCCGAGCGACACTTTGCTTTCGCCGCGTTGCCTCGGCCGATGACGCACCGCGACCTCCGCAACGGCAAGATGGTGTGCGCGGGCCTTGGTCAGCATCTCCGTGTTGACGAAGAAGCCGGCCGTGTCCGGAAGGATTTTCGCCAGGGCGTCGCGGCGAAATACTTTCAGGGCGCAGTCGATGTCGCGGACCCTTGTGCCGAGCAGACAGCGTGCGAGCAAGTTGTAGCCGCGCGAGTAGAACTTGCGTAACCACGAGTCCTGCCGATCCACGCGGTAACCGACGGCGATCGGATTCTGTTCGGTCAAGGGGAGCAAGAGAGCCAGATCGTCGAGATGAAATTGGCAATCAGCGTCGGTGAAGGCGATGCGCTGGCCTCGCGCGGCCGCGAAACCGGTGCGCAAGGCGGCGCCGTAGCCTCGATTGACGTCGTGGCGCACCAGGCGCACACAGCCCTGGGTGCAAGTCGCCTCTTCGACCAGAGCCGACGTCCGGTCGCTGCTGCCGTCATCGACGACGATAATCTCGTAGGTAACGCCAAGACGGCGCAGCGCCTCATCAGCCTCGGCAACCGCCTGAGCGATGCCGGCTTCTTCATTGTAGGCGGGCAGAATCAGCGACAGATCGCAGACGTCATCCATGACAGGGACTCCTCTTTAGCGTCCGCTATCATGCGTTGAAATGGAGGGGGAAGTCAAGAGGGAGTGGGGTCGCGACCCCCAGGAATCGCTTCGCTCATCCTGGGGCTTGGCGCGGTTTTTACAACGCCTGCCTGATCGCATCGAGCACCCGTTTTTGTGCGTCCGCCATGGTCCCCTGCAAGGTAGCGCCGGAGGCAAGGGCATGGCCGCCGCCGTCAAACTGTTGGGCGATCCTGGCGACATCGACGCGGCGCGAGCGAAAGCTGACCTTGATGCCGCCGGCCGGTTGTTCGAGGAAGAGCACGCCGACCTCGACCCCCATAACGCTGCGCGTGTAGCCGACGGCGTCTTCGGTGTCCTGCGGAATCGCGCCGGTTTTCTCGTAGTCGTCCCTGAACACCTCGGCGTACGCGATTTTTCCGTCCTCGATCACGCGCATGCGCTGCAGCACCAGGCCAAGCAGATTGAGGCGTGCGGCGGTATTCTGCTCGTAGATGGCGTCATAGAGGTACGTTGGGTCGGCCCCCGCACGCGTCAGCTTCTCGGCGAGCACAAACGTGGCCGACGTCGTGTTCTTGTGACGGAACCAGCCGGTGTCGGTAGCGAGGGCCGCAAAGAGACACGATGCCGCCTTGCGCGACAGTTGCTGTCCGAGCGCCTGTACCAATTCATAGACGAGCCGGCCGGTCGCTTCCGAGGAGGTGTCCTTGAGGAGGATGCCGCCGAGATCGTCCTGCGTCACATGATGATCGACGCAGACCTTCTTCGCCGTCGACTTCTTCATCCAGTCACCGAAGTCGCCGAGCTGGTTCCACGTGCCCGTGTCGAGAACGACGATCACCTCGACATCGCGATGCGCTTCACCTGGCGGCGTGAAGTGGCCGATGCGCCGCTCCGGATCGAGAAACGTATAGCGCGGCGGCCAGCTGCTGGCGATCACCATCTGCACCTGCCGGCCCATGCCTTCGAGCGCATCCGCGAGCGCAAGCTGCGAGCCGAGGCCGTCGGGATCCGGACGAACGTGCGTGGTGATGAGGAATCGCTGGTGCTTGCGAACGAGATCGACGAAGGGGGACCAATCGATAGGCATTTCGTTTTCCAAGCCGCAGGATGAGCGCAGCGATCCCTGGGGGGTGCGAGGCACAATACCCCGGCGAATCGCTGCGCTCATCGCGGGGCTTGCATTTATTCTACACAATCCAAACACGCCGATGATCGCCAGCCCCCCCCGGAAGCACCGGATTCGCCCGGCGCTTGGGATCGTATGCCGTGATCTCCGTGTCGATGCCGAGCGGGAGTACACGATTACTCCAGGTAAGCCGCGTACCCCTTCTTGCCACCGTAATGCACGGCTGCGGGGGGCGTGCGCTTTTGCGCGTCGCTGTCAGAATCGGTGCTCAGGCGAAAGCCGATGGCGAGCGGGTACGGCACACCGATGGTGCCGTGTGTTTCGATGCCAGGCCCCGAACCTGCCACGCGCAAAGCCGGGCCCAAGGCGACAACGTCGAAACGCGTCAATTTGCCGGCTTTGACTTCGACGAATCCTAGCAGGTGGACGCCAAGGCGGCTGTGATCGTTTCGCGCCGGCCCCTTCACCCAGCCTTCCAGGTCCACCGCGCCGGTCAGCCGACCGTCGGCAAGGATCATGTCGAGCTTCTTGACGTGATCTGCCTTCCACATCGCGCCTGAGGTGAGATGGCCGCCTGTGGTATTGATTAAGTGGAAGCGGGTGATGCGTTTCTTGAGGCTGTCAGGCAATTGGCCCTTGGCCATCGCCGCCACCTCGTCCGCGCGGATCCACATGTTGTCGCGGCCCCACCTTTGCGGACCGGGCCAGTCTTTGCCGACCTTGACCATGCGCGAGGTCACGTGAACAACCACCGCACCCTCGGGGACGGGATAGAAGTTGTCGTCCCGATCGGCGCCGGCCGGCACTTTCCGCACATCCGCCTTGGCGGGTTGATAGTCCGCGATCACTGCCGCCAGCGCGGGGTTATACTTCTGGTAGATTTCACCACCGAGGCGCTGGAACAATAACTTGCCGCTCGGGTCGAAAGCAAACACGCTGTTCGACACGGCCTTGCCCGCCACCTTGCGGTAGAGTTCCCCCTCGGCGTCCTTGCGCCGTTCGATTTCGTGGTCCACAGCCACCGGGATAAATTGAGTGGAGATGAGCTTGACCAGATCCAGATCGCTATTCAGCTTCGCACGGAAGCCCAGCACATTGGCTCAGCCACAGCCGAGCGGCCAACCGTCCGCTTGCCACATGAAAATTGGTTTACCTTCTTTTTCCGCCTGCGGAGCGGCTTCCACGATCGAGATGTGCCAGGGGATCGACTTCCACGGCTCGACCTTCGGTGGCTGCAGCGTGTGGAAGAGGGACGGAAAATTGGCGTCGGTCAGGCGGTCGAGGTCCGGCGTTTTTTGCTTCTCACCGGCAACCGCCGAGTTCGTGAGCCAGAGGCTGCTCATGGCAACTGCAATGATGAACGCGGCCGATCGGAATCTGATTGACGACATAGTTTTAAACTCCTGCAGTCCAAGCCCTGGGGTGAGGTACTGCGAACCCAGGGGTTCGCAGTACCTCACCCCGGGACTTCCCGACAATTAGGTACATCACGCAAACACCCCCTGAATCAGCCGCCCCGCCGGCAACACCGGGTTCGGCCGGCGCTGGCGGTCGTAGAGCGTCGTCTCCGGGTCGATGCCGAGGGCGTGATAGCGCCGCACGCCTCGTTTGCCCGTTACAACTGCTTCAAGAGCTTGTCGTAGTCCCCGTGCGACCCGATCCAGAACCAGGTCACGGTGTCGCCGTCCAATACGCCCACGGCCCGGTAGCCAATGCCCACGCGAGCCGAATAAGTCGGCGGGTCGGGATGGACCTTTTTGAAGTGCAATCCCGGATGCGACGGGTTTTCGCGGAATAGCTTGTAAGCGTCCCGTGCTTGTGCGCGCACATGAGTCGGGAGTGCCGCCAACAGATCGCGGAACCGCCGCACCGTGCGCGAATTCATAGCCGCTCCGGATCCAGGGCTTCCGTTTGCCCGGCGCGGTGCTCGGCAAGCGCCTCCCGCGCCAGGGCTGCGAGTTTATCCGACGTACGTGCGATGTCACGGTCAAAATCGTCTTCGGCGGCGAGTTCAGCCAGCAAGCGGGAAGCCAGCACCTCCTGCTCCGAGTCGGAAAGCTTGGCGGCTTCGGTAAACGCCGTTTGGAGTAAGGTGGTCATGGCAAAAACTCCTTGTTCTACATTGTATCGCGTCCGGCAACCGGCCGCTTACGCGGCTCGGCTCACCAAACAATCACGAAAACACCCCCGCAATCACCCGCCCCGCCGGCAACACCGGGTTTGGCCGGCGCTGGTGATCGTACAGCGTCGCCTCCGGGTCGATGCCGAGGGCGTGATAGATGCTCGCTGCAACATCGCCGGGGCCCCAGGGGGGGGTGACGGGAGCGGCCGCCTGGCGATCAGTCGCGCCGATGACCTGGCCGCCGCGCACGCCGCCGCCGGCGAAGAATAGCGAGCCCGCGGCGCCCCAGTGGTCGCGGCCGCCTTCACGGTTGATCCGCGGCGTGCGGCCAAACTCGGTCAGGAACACGACAAGCGTGCGGCCCAGCAAGCCGCGTTGATGCAGATCGTCGAGCAGGGCCGAGAAGGCGCGATCGACGCCGGCGAGGTGATAGGGATATTTGACGAAGTCGCAGATCTTCGGATGATTCTGCACCGGCGCGTTGTGATTGTCCCACAGGTTGCCGTATTCGGGATCGTAGCCGTAATCGACCATCACGAATCGTGCGCCAGCTTCGACCAGCCGGCGCGCCAGCAAGCAGCGCTGGCCGATCTTGGTTCGGCCATAGCCGTCGCGCGCGCCGGCCGATTCCTGATGCAGATCGAATGCCCGGCGCACGCCTGGTCGGGTCAGCATGTCAAACGCCGAGCGATACTGTGAGGCAAGTGCGTCCTCGTTTTGCATCATCGACGATTCGACTCGTTCCCGCAATGTCTGCCGACTCGATAGCCGCGACACACTGAGGCCCGCCGGAAGTTGCAAGCCCTGCTGGTTGAACTCGTCCTCCGACGCCTCGGCAACTCTCGCCGTGAAGTCCTCGTTGCGAGGTGTGCCGCCGGTGGAGAATGGATCATACTGCCGACCCAGCCAGCCGCCGGTGAAGAGAGCATACGGCGGCGGCCCAGGCCGGGTCGTGCCGGGGATCGCGATGTAGCCCGGGAAGCCGGCGCGCGGCCCCTGGAGATGCGCGACGATCGAGCCGATGTTCGGCTCCGTCATCAGCTGGGCCATCGTCACCTTGCGGCCCGAGAGTGCGTACACCTGGCTGAGGAGATGATCGTTCGAGTCATGCGAGAAACTTCGCAGCAAGCAGAAATGCTGCGTCGAGGCCGCCATGCGCGGCATCACTTCGCCGAAGCGCACGCCGGGAATCGCTGTCTGCACGGAGCCGAGCGAGCCGCGGATTTCCTCGGATGCACCTGGCTTCGGATCGAATGAATCGATGTGCGTAACGCCGCCCATCAGGTTCAAGAGAATGACCGAATCGGCGCTGGCGCGATGCGTCGCATCGGCCTTCAACGTGTCCGGCAAAAGCGAGCCGGCGAGGCCTAGCGCGCCGATCTTGAGCATGTCGCGGCGGCGAAGCAGACTATTCCAGGAGTTTGGAAAATCCATCGACAATCCCCCAATTCACAATGTCCTCATCCTATCGGCGATTTCAGAGCACGCAAAGCAATTCTGAACTGCCCCCTTGACTCTGTAATAGCATAGCGATATCATATAAATATCAAAAAGATCTCACACCTGAAGGGAGCCTGCGATGAGCAAAGAAAGACCTGCGCACCTGGCTAACGGTTACTTCATGCTGTTGATAGTGATCCTGATGTTCCTGGTCACCATCGGCCTATTCATTGGCGGCATCTTTGCCCAGGAAGCCCGGCAAACCGTTGCCGGCGGTTCGGGCATGGCGGCGGCCGTCCTCCTGTTCATCAGTACCATCGTCACCTGCAACGGCTTCCTCGTTCTACTCCCCAACGAAGCCGGGTTGCTCACGCTGTTCGGTTCCTACTCCGGAACGGCGAGGGAGAGTGGCTTCTGGTGGGCCAACCCGTTCATGATGAAACGCAAACTCTCGCTCCGCTCGCGCAACCTCGAAGGTGGCAAGCTCAAGGTCAACGACAAGCAGGGCAACCCCATCGAGATCGCCGTCGTCGTCGTCTGGCGCATCGAGGATACTGCCCAGGCAGCATTCGACGTCGAGAATTTTGAGACCTACGTCCGCATCCAGAGCGAAACGGCGGTCCGACATCTCGCCAATTCCTACGCCTACGATCACGGCGAGGCCAACGAGATCACGCTCCGCAGCGGCGTCGATGAAGTGTCGGCAGCGTTGCGGGACGAGTTGCAGGAACGTCTATCGAAAGCCGGCGTCTATGCCGAGGAGGCGCGCTTGACGCACCTGGCCTACGCCCCGGAAATCGCCCAGGCTATGTTGCGCCGCCAGCAAGCAGAAGCCGTCATCGCCGCCCGCAAGATGATCGTACATGGGGCCGTCAGCATGGTGCAGATGGCGCTGCAAGAACTGGTTGACAAGAATATCGTGGTCTTCGACGAAGAACGTAAGGCAGCGATGGTCAGCAACCTCTTGGTCGTCCTGTGCGGCGAAGCCGAGGTGCATCCGGTGATCAACACGGGGACGTTGTACAACTAGTCCGTAGTCCGTGGTCCGTAGTCCGTAGCACAGAATGACGGACCACGGACTACGGACCACGGACCACGGACCACGGACCATGAAAGAACGCAAACCCTTCCTGCTGCGGATCGATCCGATCTTGCACCTGGCCCTCGAAGCGTGGGCCCACCAGGAGTTACGCAGCCTGAACGGGCAGATCGAATATCTGTTGAAGGAGGCGGTGGCGAAACTCCGGAAAGCAATCGCGGAGGTTGAATCGGAGAATCGGGAAGCCCCGGGGTGAGGTACGCCGAACCCCGGGGTTCGGGGTACCTCACCCCCGGGGCTTGCATCACTTCAGATAATCATCCGTCAACTCCCAGGTCCCCTCCGTTGGTTGCGACAGCGGCCGGCCATTCGCGGCCCAGGGATCGCGGCGGTCACGCAAGACGAGGATCAAATCCGATAGCGTGGCCGGGTGGGTGAAAGCATAGTTGTGGCTCATCCAGAAGCCCGAGACCTTGCATTCGATGAACTGCACGTTGGGCAACCTCGCCAGACCGTGGCGGATCCTGAGGTTGATGTCCTTGCCCGCCAGCATGCCGAGCCGGCGCCGGCTGGCAAAGATCAAGTCGGCCGCCTCGATTGTCTTGTCGTGCTGCGAGGCGTAGATGGTGGTCCGCCGGGCCGCCTGCAGCAGGTTCTCGCCGACGAAGCGCTGTATGAACACCTCCTCGTCCACATCGGGGGCGGCCAGGACGAGGTTTTCGAGCTTCAATTCGTGCTGCGTCGATTTACCCTGGGCGCGGTAGGCGAGATTGAGTTCACGCAAGGCCGTGATGGTCACGTCGCAGCCGCGGCTATGAGCGACAAGGTGGACGCGCTCGACGCCGGGACACTCCGCCACCGTCTTGAGGAAGCGGCGCAGGTGCGTGACGGTGAACTCGCCTGATTCGCGATCGTAGGCATATCCTCGTATGCCACCCAATCCCGCGGGCCACGAGTACGCGACCGGCACACCGACGCGGCCCATGAAATGCCAGACCTCCGCGGTACGGAAGACGGCATCGTCAAAGCTGTTGTTGACGCCGCGGATGAAGATGTAGACGTCTTTGTGCGCCGTCTGCGCCAGGCGCTGGCTCAACAGTTCGTGGAGTCGTTGGCGCTGCTCATCGCGCTCCTGCAACATGACCCGCGTGATCTCCAGGCCACTTTCGCTGAGCTGGGCCTGCTCCAACAGCGGCTTCAGCCGGCCGACCTCCTTGGTGCCGGCCAGCTTCAGTTGATACTCGCGGCTACGATTCTCCGTGGTACTATCCTGGACCAGTTCCTTCCAGCTCGAATGCGGCGTCAGGCTGACAATGGCGACGCCGAACGCCAGACTGGTCGAGCGCCCGTGGCCATAGACCGGCCTCTTGCCGGCGACGCCGACTAGCTCAACGGTCCGATCCGTCGCATACAAGACTTCCGCCTCCGTTTTTCGACAGTCCGCCGGACACGCCGCGTAAACTTCTCGCCCGTCCGCATGGCGCAGCAGATTCGGCGTCGCCACCAGATAGCGATGGCACCCCGCCGCCGGCAGCAGCAGGATTACGAGCAACCAGCTTGTTATTCGCGAGATTCCCATAGCGAGACACGCAATTTCTCTATTGTCCGCAACGTAACAGGCACGGGTGATAGCCGAGCCGCACGTTTCAATCAAGAGCGATTTTTCGTGGGACAGAATTCCGGGGGCCCGGCGCGGTTTGCAGAAAACGAACTACAACCACGGATTTCACGGATAACACGGATGGGAAATACCTCGTTGGCATTTTTCCCCATCCGTGTTATCCGTGAAATCCGTGGTTTATTCTTTCAAACCGTGTCGTGCACCCCAGGATTCCAATCCTGTCCGCTCCCAAGGGGAAAAGACAGGATTGGAATCCTGTCCCACGGGAATCGCTCCGGCAGAACATTGCACCGGTGCGATCCTTTGGATAACCTAAGAAGAGTATTTCCACACACCGTGTTCCTCCATCCAGCAATCCGCCATGATGCATACTCCTCGACTACTCACGTGCTTGATCCTCCTGCTGGCGCCCCTCGGCGTTCACGCCCAGGCGCCGAAGCTCGTCGATTTCAATCGCGACATTCGGCCCATCCTTTCGGACACCTGTTTCGTCTGCCACGGGCCGGCGAAATCGGCACGCAAGGGGGACCTGCGCATCGACACCAAGGACGGCCTGCTGGGCGTGATCGCGCCGAAAAAACTCAAAGAAAGCTTGCTCTACCAGCGCATCACATCGGCCGACGCCTTTGAACGCATGCCCCCCGCCAAGTCCGGCAAGAAGTTGAGCGAGCAGCAAATCGACCTGATCCGCCGCTGGATTGAGCAAGGCGCGAGCTGGCAGGAACACTGGGCGTTCATCGCGCCGAAGCGGCCGGAGTTGCCGACGGTGAAAGACGCGAAGTGGGTGCGCAATCCGATCGATGCGTCCATTCTCGGCCGGCTGGAGCGGGAAGGCATGCAGCCCTCGCCGGAGGCCGATCCGCGGACGCTGATTCGGCGGGTGACGCAAGACTTGACGGGGTTGCCCCCGACGGTGGTTGAGGTAGAAGAGTTTGCAAAAGCGTGGGATGCGGCGAACGCTAAACGTGAACGGGTTTGGGCGGAACTCGTCGAACGCCTGCTGGCGTCGCCGCGTTATGGGGAGCGGATGGTGCTTGAATGGCTCGACGCCGCCCGCTACTCCGACACCAATGGCTACCAGACCGACGGCACCCGCGCCATGTGGCCCTGGCGCGACTGGGTGATCGACGCGCTCAACAAGAACATGCCGTTCGATCAGTTTACCGTCGAGCAAATCGCCGGCGACATGCTGCCGAAGCCGACGATTCCGCAAAAGGTCGCCACCGGCTTTCATCGCAACCACATGCTCAACGGCGAAGGGGGTCGCATCGCTGAAGAGTCGCGCGTCGATTACGTCGTTGATCGCGTCGATACCACCGGCGCCGTCTGGCTCGGCCTCACCGTCGGCTGTGCCCGTTGCCATGAGCACAAGTACGATCCGATTTCGCAGAAAGAGTACTACCAGCTCTACGCCTACTGGAACAGCATCGCGGAAGTCGGCGGTGTCGATCGCCGCAGCGGCACCGGCGCCCCTGTCCTCGAACTGCCGACGCCGGAGCAGCAAGTGAAGATCGCCAAGATCGAGAAGGCAATCCAGGACAACCAGCTTGCGTTTAGCGTTCGCGAAAAAGCCATCCTCGACGACTTGAAAGCCAAAACCAAAACGCTTCCCGATAAGAAGTCGCCCGACTACGCCAAGCTTCTCGCCAGCCATCCCGCGGCCAAGGACCTGCAAAAGCTGCAACAAACCCTCGACGCCGAAAAGAAGAAACTGACCGATGCCAAGAACTCCGCCCTCATCACCATGATCATGGAAGAACGCAAGGACCCGCGCGACACCTTCGTCCTCGACCGCGGCATCTACAACAAGTACGGCGAAAAGGTGCAAGCCGGCATCCCGAAGACGTTCCCGCAGTTGCCCAAGGGCGCGCCGAACAACCGCCTCGGCCTCGCGAAGTGGCTCGTGGCAAAGGACAATCCGCTCACGGCAAGGGTTACCGTCAATCGCCTCTGGCAACAATACTTCGGCATCGGCATCGTCAAGACGTCGGAGGACTTCGGCGTCCAGGGCGAGATGCCGAGCCATCCCGAATTGCTGGATTGGCTGGCGGTCGAATTCTCCTCCCCTTTCCCCTCCGGGGGAGAGGGGCCGGGGGTGAGGGGGCGGAGCGCCTGGGACCTGAAACACCTCCACCGCCTGATCGTCACCAGCGCCACCTACCGCCAGTCCGCCAAGGTCACGCCCGCCGCCTTCGAAAAGGACCCCGACAACCGCTTGCTATCGCGCAGCCCACGTCTGCGCCTGACGCCGTTCCAACTGCGTGACCAAGCATTGGCGATGAGCGGCCTCCTGGTGGAAAAAGTCGGCGGCCCGCCCGTGCGCCCGTATCAGCCGCCTGGCTTGTGGGAAGATTTTAGCTTCAACCAGATCAAGTACGTGCAAGATAAGGGCGACAAGCTCTATCGCCGCAGTCTGTACACCTTCTGGCGCCGCTCGATCGGCCCGCCGAACATGTTCGACACGCCGAACCGGCAAGTCTGCACCGTTCGCCAGGCACGCACCAACACGCCGCTGCATGCGTTGATCCTGCTCAACGACGTGACCTTCGTCGAAGCCGCCCGCGTCTGGGCCGAGCGCCTGATCAAGGCCGAACCAACGCCGAGATTACGTTTAGCGTTCGCCTGGCGCCAGGCCACGGCGCGTCCCCCATCGGCGACCGAGCAAAAAATCCTGCTCGCCGGCTACCAGCGCGTCTTGAAACAATATCAAGCCGACCGCCCCGCCGCCGAGAAACTTGTCAGCGCCGGCGAATTCGCACGCGACAAAACGCTCGACGTCACCGAGCACGCGGCGACGGCGGCGATGCTGAACATGATCTTGAATCTGGATGAGGTGGTGACGAAGGAGTGAAATCCCATCCTCGTTTAGCGCCCGCGTGGCGCCGCGCGGGCGCTAAACGAAGACCCGGCTCTCCTATTTCACCGAGATCGTCCTTACAATCCGCGTCACATTCCCGCCGCGATCGCGCACCGACACCGTCACAACGCCGCGATCCAGCGTCGAAATTGGTTCCGCCAACCGGTATTCCCACACCCCCTGGCTTGTCGTCTTGAACCTGGACGCCAGGTTGTCGCCGGCCTTGAAGCCATCAATCGCGAAGTCGGCGGTAACGTTGAACGACTTCAGATCCAGCCCCGTGTCGTAGTCGTGCATGCCGATGAGGATGCGGTTGAGCGACTTGTTGGCGTCCGGCGTCGGCTCGGTGACGGTCAGCGTCGGGCGGTTGTCGTCGAGCATCCACCCGTAGCCACGCACTTGCGGGTTGGCGGGATCGTAGTCGAGATCGATCGGGCAGCCGAGGTCGATCCAGCGGACGAAGGTGCGTTTCTCCTCATCGGAAAGTGGCGGGACCTTGCCATCGGGCGGGGGGCATTGCGGCGGCAGGTAATCGAGGTCGGCCAGGTTGCGATTCCCGTGGGTGTTGGCGAACGGCTTGCCCTTCCACATCAGCGTGTCGGCGTCGCCGAGGACCTTCTCCGTCGGGAAGTCGTCGTTGGTCCAGCCATCCGTGCGCTGGCCGTAGATCTTCCAGATGAGCAGGCTGCGGCGAGCCTGCAACTCGCGGATGTAGCGTGAGGCGTTGGTCTGCCGCCATTGGCCATTGTGGATCACCGGCTTGTAGCCGAACTTGGCTTCGCGGTCCATCGCGAGGCGGTAATAGGTGCCGGGGACGGTAATGCCGCGGTTGGGCGGGCTGATCCTCGTTTCGTCGTCGAGTACCAATTTGCCAGCGGGCTCACGCCCGCTGTTCGCCGAGTGGCACGCAACGCAACTGCGATCGAGCAGCGGCTTGATGTCGCGATGGTACTCCACATTGACGACGTGCCCCCTCCCCTCTCCCGCGGAGGGGTGAGGGGAGGAATTGGCGTAACGCAGGCCGGTCTCGTTCTTGGCGTCCCACTGCCGCTTCGATTCGTCCTTCGCTTTCGCGGTCAACAGCGGCGTCTTCGTGGTGAGGTCGAAGACCTTGTAATCCTTGTCGGCGGCCGCGGTCTTTTCAAACGCCGTGGGCCGCTGGCTGTGAGCGTGGCAGCCGCCGCAATCGTTGCGGACTTCGCCGGGGCGCACCTGATGCCAGGTCTGAGCCATATTCAAGACCATGCCGTGCTTGTCGAGCGTCTGGAAGGTGAAGGCGACGTCGGCCGGGATCTTGGCAAGGAAGCTGGTATCGGGGTTGTTGTCGGGGTCGAGCGGTTGCTTGTTGTCGGTGAAATGGCGCAGCGGGATTTCACCCAGGATGCGAAGCCGTTCCTGCGCGTGGCTGAAGAATCGCCGGCCTGATTTGAAGCCCTGGTGGCGATCGGTGGTCGGCTCCATCGCGATGATGCGGACGGCGTGGATGTCGTCGTTCGAATATCTGCCGGCGTCGGAGCCCTGGTTGACCCAGTTCATTGACGCGCCGTTCTCCGACGTGTTGAACGGATCGAGCCCCTCATAGCCCACCTTGTTCTTTCCGGCGTAACTCGCCGTCACGCTGCCCGCCGGAACCGCGCCGCCCGGATAGCTCTCGCGCTTGTAGAAGCTCGAGGTGCCGATCAGGCCATAGGGCGTCCCTTCCGGCAACTGCGGCGACAGCTTGCCGTCGTTTGCGAGCGGCGTCAGATTCTTCGGCTCATTGACGCCGAAGATGCGCTTGTAGGGCACCACGGCGCGTGGCCATTGCTCGTTGTAGTTGGGGTCGTTCTTGATAAGGCGCATTTGCGCGGGCTCGTCGATCGGTTTGCCATCCTTGATGAGATAGATGCCGCCGTCGGGCATCGGGTAGTGAGCGTACTGATGGTTCGCTGGGCCGGGGGTGTAGCAGGTTAGTAGGTGATTATACGGAGCGCCCGACGGATGCGTGAACTTGCCGACGGCGGGCGAATCCTTTTGATCGCGGATCGACGGATTCGCCGGGCCTTCGCCGAAGTTGGCGAAACGGGTGAACGACTCGATGCCGCGCGGGCTGAACGGCAGCCGGCTATACTGCCCGCGGCCATTGGAGTGGCGGCCATTTCGCAGCGGCGGATTGCGCGGATCGCCGGTGTAGGCGGGACCGAACGCCGGCGGGATTTGCCCCTGAATGCGATAGATATCGTAACTCTTGTAGCCATCCTCGCCTGGCGGCAGGAGCTTGTAGTAGCCGCCGAAGCCGCTGTTATTCTGGTTGTAATACTCCTCGGCGATGATCGACTCGTCGGAAATCTGCGACTGGAAGTGAAACGCATTCGGCGCCCCTTCGCCAGGCAATAGCGCGCTCAACACGGGATTCCAGTTGGTGCCGTCCGGATTGATGATCCACAACCCCCACAGAATGCTGGAGCGTAGGCCTTGCGATTCAAGCGTGCTGAAGATCACCCGGCCATCCTTCAGGATAACGGGGTGCAGCGCCATGCCGATGTTGAGGTGGCCGATCATTTCGATGTTCTTGCCGTCGTCGTCCATGACGAAGAGCTGCAACGTCGGCGACGGATGCTTGGGTGGCTTGAAGGCATTGCGATTGGAGGTGAAGATCAGCCGGCCGCCGGGCAGCGGGCACGGGCCCATGTTGAGAACGCCGTAGTTGAGCCAGGTCGTGTCCTTCTCGCCCTTGCGCATGGTGGCCGACCACTTCGCGGCCCCGGTGTTCGGCGTCCACTCTTGATGTGTGAGCTGGACGATCTTCTTCGTCTTGACGTTGATCTTGTAGATGTCGGCGCCCTGGTACGGCGGCTGGCCGTGCTGGCTGGTGCCCTTGAGTCCCTTGAGGTGCGAGTAGAAAACCCATTGGCCATCAAGGGAGACGTACGGGTCGGTGACCGAACCATCGGCGCCGCCTTCGACGAGGCGTTCTTCGGTGCCGTCGGGATGCAGCAGCATCAAGTCGCCCTGCGCGTCCATGATCGCCGGATGGGCGATTTCGGTCCAGGAGCTACGCGATTTATCCCCCTTGCGCGGCGTGCGAACGTAGACGATGTCGTAATCGTATTTCACTTTCTTATCGGTCGAGATGTGCGGCACCTTGACATCGATCGGATCGAGGAACAACTCCTCTTTCTTCTGCTGACCGACAACCGGCAGCCCGGCCAAACTGGCAAGCAAGAGCGCGACAACGAGATAGCGGATGCGAGATTGCATGAGTCCTTCCCCCCGGATGGAATACACGGCGATTCATTGAGTGTACGCTGGCGCGGCGGGTACACGCAAGGCTTTTCTACCCCGCTGAAACCGATCCCATTATCTCACGCAAAGTCGCAAAGGCGCAAAGGCGCAAAGAGGATGGAGGAGGAGAGAAAACGACTTGTACCGCCTGAAGATCCACACATCCATTTCGAGTTTTCTTCGCCTGTTTGCGCCTTTGCGCCTTTGCGTGAGCTTCTTTCGTGATCACGGCGCCGACAAAGCGACGCGGAACCCGCAGAACTCGTTGCGATTGTCGGGATCGCCGAAGTTGCGATTGGCCGACCGGCAAAAGATCGGATGGCTCCCCCACGAGCCACCGCGCAGCACGCGGTTCTTGCCCGTCTTCGGCCCCTTTGGATCGGTGACTTCCTTCCCCGAATAGCCGCCATGCCAATCCTGGCACCACTGCCAAATGTTGCCGTGCATGTCGTGAAGACCCCAGGCATTGCCGGGGAAGCTGCCGACCGGCATCGGTTTCTCTCGATTCACCCCGGTCTTGCCGGTGCCGTAAATGAAGTTGCCATTGTAGTTGGCCTCGTCGGTGGCAATCGTCTCGCCGAAGTGGTATGCGGTGGCCGTGCCCGCGCGACAAGCGTATTCAAACTCGGCCTCCGTCGGCAACCGATAGGCCTTCTTCTCCTTGGCCGACAGCTTCTTGCAAAACGCCTGACAATCATGCCAGGAAACGTGCTCGACCGGGTAGGTCTTCTTGCCCTTGAAGTGGCTCGGATTGTCGCCCATGACGGCCATCCACTGCTCTTGCGTCACGGCATGGACGCCGAGGTAGAAGCCCTTGGCGAAGGATACCTTGCGCTGGATTTCGTCGTCCCCCCTGCCCTTTTCCTTGTTCGAGCTGCCCATCGTGAAGGTGCCGGCGGGAAGCCAGACAAACTTCATGGCGAGGCTGTTGGTGAACGGCTCAGCCTTTTGTGGCTGCGCGTGGAGGTTGGTGACGATCAGAGCACAGACGATAAATGATAGTGAGTGGCGCATGCTGGCATTGTACCGGTCGATGGATGAACATCCAACCCGCCGTAAACAGCGGGCTATATGCCGAACCTCAGGGCAGCCGGCCATATCATAAGGATTGCGGGCTGGCCGTAGCGCGCAAGGAGAAACCGCGTGGACAGCATTGAAGCGATCGAACCCGCCGTCGCCCTGCCTGAACCGCTGCCCGCTGCCACCGCGCCGATGGATGTGCCGGGCGGCAGTCGCGAACTCTTGAAGCTGGCCGCGCCGCTCATCGTCAGCCAGAGCTTCATGACGGTACAATTCTTTCTCGATACGATCCTCTTGTCGTGGCACCAAATAGACGAGATGGCCGCCTCGTTCCCGGCGATGATGTGGTACTGGCTGCTGTTCGGGTTCCTGCAAGTAACCGCGGGCTACACCTCGACGTTCGTCGCGCAATACACCGGCGCCGGTCGGCACGCGCGCGTGGGGCCGGCGGTTTGGCAAGGCATCCACTTCGCCGTGCTGGCGGGCCTCGCTTTCCTTCTGATCATACCGCTCGCTCCATTCCTAATCAGCCTGGGCGATCACAGTCCACGTTTGCAAGTCCTGGAAGTCACCTACCTGCAATGTCTCGCCTGTGCCGCCATGCCGATGCTGGTGATGGGGGCCGTCAACGGTTTCTTCTCCGGCCGGGGCCAAACGTGGACCGTGCTCGGCATTGAGGTGTTCGGGACCGGAACCAATGCGGCGCTGGCGCTGGTGTTGATCTTCGGCCGGCTGGGCTTCCCGGAACTGGGCATCGCCGGCGCCGGCTGGGCGACCGTCGCGGGATCCTGGGCCTCAGCGCTGCTAGCCGTCGGACTGCTCATGCGGCCATGCTACCGCGCGCAATTCAACACGGCGGCTGGCTGGCGACCCGATTGGGAACTGTTCAAACGGCTGATGCGCTACGGCGGGCCGGCCGGGATGCAGATGTTTCTCGATGTGCTCGCCTTCCATCTCTTCACGCAATTGGTCGGCCGACTCGGCGACGCGGCCATGGGGGCGACCACGTTGACCGTGCGTCTCAACATGGTCGCGTTCTTGCCGATGATCGGGCTGGCACAGGCGGTCAGCATCCTCGTCGGCCAACGTCTCGGCGAGAACCGGCCCGACCTGGCCGAGAAGAGCACCTACACCGGACTCTACTGGACCTTCGGCTACATGTGCGTCATCGCCGCCATCTATTTGGCGATACCCGGCCTGCTGGTGTCGGTGTTCGAAGGAGACGGCGACGCCGCGAAATTCAAGGCGGTCGCCGACATGGTGCCGAGCCTGCTGGTATGCGTGGCGATCTACTCGCTGGCGGATGCGGTGACTTTTACCTTCGGGTTCGCCCTGCGCGGCGCCGGCGATACGTGGTTCGTGTCACTGTTGACGTTCTGCCTGGCCTGGCCGGTCATGGTGCTGCCGACGTACCTCGTGGTCATGCTGGGAGCCAGCGTCCACTGGGCCTGGGCCGCGGTGACGGTGCACGTCTGCGTGATGGCGATCTGTTTCTACATTCGCTTCCGCAGCGGCAAATGGAAAACGATGCGCGTGATCGAGTCCGTCGTCAGTAGTCCGTAGTCCGTGGCCATTCACAGATGCTATGGACGACGGACTACGGACCACTGACTCCTCATGTTTCACGCCAACGGACCGACCTTCTGGGAACTCGCGGTGCAAGCCCTTTCTTCGACGGAGCGGGGCTACGATCTCCTCGCGCCCAAGTTTGACTACACGCCCTTTCGCACGCCTGATGCCGTTCTTGATCGGGTCGGCGAACATCTCAAGACGCTCGGCGTCCTTGGAGCCGGGCTGGATATCTGCTGCGGCACCGGGGCGGCGATGCGCATGCTGCGCCCCCTGTGCCGGGATCGCGTGATCGGCATCGATGTCAGCGCGGGGATGCTGGCCGAGGCGCAACAGCGCACCGCCGATGCGCCGGGAACGGCGGAGTTGCAATTCGTCCGCGGCGACGCGTTGGCGATGCCATTCCATGCGGAGTTCGACATCGCCGTTTGTTTCGGTGCGTTTGGCCACATTCTGACGAAGGACGAGCCGAAATTCGTCGCCGAGGTCGCTCGCGTGCTGAAGCCGGGCGGGCGCTTCGTCTTTGTCACCGCGCACATGCCGCCGCTCTGGTCGCCGGGCTACTGGCTGGCACGCGGGTTCAATGGGGCGATGCGCGTGCGCAATTCCCTGGTGTCGCCGCCTTTCATCATGTATTATCTGACATTCCTCTTGCCCGAAGCGCAGAAGCTGCTCGAAGCACACGGCTTCGATGTGGACGTGTGCGACGCGGGCTTCGAGGGACCGTGGTCTGGACTGCGCCTGGTCACGGCAACGCGGCGTTGCCGCTAAGCGAAAACGAGAGCACGCACCCATGACACGTTTCTATTCCATCGCGTTGCTATTATTGGTCGGCGCCATTGCCTCCGCCCAAGAACCAGTCGGCGCCGACGGCAAGGCGCTAAATCTCGACTTCCAGACCGGTACGCTCAAGGACTGGCCTGCCAAATGCAAGGCGTTCGAAGACCCGTCGATCAACGGAGACACCGTTGTCAAACGCCACGCCGACACCAAAAGCCAGCACCAGGGAGACTACTGGATCGGCGGCTTCGAAAAGCTCTCGCTTCGCGTCGCGACTGAGCACTCGTTCCTTGCCTTTGAGGTTGTTCCATTTGGTCCTCGCCTGCTTTTCGTCGCCGGCCGATCGCACATAGTCCATGACGTAGGCCTTGCCACCGGCGACCGCGGAGCCGGCAAAGCCGACATTGATCGGCTTTCGCCGCAGCAACTTCAACCCGCCCTCGGGAAACTTCGAGAGGATGCGTGTTTCAGCCCAAACGTCATCGCAATTCGGGCCCATCGATTGCGGCCAATCAGCGGCGGAGGCGAGCGACGTCGTGCGAATCATGGCGAAGAGAGTAAGGCTGCGTGCCATCGGTGCCCCGCGATAAGTAACATTCGAAGCATAACACGTCGATTTTGTTTGCCGCTTGCGGCTCTGCTTCCGCCTGGCGAACGCGAAGCCGCTACTCGTCGATCAGAACGTCTGAGTTAGAGGCCACCGCGATGGTAGGTGAAGCGATTCCCTGAACCAATGTACGTCTTCTGAAAATGAGCACGCGAAATGAACATCCGGCAACTTGTATCGCTTGTCTGCCTGCTGGCCCTTGCCATTTCCATTACGGACGCTGGCGATGCGCCGAAACCGAAGCCCGTCAAGGTCTTCATCCTGGCAGGCCAGTCGAATATGGAAGGGCAAGCGGTCGCGGATCTCGATGGCAAGGACTACAACCATGGCAAAGGCACGCTCAAGGCTCTGATGAACGACCCGGCCAAGCGTCAGCTCTTCAAACATCTCAAGAACGAAAAGGGGCAATGGACGGTGCGCGACGATGTCTGGGTTCGCTATCAACGCGAGAAGCAACCTTTGCTCGCAGGCCCGTTGACCATCGGCTTCAGCATCTACGGAGGCAAGCACCACTTCGGCCCCGAACTGCAGTTCGGCCATGTCGTGGGCGATCGCGTGCGCAGCCAGATTCTGCTCATCAAAACAGCGTGGGGCGGGAAGAGCTTGTACAAGGATTTCCGTCCCCCCAGCTCCGGCGGTGAGGTTGGGCCCTATTTCAAAAAGATGCTGGCGGAAGTTCGCCTGGCGCTCGACAACCTCAAGACCGATTTCCCGAAGTATGAGGGCCAAGGCTATGAACTGGCAGGCTTCGTCTGGTATCACGGCTGGAACGATGGCGTCGATCCGAAGAATGCGGTGCCGGAGTATGAACAGAATTTGGTGAACCTGATCAAGGATGTACGCCAGGATCTGCAGACTCCGCAACTGCCGGTCGTGATCGGCGAGTTGACGGGGCCGTGGGTCAAAGCCCCCGGCGCCTGGGCGACACTTCGGCAAGCCCAGGCCAACGCAGTCAGCCGGCCGGAGTTCAAGGGCAACGCGATCTTCGTCGAAACGCACGATTTCGTTCGCCGCGCCGAGGACTCACCCAATCCAGGCCACGGTCACCACGAGTTCGGCAACGCGGAAACCTATTTCTTGGTCGGCGATACCTTGGGCAAGGGCATGGTCAAGCTCCTCGCTCCAGCGACGAAGTAATCACCCACCAGGGCCTTGTCATGCCTTGGTTCTCGGGTGGTTGGGAGGGCGAGGCTCCTGCCGAGCCTTGCGGTTGCTGCGGCGTCACGGCTCGGCAGGAGCCTCGCCCTCCCGATACTCAAGCTGTGGCAAAGCACTGGCACCGGTAAATCAGAAGCCCGCTGGTTCTTGAAAAGGGGACAAAATGCGACCGCATCCGATCTTGTTCGTCCTGGCTGCCATCCCGCTTCTGAGCGGGAATCTCCAGGGGCAGGAGAAGCAGAAGCCGAACATCATCGTCATTCTCGCCGACGATATGGGCTATTCGGATCTGGGCTGCTACGGCTCGGAGATCAAGACGCCCAACCTCGATCGCCTGGCGAGCAAGGGGTTGCGGTTTACCAACTTCTACAACACGGCCCGCTGCTGCCCCTCGCGCGCTGCCCTCCTGACCGGGCTTTACTCGCATCAAGCAGGCATGGGCGGGATGAACAACGATCAGAAAAAGCCCGGCTATCGCGGCGAACTCAATCGACAATCGGTCACCATAGCCGAGGTGCTGCGAAGCTTCGGGTACTGGTGCGGCATGATCGGCAAATGGCATCTCACCAAGGCGCCCAACATGGACGGTCCCACCGACACCTGGCCCAGGCAGCGCGGATTTGATCGCTACTTCGGCACGCTCCAAGGCGCCGGCAGCTTTTTCCAGCCGCCGACCTTGACGCGAGACAACACCCGCATCAAGGCGGAGCCTGGTTTCTACTACACCGATGCGATCAGCGACAACGCGGCGTCCTTCATCCACGATCAGCACCAGGCGAAACCCGCCCAGCCGATATTCCTCTACGTCGCCTATACCGCGCCGCATTGGCCGTTGCACGCCATCGACAAGGACATTGCCAAATACGAGGCGACGTATCTCAAGGGATGGGATGCGCTCTACCAGGAGCGGTACGCGCGCCTGAAGGCGCTCGGCATCGTCGACACGAAGTGGCCCGTGCCGCCGCGTGACAAGCAGGTGCCGGCCTGGGCATCCCTCGATGACGCAAAGAAAAAAGAGATGGCCCACAAGATGGCGGTCTACGCGGCTCAGATCGATCGCCTCGATCAGGGGGTGGGCCGAATTGTGGACGCTCTAAAAAAGACGAAACGCATCGACGACACGCTCATTCTTTTCATGGCCGACAATGGCGGCTGCGAGGAAGGCGGCATCTGGGGCTTTGAACGCAAGAAGGGGGGCGTGGTCGGCGCGGACAGTTCCTTCGCCAGCTATGGCCGAGGCTGGGCCTGGCTGTCCAACTGCATCTTTCGCTTGTTCAAACACTGGGTGCATGGCGGCGGCGTACGCACGCCGCTGATCGCCCATTGGCCCAATGGGATTGCCGACCAGAATCAGTTGTGCAAGCAGCCCGCCCATCTCATCGACGTGATGGCGACCTGCGTCGAGCTGGCCGGCGCGCAATATCCCAGCGACTATCAGGGCCAAAAGATCACGCCGCTGGAGGGCAAGAGTCTCGTTCCCGCCTTCGCCAACAAGCCTATCGAGCGGGAGGCAATCTACTGGGAACATGAAGGCAACCGGGCGGTCCTAGTCAAGAACTGGAAGCTCGTCGCCGCCGGCGCCAAGGGTCCGTGGGAACTGTACGACCTCGACAAGGATGGCGCCGAAACCAAAAACCTCGCCAATGAGCATCCCGAAATGGCGAAAGACCTCGCCGCCCGATGGCAAGCGTGGGCCGTCCGCGCTCATGTCGTGGCCCCGCCGCAACCGAAAGGCAAAAACGAAAAGAAGGCAGCGCCAGCCCGGTAGAAGCTAGCCCGGATCATTGACAGTATTCCCCGCCTTTTCGATGGCGGTGCAAGCGAGGAGCAAGCTACGATGGCCTCTTTTCGCCTCAGGGCGATCACCGTCATTTCGTCGGCCGCCTCTCTGAAGGGAGAACTCTAACGCCTTTTTTCTTTTGGGAGGTCAGCTTTTTCGAGCCAATTATCTACCACCAAGCCTTCGTTCTTGGGCAACGTCAGACCCGGATTGCCGGCCTTGCTCCAGAAGGTATTGCCGATTGCCGTGACCGGCGAAGTCGGTCGATTGACGCGGATGGCCGTTTCCCAGTAGCCGGCCAATTCGTTGTAGGCCGCCATCACGCTGGCCTCGTCGGCTTGGAGAGCATGACGCCAGCCGGTAACTCTGTTTTCGAGGAACACGATGTCCGAGCCGGGCAGGCCCCAGACCGCGAACTGAGGTGGGCCGCCGCCCTTGCGCAAGGTCGGACATTCGAATTTGTTGTTGATGACGCGAATCGTCCCCTCGACGCGAATGCCGGCAACGCCGCTCCCCTTGATGGTGTTCTCGACGAAGTCGGCCTCGGCGCCTTTGAAAACCATGACGATGGGAGGCATGCCGCCGTCGCGCGAGAGGACGTTGTCCGCGACGCGCACCTTCCAGCCCGCATGGATGCCGATCGCCACCAGTTCGTTGTCAATGATGCGGTTGTGAATGACGAGCGACTTGCCAGCCTTGCAATCGTCGAAGCCGATCCCGGCTTTCTTGTTGTGGTGCACGTAGTTGCCGCCGATGGTGGTGTCGGCGTCCGAGCGTTGGCCGATGCCGGCCTTCTCGTTTCCGTAGCATTCGTTGTGGGCGATGAACGCCTTGGCGCCGAGCTGGGTGCCGATGCCCGCCTCTTTGTTGCGATAGCACTTGTTGCCAAAGATCTTCGCGGTGGCGCCGTCGCGGGCGCCGATGCCGGCCATGGCGTTTTCATAGCAGTCGTTGTCCTCGATGACGGGAGCGGTGCCTTCCATACGGACGCCGATGCCGGCGCGGCGATTCTTGTAGCACTTGTTGCCCTTGACGATCGGCTTGGCCCCCTCGCGGATGCCGATGCCGGCGCGCACGTTGTCATAGCATTCGTTCTTGAGGATCAGCCCGGCGGAGTTGCGATTGCCGATGCCGCCACGGAGGTTGTTGAAGCACTTGTTGAGTTCGACGGTGGGGACCGCGCCGTCGGCGACGCCGATGCCCCCGCCCATGTTGCGATAGACGATGTTCTTTACGATGTGCGACTTGTTGTGCTTGTCCTTGGCGCCGACGCAGCCGATGCCGGCGTGCCCATTGTCGTGGACGATGCAATGCCGAACCGTAGCGGTCACGCCGGGAATGCCGACCGCGGGGAAATCCTTGCCGGCGCCGACGGCGCCGCGATCGTCCGGCAAGTTCTCGCCCTGGGTGGCATAGTGCTTGTCGTAATCTTTCTGATCGAAGAGGCCGACGCGGGTGATCGTGAAACCATCGAGCACCGCCCCTTCGTCCATGACAACGGCCGGCCCCTTGGCCGTTTCGCCGCCGTCGATGATGGTGGCTTCGGCCCGCTGCAGGCCGAGCTTTCCCTTGGCGTCAGCGCCTGCGCTTTGCAGGATAACGCCGGCCTTGAGCCGAACGCTTTCACGGTAGGTTCCGGGCTCGACGATCACCTTGGCGCCCGGCTTGGCGGCCTCAATGGCGGCCTGGATCGTCTTGTGATCCTTCGGCACGCGAAGGGTTTCGGCCTAGAGCGGATAGGCAACGAGCAAAAGAGCGACCATCGAGAGAGTGCGACATTTCATGATCGTGTCTCCGTGTTGAAAAAAGAGCATATCATGTGTGGGCGGCCAGCATTTTGTTGAGCAGACGCGTCAACTCCTTCTGTTCGGGCGCAGTCAAGCCCGCCATGACGCGGTCGAGCTGCCGCTGATGAACGCGCCAGACGTGTTTGAGCAAGGCCTGGCCGCGCCGGCTGAGACGCACGAATTTCTCGCGCCGATCCTCGGTGTTGGCGCGGCGTTCGATCAGGCCCGCCTTTTCCAAACGGGCCAGCATGATCGTGACGTTTGGAAACGAAACATAAAGCTCACCGGCTAGACGCCGCTGGGTGAGCGTGTTACGGCGCAGGCGGTTGGCTACGGTCAGTAATTGAAACTGGGGCGGCGTCAGGGCAAACTGCGCAAAATAGGGCTCCATCAGTTTCTGCACGATGCCGTAACCACGCACCACGGCCACCACAGCGCTGCGTGCTGGCGACGACGGGAAGTCATCGTGAGGATCGACGCTCTCTGCCACTCGCATTTTCATCGGACCACGTGCCTTGCAAATAAGTTAATTATTTAACTATTATCTGATGCGATTGTCAAGTCGCAGCACGGCCCGTCGATGGACCGTAAGAATTACTACGGGTCTGGAGCGGAGTGGAGCTGGCACTTGGCGATGATGCTGTTTTCGGTGTTCGCCACGTTGCAGAAATGGAACCTCAACCCACGCACTTGGCTGCGTTGGTACCTGGATGCTTGTGCCACGGCCGGCGCGCAGGCTCCGAGCGACATTCAACCGTTTTTGCCGTGGAATCTGACCGAAGAACAACGCCGAACGATGGCCCAGTCGATCTCAGCGCAAGATTCAGCGGAACCTTCGAATAGTTCATGATCCGCGTTGGTCCCAGACTTCATCTCGCGGCCCGAAACTCCCTGATCGATTGATCGAGTCCCAGTCTGCTGCGCGCCAAACGGAATGGGCGGAGGTTTACGAGTAGTTCGTTCACGAGGGAAAGGCACCAATACCTTCGACGCGGCTTGGTGTCGGCCGCCGGGGATTTGAGTACAAAGGCATTGCCCGTCAGCCGACACGACTCATTCTGACTCGCAGTTCACCCTTATGACATTGCTCCATCTGGAACCCTTGCCGCCGCGCACGACGAAGGGGGAAATCCTTCGCCTGCTATGCACGGCCGGCGGGCTGCGGCGCGAGCAGGTCGGGCGCATCGATTTGCAGGGAGCGACCGTCGTCATCGAGGTGCCGGATGGATCCGAAGCCCGCGTGGTCAAGGCTCTTGATGGGACGGGTTTCAAGGAGCGGCGTCTGCGTGCCTGGTGTACCGGGAGCAGCGCTTCGCCTGCCGACGCCAACGATCACTTTCAGCGTCTCGCTCGGCTCTTGCACCTGGAGTCGCAAGCGGAGGCCCAGCAGATTCTGGAAAACGCGGGATCTGCGGCAGAACGCACCGGCGATTGCCTCGTTGGGCTCGTCGTGGTCGAGGAAACGTCGGGACTGGGCGGACGCTTCATCTTGACGCTCGCCCGCCGCAATCGCACGTTGCAGTTGCCATGGAATCGGCTGGAACCAGGGGCGCCGATCCTGCTGTCGGCCATGGGTGCCAAGACGGGAGAGGGGTGGCGCGGCGTCGTCTGCGAGTGCAACCGCATGGAGTTGCGGGTGGCCTTGAATGAGCCGCCCGGCGATGAGGAGCGCCCGGCAAGCTATCGGCTCGATCTATCCACCGATGAGACAGCCAGGCAAAGACAGATAGCCACGCTCGAGCGTGTCCGAACAGCGACGCGCGATCGTCTCGCCGAGTTGCGCCGCATCCTGCTCGGCGAAACGGCGCCTGCCTTCAAGCCTGAAACTCCGCTCTTGCCTCTCGATGGTTCCTTGAACACCTCACAGCAAGACGCTATCCGGTTTGCGCTGTCCGCCAGCGACGTGGCCATCCTGCACGGTCCGCCGGGCACGGGCAAGACGACGGCGGTGATCGAGCTGATTCGCCAGGCCGTGCGGCGTGGGCAGAAGGTGCTGGCATGCGCCCCCAGCAACCTGGCCGTGGACAACCTGCTCGAACGCCTCCTGGCAAGCGGCGAGCACGCGGTGCGGCTCGGCCATCCCGCTCGTGTCTTGCCCGCCCTGCGCGAGCATACCCTCGACCTGATGGTCGAAGACCATGACGACACGCGCCAGGCACGCAAGCTGGCCAAGAAGGCGTTCGGCCTATTTCGCCAGGCGGGCAAGTGGACGCGTGGCAAACCTGAGCCCGGCCTGCGCCAGCAGCTTCGCCAGGAGGGCCGCGCGCTCTTGGACGACTCGCGTCGCCTCGAATCGCTGGCGGTAGACCGCATCCTGAACGGCGCGACAGTTCTGTGTGCGACCTTGACCGGGCTGGATAGCGAGATCCTGGGGCAGCGGCAGTTCGACCTGGTCGTCATCGACGAGGCCGCCCAGTGTACGGAGCCGGTCTGCTGGCTGCCTCTGGTGCGCAGCGGATGCTTGGTGCTGGCGGGCGATCACTGTCAGTTGCCGCCGACGATTCTGTCGCAAGAGGCGGCCGCGGAAGGCTTCGGCATCAGCCTGATGGAGCGGCTCGTTGGACGATGCGGCCCGCTGGTGACGCGCCGGCTGAATGTGCAGTACCGCATGCACGAAGCAATCATGGACTTCTCGTCGCAACAGTTCTATGATGCCGACCTGGAAGCCCACGCTTCCGTGCGCAGCCACCTCCTGTGCGAACTGCCCGGCGTGACCGCCAATCCGCTGACGCAATCGCCGGTCCAGTTCATCGACACGGCCGGCGCGGGCTACGACGAGCAGCCGGAGCCGACTGGCAAGAGCCGGCTCAACCACCAGGAAGCTGCGCTGGTTGCTCGTCAAGTGCAGGCTTTGCTGGCTGCCGGCGTCGCGGCCGAGGCGATTGCGGTCATCGCTCCCTACGCCGCGCAAGTTCGGCTCCTGCGCGAAATGCTGCCGATCGCCGGTCTGGAAATTGACAGCGTGGACGGCTTCCAGGGCCGTGAAAAGGAAGTAGTGGTGCTGTCGCTGGTTCGTTCCAATGCCGCGGGAGAGGTTGGCTTCCTCGCCGATGTCCGGCGCATGAATGTCGCCATGACCCGCGCCCGCCGCAAGTTGCTGGTGATCGGCGATAGTGCGACGCTATCGTGCCATCCGTTTTACCAGAGCATGGTTGCCTACTTCGAATCGATCGGAGCTTACCGTTCGGTCTGGGAAGAGGCAAGTTAGCCCTTGCCACCAACCGGGGACGAATAGATACGTAGTCCGGTTAGCTCGCCAAGCACCGGCCTGCCATCTTGCGAACGCCAGGCCTCAAAATGTCTCGGTAGGCCGAATCCCCTAGGAAGGGCAGAAATCAGCTTGATGCTAACGGATTACTTGCTAAAGTCACTGAAGTTACGCGCCCTCCTGGAGCCGCCTTGCCACACACATGCAAAAGGATTCTTGCGATGCCTCAGCAAGAACTCGCTCATCGCCACACGATTGGCATGTCGCGCCGCGAACTCTTGCAAGTCGGCTACTCCGGGCTGATCGGCATGGGCCTGCCCGCGCTGCTTGCCAACCAGGCGCGGACGGCTGAAAGCACTGCGCCCCGAGCTCGCAGCGTCATCCTCATTTTTCTCACTGGCGCGCCCAGCCACCTCGACATGTTCGACCTGAAGCCCGACGCCCCGGAATCGGTGCGAGGCTCCTTTCAGCCAATCGCCACCCGCGCGGTGGGAGTGCAGATTTGCGAACACCTGCCAAGGCTCGCCGCTCGGGCCGACAAGTTCGCCATCGTCCGCTCCATGACCCATGGCTTGCCCAGCCATGAGCATGCCACCCACATGGTGCTGACGGGCATCGACAAGATGCCGCTCGGGTCCACCCACATGGCCTCACGCCACGATTGGCCCTGCTATGCGTCCGGGCTGAACTACGTTCGCCCGCGCCGCGACGGCTTTCCGAGCGGCGTCATGATGCCGACCTATTTGAACAACGGCTACGGCTTCTCCGGTCAAAATGCCGGCTTCCTCGGCGCGAGGCATGACCCCTGGCAGGTGCGCGAGGATCCGAACAGTCCGAATTTCCGCGTCGAGAACCTGAATCTTCCCGTGGGTCTGTCGATCCGCGATCTCGACGATCGTCGTCGGCTCTTGGTGCAGGTGGACCAGCAGCGTTCAGGCCTCGATCGCGCCCGAGCCGTGGGCGATTACACCAGCCAGCAGCAACAGGCGTTTTCCATGCTCACCACGAGCGAGATCGGCCGGGCCTTCGCTATCGATCGTGAACCTACCGCGGTGCGTGACCGTTACGGCCGACATATGTTTGGGCAGTCGCTGTTGCTCGCGCGCCGGCTGGTCGAGGCGGGCGTGCCGATCGTCCAGGCCAACATGGGGACCATGAACAACTGGGATACGCACAACGCCAACTGCGCTCAACTCAAGGATCGCCTGCTGCCCCCACTCGATCAGGGTGTGGCCGCGCTGCTCGATGATCTGGACACCCGCGGCCTGCTCGACGAAACGCTCATCGTGATGGTAGGAGAGTTTGGCCGCACGCCTCAGCTCGGCGGCAATGTCGGCACGCCCAGCTATGTCCCGGATGGCCGCGACCACTGGGCCGGCGTCTTCTTCGCCGTGTTCGCCGGCGCCGGCGTGCGCGGCGGCCAGGTGATCGGCAGCTCGGACCGCATCGCCGCCTACCCTGCCGCCAATCCCTACTACCCCTCCAACCTCGGCGCCACCATCTACCGCACGCTCGGCGTCGATCCACGCACGACAATTGCCGACCGCTTGAATCGGCCCATGCACTTGAATGAGGGGGAGATTATTGCGCCGCTTTTCAGCGGGGCGATCAATTGAAGGTGGAAATCAAGTTAGAGTCTATCCAGGAAGTCTTGGATCGGGAGGGCGAGGCTCCTGCCGAGCCGTTTGGACGTTGAGTTTTCCGCGGCTTCACGGCTCGGCAGGAGCCTCGCCCTCCCGAAAAACAGCCTTTCCGGATAGACTCTTAATTCGACCTTGGTCATGCAATGACCAAGCCGGCAACCGGTTCGCCATCGTAAATGTGGTGCGGGCGGTCCAGCTCGTCCTTCCAGGCTGCGGTGGCAGGAATGCCCAGGGCATGATAGATGGTGGCGGCCAGGTTCTCCGGCCTCTGCGGATTGTCGGCCGGATACGCGCCGTTGCGATCCGACGCACCGACGACGACACCCTGCCTGATCCCACCGCCGGCCAGGAACACCGTCTGCACCGCACCCCAGTGGTCTCGGCCAGGAACTCTGGCCTCGCCCGTGCCGGCGTTGACGCGCGGCGTACGTCCCATTTCGCCGCACATCACGATGAGCGTTTCGTCGAGCAAGCCGCGTGCATCGAGATCGTCGATCAGGGCAGACAGGCCGCGGTCGGTCGGCGGCAGCAGGCAATTGCGGAGCAGCGGGAAATTGTTCTCGTGCGTATCCCATGTCTCATTGTTGCCCAGGTTCACCTGGACCAGCGTCACTCCCGCTTCGATGAGTTGCCTGGCCATCAGCAGCGACCAGCCAAAGGCATTGCGTCCGTAACGATCGAGGACGCGAGGATCGGCGCTCTCCACGTCAAACGCCCGCTGGACGTGAGAATCGGTGAGGAGCGAAAGCGCGGCCTGGCGATAGCGATCGAACGATTCCACGGACGCGGCACGATGCATCTCACGCCGTTGCTGGTCCAACATCCTTCGCAGCCCATCGCGATTCGTTAGCTGCGAACGCGTCAGGCCCTGCGGCAAACTGAGATTCGGCGTCTGGAAACGGAGATTCGGGTTTCGCTCCCGCCCGCGGACAAAGTGGAACTCGAATTCCGGGTAGGCGCCATAGGACCTTGGGTTGAAGGGGGACGCTTCAATAAACCACGGATCGCGCCGGCTCCCCATCATGCCGCCGAACTGGCCGGGAATCACGCGTCCGGTTTGATGAATCAGCCGCTCGGGGAGGACAATCGCCGGGGGTAGATTGTTGGTACGCGGCGCCAGGGCGGCGCCCACCACCGACGCAATGGACGGCCAGTCGCCCGGTTCCGGCCGGCTCGAGTTAAACCCTTGAGGCATCGGCGTGCGGCCCGACAGGATGGCCATGTGCCCCTGGGAGTGTTCGTTGTACGGCGTGGTCAGCGAACGAATCAGGCTCCACTTGTTGCTGCGTTCGGCAAGCATCGGCAAATGTTCGCAGATGCGTATTCCAGGCGTCCGCGTGGCAATCGGCGCGAACTCCCCGCGGATGCCGTCGGGAGTGTCCGGTTTGGGATCGAAGCTATCATGCTGAGTCAGACCGCCGGAGAGGAACACGAAGATGACCGATTTCGCACGCCCTGCGCCAGGCCTGGTCGATACCCGGTCCGCAGCACGTAGCGCCGACGCGTGATTCATACCCAGACCGAGCAAGCCAATAGCTCCCGCCTGAAGCGCCGCGCGACATCTGCGGATGGTGACAGTCGTTCGACAGGAACATGCGAATCTCTCCTGCGGGCCTTTTCACGGCTAGTGGCGCGACAGTGCAGCTATTCTATCTTTTCGACCGACTTAGCGTCCATTGTGGATGCTACTCGGCCAGCTTGAAGCTGTCCATCACGATGGACTGATCGCCGAGAAAAGGGGGTGGGAGTCGAATAATACGTTCTTATATTTCGTAATATACGACTCCCGACCCCTTTTCTGCCCCGTTATTCACCGCAGAGGCACAGAGAAAACCAAGTGTAAGGAGTTGCGGCGAATTCTTGGCTTGATAAACGGTGACAAAGTGTATTCTGCCTGCAAATTCTGTAGCTATTCACGGGCAGCAGGCTTTGGCTTGTCCTGTTTTGGGCCAGTGAGCCTCCTATTGCAGACGACGTTCTGGAGCAGATTCAGACTTCGAGGTGAGGGGTTCTTGAGGTTTTTTTGCGGGCCTGATTTTGGCAGGCCCGCCGTTTTTGACGCAACTTGCTGTTCTTTCGCGACTTGAGAAAAGAGGCCCCTCCCGGATTCGAACCGGGGATGGCGGATTTGCAATCCACGGGACGATTCCGTAAGTCCCGATTCCAGCCTACCTTGCGATGACGACCACGCAAAAGCCCGCAGTAGAGACCGCAGTAGAACCAAAATCGACCCCAATCTGCAACGCTTACTCGACGCCTGGCCGACGCTGCCTGATCCGATCAAAGTGGGTATCATAGCAATGGTACGCTTTGCCACGCCGAACGCGGACGGTACGTCATGATCGGCGCGGAGATGCCCTGCCCGTTGCCTAC
>SHZY01000225.1 GCA_009692065.1 Gemmataceae bacterium
GTTCCGCTTTAACCGCCGCACGTCCCGCTCGCGCGGCAAGTTGTTCTACCGGTTGATTCAGCAGGCCGTCCAAATCGTGCCCACGCCGTACCAACGATCGTAAAACCACAAGATCTTGGGCCTGGTTGACTCAAGTACATAGCCCAGTAGGAATATTGTGAGAATAACGGCTCGTACGCCCAGCTACCACCCTTGGGCGTCCCCAAAAGTAGGTCTCCCGGCGCGCCGGGACCGGACTGGACCTCTCGGGGAAGCAGTAAGCCAAGTTCAGACGTACTGGTCGGGTAGAGCGTCAACATGAGGTCCGTTTCGGCAAAACGGACCTACAAAAAGCACAAGGCCACGAGGTTTGACCCTCGTGGCCTGTGCGCTTCAACAGAGTCCGCGTGCCGACTTGCTTGCGGCGGCAGCGGATTAATACATGTCGTAATCGCCGCCGTGTCCGCCACCGGCAGCCTTCTTGGACGCCTTCGGCTTCTCGGCGATCAACGCATCGCTCGTCAACAGCAGCGTGGCCACGCTGGCCGCGTTGCCTAAGGCTGTGCGCGTGACCTTGGTCGGGTCGATGACGCCTGACTTGACCAGGTCTTCGTATTCATCGGTGGCCGCGTTGTAACCAAAGTTGCCTTTGCCTTCGGCAACTCTCTCGCAAACGATGCCGCCATCCTGGCCAGCGTTGCTGGCGATGGCCGTCAGCGGCGCGCGGCAGGCGCGGACTACGATGTTGTAGCCAATCTCCTGGTCGTGGCTCAGGCCGCTAGCCTTCACTTCCGACGAAGCCCGCAGCAGGGCGACGCCCCCACCCGGCAGGATCCCTTCTTCGACGGCTGCCCGCGTGGCGTGCAGAGCGTCTTCGACGCGGGCCTTCTTCTCTTTCATCTCGCTCTCGGTCGCGGCGCCAACATTGATCTTGGCCACACCGCCGGAGAGCTTGGCCAGCCGCTCCTCGAGCTTCTCCTTGTCGTAGTCGCTCGTGGTGTTTTCGATCTCCTTGCGGATCTGATCGACGCGGGCCTTGATGTCGCTGCTCTTGCCGCCACCTTCGATGATCGTGGTGTTGTCCTTGTCCACGATCACCTTCTTGGCGCGGCCCAGATCGGTAAGCGGCAAGTTTTCCAACTTGATACCCAAGTCCTCGAAGACCGCGGTGCCGCCGGTCAGCACGCCGATGTCTTCCAGCATCGCCTTGCGGCGATCGCCGTAGCCGGGCGCCTTCACGGCACAGCAAATGAACGTCTTGCGGAGATTGTTGATGACCAACGTGGCCAGGGCTTCCCCCTCGATGTCCTCGGCGATGATCAACAGCGGCTTGCCTGCGTTGACGACCGCTTCGAGTACGGGGACAAGATCCTTGACGCTGGCAATCTTCTTCTCGTGGATCAGGATGTAGCAGTCTTCCAGCACCGCCTGCATCGTGGTCGCATCGGTGACGAAGTAGGGGGAGAGATAGCCCCGATCGAACTGCATACCCTCGACCCATTCGGTCTCGGTTTGCAGGCTCTTTCCTTCATCGACCGTGATGACGCCGTCCTTGCCGACCTTTTCCATGGCGTCGGAGAGGATGCTGCCGATCTGAGGATCGTTGTTGGCCGCGATCGTGCCCACCTGGGCCATTTCTTTCTTGGTCTTAATGGCGATCGACATCGACTTCAGCTTGGCCGTGATGTCTTCGATGGCCTTTTCGATCCCTTGCTTGAGATGCACAGGGTTGACGCCGGAGACGACGGCGCGGAGACCTTCGTTGAAGATCGCTTCCGCCAGCACGGTGGCGGTGGTGGTGCCGTCGCCGGCCACGTCGCTGGTCTTGGAGGCCACTTCGCGAACCATGCGGGCGCCGATGTTTTCATAGGCGTCTTCCAGGTCGATTTCCTTGGCCACGGTCACGCCGTCTTTGGTGACGGTCGGCGAGCCGAAGCTAGTTTGCAGAATCACGTTCCGCCCTTTGGGGCCGAGCGTCACTTTGACCGCGCGGGCCAGCTTGGCAACGCCCCGTCGCATTGCCTCACGGGCTTCCTGGTCGAAAGCCATCATCTTGGACATGAGAATCTCCTCGGTTATCGGTAGAGTTCGGTTCTGTTCGTGTCACTTCTTGGCGAGTGGGGAGAGTAAGCCACCTGTTGTTTTCTCGTCGCATCAACGGGGGGCTGACACCCCCCGCTCGCCGGTTGATGTTGGGATTATTCAATCACTGCCAGAATGTCGTCTTCGCGCATCAGCAGCAGTTCGTCGTCGCCGACGCGGAAGGTTTCGCCGGCGTAGCTGGTGAACAGCACGCGATCGCCCGCCTTCACTTGCATTTTGCTCCGCGTGCCGTCATCCAGCAGGCGGCCCGAGCCGATGCTGATGATCACGCCCCGCGAGGGCTTGTCCTTGGCGGAGTCAGGCAGCACGATGCCGCCGGCCGTGCGCGACTCCCCTTCTTCGCGTTCCACCACCACGCGGTCGCCCAACGGCTGCAGCTTGACGGAGGAGTGGGTTTTCTTCGGTTTGGACTTCATCGCGGTCGTCATGGATTCGGTTCCTCCAATTATGGGAGCTTCGATGTGGGTGGGTGGATTGGTGTGCCGGAATGCCACTGCCCGCTTGGCGACTTTACATAGACCGGATTCAAAGGTGGTCTGTTAAACGGTGCCACCTGCCAAAATTGCATAGAGGCCGGCTGTAGATGCGACCTTTATTGCAACTGACGGGCCAAAGTGATTTGGCCTCGTCGTAATGCGTTGGCAGAAGGCATCTTAGATCGCCTTCCAGCAATACCAATGGGCTCGAAATGCTGGTCCAAACCGAAGGAAGAACATGGCCGGGGCTGCCAATTTGACAGCCATTCCTGCTTTCAACAAGCAGCTGGAAAATAGGACGACAGGCCGTATCATCCATCAACTTGAACCTCTGCACCTTACCTTCTAGACTCCAAACTCCACACGAGCCTCTCTTCCTGCCTGGTCTTGGAGTGTACTGCCCATGCTTCCACGCAAAGGCCATGCTTGCATCGGGACAGCGCCGCTGGGTTGGGTGCTGATGGCCTCTGCCATCTTGGCTGTAAGTTCCGCGACCGACGAGCCGCCGCAGCGCAGCCCCGTCCACCAGCGGATCAAAGCCTCGCTCGATGCCGTGCCGGCTATCGACACGCACGATCATTTGCCTCCCCGCGACCAGATGCGCGAGCTGGTGTCCACTCCGCGCGGGCGAGGAGTGAATCTCCACAGCATTTGGCAATACAGCTACTTTCCCTGGATCCACAACGTGGCCCTCTGGCCGGCCGATGGCAACTTTGACGCCTGGTGGAAGCTCCAGCAGCCCAACTTCGCCAATGCCAAGGGCACCAGTGCCTATCGCTATCTGCTCCCGGCGTTTGAAGACTGTATGGGGTCGATTTCGATGCGATCACACCCGAGCAGGCCCGCAAGCTCAACGAGCAGATTTTCGACAACTATCAGACCGACGACTGGATTGAAAAAGTCGTCACCAGACGGGCAAACATCGAACTGATGGTCGTCGATCCCTACTGGGCCCGGCTGCAATTCCAACGGGCCTATCGATTCAGTGTGCCGCTGCTGAATGTCACTACGCTGATGCGCGGCAGCCATCCGAGCCAGTTCGGCAGCGAGATGGACAGCCCGTTTGCCTTCGCGCGGAAGCGCAATCTGAAGACCGATACGTTGGAGGACTTCCTCAAGGTAGTCGATGCCATCTTCGTCGAGGCTGTGGCGGCCGACTGCGTCTGCCTCAAATCGACCCAGGCTTACGAGCGAACATTGCGTTACGAAAAGGTTTCGCAGGAGCGGGCCGCCGCCGTCTATGGCAAACCAAAAAAGGAAATCTCGCAGCAAGAGCAGCAGGACTTTGAGGACTTCATGTTCTGGCACGTCTGTAAGCTCAGCGCTAAATACGAACTGCCATTTCAGATCCATACCGGCCAGGCCTGCATCCAGGGGAGCAACCCGATGCTGCTGGTGGACCTGATCCAGGCCAATCCCCAGACGAAGTTCATCCTGTTTCACAGCGGTTATCCCTGGATCGGCGAGACGGCGGTGATCGCCATGCGAAACCGCAATGTGTGGATCGATTCGGTCTGGCTGCCGACGCTCAGCCAGACCGTGGCCCGCCGGGCGTATCAGGAATGGCTCGACGCGGTTCCTTCTGATCAGATCATGTGGGGGGCCGATGCTTCCAATGTTGAAGGCATCTACGGAGCGACGGCGCTGACGCGGCAGGCGCTGACCGACGCACTGACAGAGAAAGTGGAACGGGGCGAATTGCGCGAACACGACGCCCTGCGGATCGGCCGGCAGATTCTTCGCGAAAACGCGTTGACCATGTTTCCCAAGCTGCGGCGTTGGCTGTGGCGCAAGGATGGCCAGTCATCAGGCGAGCCCGGGGCGTCAGCCCCCGGAGGCGTTGCGAGAGTACTGCGAGGCCGAATAGTCGATGCCGACTCAGGCGCTCCGTTGCCCGCGCGGCTCTACATCGAAGGGCCGGTAAAAGGTCAATGGCACACCGCGCGCGCCATCGGTCCCGGTGGCCCAGGCGTCGAGTATCGCAAGAACTACGGCACGCACAGCGTGGAGATTCACACGGCCTTGCCGGCAGGCGAGTTTACCGCCGAACTGCCGCCGGGCAGCTATACGCTGACCGCCGAGCGCGGCAAGGAATGGCTTCCCGCGATCGTCGAAGTTGAAATCGACAACGAACCCGTGCAAGTTGTACTCAAGCTGAATCGCTTTGTTGACATCCAGCAACTCGGCTGGTTTTCCGGCGAAACGCACTGTCATCGTGCGCTCTCGGAATTGCCGACGGCCATGCTGGCCGACGATCTCAACGTGACCTTGCCGATCACCTCCTGGACGACCGAATCGGACACGGTTCCGCCGCCGCCGAAGGAGCCGCTCGAAGCGAAACTGGTCGAGATCGATCCGACCCACGTCTATTGGCCGCTGAACACCGAGTACGAGATCTTCAACGTCGCCCGCAAGCCGCACATGCTGGGGGCCGTCTTTGCGCTGAATCAGAAAAAGCCTTTGAAAAGCACGGTCTCGCCGGTTGGCCCGTTGGCGACGGAGGTTCACGACCAAGGGGCTCTGCTGGAACTTGACAAGCACAACTGGCCCTGGTCGATGATGATCGTCCCCACGATGAAGGTCGATCTCTACGAACTGACCAACAACCACATCTGGCGTACCGGCTTTCACTTCGGACGCTGGGCCATCCAGCCGCCGGACTACATGAATGCGGAGCGGGACGCCAATGGGCTGACGGAAAACGGCTGGATCGAGTTCGGATTGCAGAACTACTACGCCCTGCTGAACTGCGGCTTCCGGCTGCGGCCCACGGGGGGGACTGCCAGCGGCGTACACCCTGTTCCGCTGGGGTACGGCCGGGTCTATGTCCATTGCCCCAACGGTTTCAACTACGACGATTGGATGCGGGGACTCAACGCCGGCAACAGCTTCGTCACGACCGGCCCGCTGATGGATGTGCGACTTTCCAAGCAACTACCTGGGCATACATTCAAGCAGACTGAAGCAGAAGCCAAGTATCAACTCGATGGCTGGATATATAGTGCAAGCCGTTGAGTAGGGTCGAGATCGTCGTAAGCGGCGCTGGCATCCATAAATATCTGATGCAGGAACAGTGGAAACCCATGCCAGGTGGCGGTTTTAGATTGCGAGTCTCTCGTTCCATGAAGGTTCGCAGTTCCAACTGGATGGCACTGCGCTGCTTTGAGCCGACCGAACCGGGCCGTAGCCGATTTGCACTTTCGGCCCCCTGGCATATCGACGTGCCCGGCAAGCCGTTGCGACCGAGGCAGAAAGAAGTTGCATTTCTTATCGGGCGGATGGAGGCGGAGATCAAGCGGCACCAAGGAGTGTTGTCGGAGGCCGCGGTGGCAGAATACCGAACAGTGCTCTCGACGTATCAGAAGATTGCCCAGGATCCACGTCCGGGTCGCGGCCGCGTTGCACCGGTTGGCCAGTGGGGCGATTTACGAGGAGTCTTCCGCTACGCAGGCGATCCTCCCAAGCCGGAATTTGTCACAGTTACCCATGATAAGGATGTATTTTCCAAACCGATACCACACGAACGGCTCGTGGTCGATCCGAAAACTCGCGGCGTGGCAAATGTTGTCGCGTGGCTCGAGCGGTCGCAAGACACTCCGCTCCCGATCCACCCTGATTATCAGGCGACAGCCAAAGTCAAGGTGACTGTGACAACTCGTCAGGGACGTTACGTTCCCCACGTTACCTTGGTTCGAACGACCCAAACATTGACTGTCACGAATGCTGATCCCGTCGGGCACAGCTCCGAGGTCATGTCCCCTAACAATCCTCAATTTCAGTCATTGATACCCGGGGTTGCGTCAGTCAATTACCGCTTCTGGGCTATGTACTTGAGTCAACCATGCACAAGATGTAGTGTTTGGTTATGGAAGATTACCCTCGGACGCTGCTGGAGTTGGAGCGGCGGTTTTCGTCGGATGAAGCCTGCCGCGAGTATCTTGAATCGCTGCGTTGGCCAGACGGG
>SHZY01000226.1 GCA_009692065.1 Gemmataceae bacterium
GCTCGTCGTGGATCCACCCAGCCACGATCGACAGCAGAAGCTGCCACGGTTCGAAACTCATGTTGCACCTGAATGCCGGTTTCGCCGATCCTGGCGCTGTCGGATCGCGATTGAATCGGCCGAGATGGAGCTGGTTCGAGTCGCCTCAATTGCCATCTTATTCAGCGGTTACCGATCGGCTGACTATTTTGACCACACGGGATGCGCTTGGCCGAACTGATCATGGAACCCATAGCGGTGAACTGAGAAATTGCGGTGAGAACCAGTGAAGCCTGAGCGAGGAGCAGTCAAGTGTTCGTTTTTAGGGAGGGGGCACATAGGGGGCAGCGGCCTGATTGTGAGACAACTCTCCCATCGGCAATAGATCCTCGTTTGCACCAAGGAGTTACGACAAGCCATACTCGATGACACTTCGGCTTTCGCTGCGTGAGGCAAACGCGGGACCCGTCGTGATCGCGTCAGCACTGACATTTTCGCCGATTCAACTAGCTTTGAGACCTGGTGTGAACTCGCGACACGCCTGGCAGTTGAGCCCGCACCTGGGTGCATCGGTCGATAAAACCGGAGCAAGCAGTACGCTATTCCACTGATCTCAGGCGGTGGGTATCGACGCCTTCCTTCGCTATGGTGGCGATTACCGCACGCGCTTTCGATTATCCACCGCAATCGGCTCGTGCCAATCGATTTTTGCTACCTTACTCGTTTCGGCATCGAAAAGGCGCGACGGCTCGACTCTTCGGCCTCCGACCGACGGTGTTGGACAGGATTCAGCGCGCTGAGGTCCGACACGCCAATGCGATGTCAAGAGGACTGTCGGTCGATGGGACGTCGATGAAACCGACGCCGCGCAACGCTTATACTCGCGGAGCATGTGAGTTCTGCACACGCCGGGAGCGAAGGACCGCCACGGCAGGTTCAGACATTCCCGTCACGCCTTCTCAGGTCGCGCAGGCTTCCAAGCGATCCATCCACTCCTGGACCTGGAGTGCGTCGGCGTAGGTCGCTCCAACGGGCACGCTCTCTTCCCCGCGCACCACTCGACAGAAGCAGCGAATCTCCTCCGCCATCATCCCGGTCGCAAACTGTGCGCCGGCCCGAATCTCCAGGGCCATCGGCCAATCGGCACGAGTTTCACTCCACATCTCGATGGGCCTCGGGTTTGGATGGATCCGCGCCGCCCACCCTTCGCCGAATACTTCCATGCGGTCGAAACCACGTGGTGGCATCCCTGCGGGCGTCAAATAGGACGCAGAGAACGAAGCGATCGGCCCATTCGCCCAGTGCAACCTGGCCACCGCCAGGTCGATCTCGCCGCCAGCGGTACGATGAAACTCAGAGCTGAACGAGGCCGGTTCCGCGCGATCGAGCAGCACCTGAGTCGCGTACAGATCGTGAACCATCGTCGCATGCAGCGGATTCTCGCCGCCTCGGACGCCCTTGAGCGTGGTGTTCGGCCGGTGCCGCACGCAGTCGATGTACAAAATGGGGCCTCGTAGGCGGGTCTCTTCACGCAGTTGCTGAAACTCGCTGTTGAAAAGAACGATATGGCCGATCATGAGATTGCTGGAGTCGGCCCGGACGAGAGGCTGCAAGCTCCGCGCCTCTTCCAGGCTGCTCGATATCGGTTTCTCCAGCAGCACCGCCTGGCCTGCCTCGAGAAGAGTTCGCGTAATAGGGACGTGCGCCGAGGTAGTGCACGCCACGATCCACGCCTCCGCGCCGGATTCGCCCACAGCGTGCTCTAGGTTCGTCCACCTTTTCACCCCAGGCAATTCGCTTGCTAACGCGTCGAGGCTCTCCTGGCGCCGAGCAACAAGTGCCACAAGTTCCGCCTCGGCGAGGGCCGACGCCGTCAATGCGTGGAGCCGGCCAAAGCGGCCCAGGCCAATAACACCGAGTTTCACGGGAGAGAATTGTTTGCGAGACATGTCCTTCGTTTTATGGAAATCGAGCACATCGGTCGCTACACGCCGCGGGCGATGAAACCGAAGCGTGCTCAAACCGTTGGGCCATGTAGGAACTGGCCCCTCCCAGGTTCGTTGGAGTATCCACTGGCATCGCGCTGACGGCCTCGCTAAAATCTTGCGTGGTGTCCGGAGCTTTACCGATGTTCCGCGAATCGCATTCCGGCCGGCGAACGGATTCTTTCCAAACGATTCGGCCCACCACTCATAGTACGTCGTCCGCATTCAGGAAGATTCGATCATGCACATGCAGAGACTGTTGTGCGAATGTTCGTGCTGACCACCGGCGGTTCCTTCGGCCCCGTATCGCGTCTCGGCAAGGACCAGCGCCGCCAGCCGCGTCGCCGGAATGATGCACTGTGTTGATGGTTGCCGCGTCCGGAAAGAAATTACGACGAGCGGCTGACGACACCCATCTTGCCAGGAGAACCTCCCATGTTCAGAGCGATCTTATCGGCGGCGCTTTTGACGACTGTCGGCTCAGCCATCGCGCAGGAGCCTTGGGCCTCGAAGGCCCAGCCAGGCGACGTGGCCAAGAGCCACGTAGAGACCATCGCCACCGGAGGACACAAGTACATCGTGGTGCACGGGGGCACGATGGATGGCGCCAACTGCCGATCGCCGATGGGCTGCGGGATGAACCGGGAAGGGGCAATCATACAGACCTGGCAATCGAACCGCGCCGTACGGATGGAGAATGTGGGCCATACCGACGTTGTCGATCCCTGGCTCTCCGACGGGCGGAACAACTTCCGCAACATCAAGGAGATTGTGGCCGCGGCGGTAACCCCCGGGATGAGTGACGGGGAGAAAGCAAGAGCCCTCTGGTACCAGCATATCCAGCATAGGTACCACTCCTCGGCCGGTGGCGAGGATCTCGGCGACCCGGTGAGGGTGTTCAACATCTACGGCCTCAACCCGTGCGGGAAGGACGCCATGATGATGGGCGGCCTGTGGAAGCAGGTGGGGCTGAAGGGAGCGCCGGTCCGGCTGGTGGGCCACGCCATTGCACAGGTCCATTACGATGGCGATTGGCACGTGATGGATGGCGACCTGGGCATGATCTACCTGCTGCGGGACAACGAGACGCTGGCGAATGACCGGCAGTTGGCCCGTGATCATGATCTGGTGAAGCGGACGCACACGATGGGCCTCCTGGTCGACGACAGCCGCATGCGGGACGAACACGCCGCGGCGATGTTCGTGAGTGAAGAGCCAATCCAGGGTAGTCGGGCGTGCAAAATGGACACAACCATGCAGATGACGCTTCGCCCCGGCGAGGCGCTCGTCTGGCGTTGGGGACACTTGAAGCCGGCCAAGTACATGTCGCCCAGCCAATTCCTCTACCCTGACAACATCTGCAACGGCCTGTGGGAATTCCGTCCAGACTTCGGCGGCGAGGTGTGGAAGAAGGGCGCGCTGAAGATTGAAAACGTCGCCTCCGGCCCGGAGGGGTTGGCGGGGGCAGACGGCAAGATGGGCACGATTGTGTGGAAAATCAGCAGCCCGTACCCATTCGTCGGTGGGCATCTCGAAGCCGAAGCTCGCGGGGCAAGGTTCGCCGTTTCGTCCGACGGCAAAAAATGGACGGACATTGTGGGCAGCAACTTCGACAAGTTTTTTCCGCTGGAAGGCAATCCGTTTTACCACTACCAATTGCGTTGCGAGCTACCCACCGGCGCCAAATTGAAGCGCCTGGCGATCATCAACGACCTGCAGATGGCCCTGCTCGCATTGCCCGAGATGAAAGTCGGTAAGAACAGTTTCACCTACACCGACAGGTCGTCCGGCGAGCGGAAGGTGCGAATCACACACGAATGGGTGGAGCGATCCACCAGCAAGCCGCCGGAAGCCCCGGAAGCGATCTATCCGCCCGATGGCGGCCAGGCCACGGGCACGGACATCGCTTTCCGCTGGAGCGTGCCGAAGGATCCCGACGGCGACAAGATCACCGACTACCACTTCATGCTTGCCAACCGACAAGATATGCGTTGGCCGCTGTCGACGAACTTCGAAAAACTGATTTCAAGGACGGCGGACAAGGGCAAGGCACAATACGTCTTGCCCAGCACTGGCCTCTTGACTGGCGGCAAAACGTACTACTGGCGCGTGCGCGCCAAGAACGAAAAGTGCGTTTGGGGCGCGTGGAGCAAGACATTCACCTTCACGCCGAAGGCGCCGAATTACCCGCTGGAGGTTGCGCTCACCTATGACAAGGACCAGGGAATCGGCATTCTGAAATGGAAGGCCAACCCGATCGGCCAGAAGCCAGTGAAGTACCGTGTGTACGGCAGCGACGAGAAGGGGTTTTCGGTGAGCGACGTCTCCTACAATGTCAACGTCGGGACATCGAAAGAGTTGAAGCCGGAGTTCCCAGCGAACTTCATCACCGAGACCACCGCGACGGAGCTGGCGGTGATGGGTGATGGCATCGAGTTGCTGATCGCCAACAAAACATACTATCGCGTGGTGGCCGTGGATACACAGGGCAAGCAGAGCGGACCTTCCGACTATACCACGGCGCCGCGGCCGACGATTTACGGCACCCCAGCGATGCAGGCCAAGGTTGGCACAGAATACCGCTCTCAACTTCAGGCCAACCGCTCTCTGGGCGACCTGCGGCTCCGGATCGTCAACGGCAAGGAGACGGCAAGCTTCTGGGACATCGAGAAGCCTAGGTTCGCCATCCAAAAGGGGCCTGCCTGGCTGAAGATCGACCCGGCCACAGGCATGCTTTCCGGCACGCCCGACGTCGCCGGGAAGGTCGACGTGGCGGTCACCGTGACGATCGACCAGGAAGTGCGAAAGCTGGATGACGCGAGACTCGGCTGGGGAATCGAGACGGTGATCTCAACCTCGATCGAGCGTGTGGGCAGCGCCACGCGAAGGTATTCAATCGAGGTAAGCCGCTAGCAGCGGAGAGACCTCCGGGACGTTTCGCGCGGCTGGACGGCCAACCTGCCTACCGCTAGATTGTGTGCAACACCCCCAAGGAGCAGAATGATATGGTTGCGCAGCCTGGTTTACTTACCTTCAACACCGTGATCACGAAACTCAACGCCGGCCAGCAGATTTTCAGCAATACGGTCATCACTCCTGACCTCGAAGCCGCGAAGAAAGCCTGCGAAGGTCAGGATTTCATCTGGATCGAGATGCAGCACAGCACACTCACCTGGCGTGAAACGCAGCAACTGATCAAAGTGGTCGCCGAAGCGGGGTGCATCCCGTTCGTGCGTGTCCCGTCCGCGAACGTTGGCGACATCCTGAAAGCCTGCGATGCTGGCGCTCTGGGTGTCGTCGTGCCGATGGTCGAGTCGGTCGAGGAGGCCCGCCACGCGGTCTTGTATTCCAAGTATCCGATCGGTGATCGGGACAACCCGAATGCCAAGCCCTGGGGCAGGCGCAGCTCGGGCCAAAACCAGGCCAAATCCCTCTGGGGCGATGGGTATCCCACCAACGCCAACAACAACATCCTGGTCATGATCCAGATCGAGAACCCGGCAGGCGCCGGCAATATAGACAACATCCTCAACGAGGTCGAGGGGATCGACATCGTCATGATCGCCAGCAACGATTTCGGCATGTTCGCCGGCGACCGCGACGGCTCGCCGTCCTACAATGCGCGGGAAAAAGTCGTCCGCGACTCGGTCCTCGCCCACGGCAAGATCCTCGCCGGTCCCTCGAGCTGGCGCGACCGCCCCGGCTACATGCTGTTCCAGGGACCCAAGACCGCTAAGACCACGGGATACGAGAAGAACTAGCTCGTGGTCATGGAGCTAGTTGCGTATCGCGTTTACTGAGTCGAGCCGATCTTCGTCGGGTTGTTGCGGTTGTTACGTGCGTCGGTCCGACACACGTCCGACACACCGAAGCATCGAGCACGCGACGTCTCGACTGAAATCTTGTCAACGCACACCAGCTTTGAGACCTGGTTATGAACTCACGACAGACTCCGTACTTGAGCCCACACTTCAGCGCATCGGTCGATGAAACCGATGCGCATGTCGCTGAGGCCGTCCCGCCGGTCTCCTGCCGTCCCGCTTCCGTCCGGCCGCTGTCCTGGCGGCCCGCCCACCGCTTCTCCTTGTTGTGCGCCAGTTTCCGGCCGTATGGTCAAAAAACTCGGCCGCGTTCGAAAACAAGCAGAGAACGGGCTGTCGGCTTGTTAGTCGGTGAAAATCTCGCCTGAATGGCATTGTTCAATGACGCTGTCTGGCGGCAAGCAGCCACGCCCCTTCGGGATCAACGAGGGATTGGAAAGCAGGCTGGCTGAAAATCAGGCCGCTTGCCGATGATAATACTTGAGCAGGCCGCCCAAGCGTTCGCGACAGACGATCGGTCCAACCTTCTGGCCTACCTCTGGCCCTGGGTCCAGGATCTGATGCTCCAGCCCTTGATGCGCGCGTTCCCGGTGATAGTGCATCAAGTATTCGTTCACCGCCTCACGCAATGCAGTCTCGCCGAAGAAGATGATTCGTGACAACGCTTCATCTTT
>SHZY01000227.1 GCA_009692065.1 Gemmataceae bacterium
AAGTCGGGGCACGCGGTTTCTTGGCAGCAGAATTTCGAGAGGTCGTCCATGGCATGCCATCCGTGGCAGGAACTGGTGAAAGCTACCGTGACAACCTATCTTCTACAAAACGGCCTCCTATTCGTGCAATAGCAGTAGGACACCAGGCGCAATCTCTGTGTCAACAATCTCGCGGTTGGATTTCCGCCGATGGGACCGAATGCGAGAACCAGCCCAGCCCAACCCTTCGCGGACGCTCCGACTATTTCAATACCGGCGCTCTATTCTAGGATTTCACTGACCACGTGTCCGTGCACATCGGTCAGACGGTAATCACGGCCGCTATAACGGTAGGTCAGCCTTTCGTGGTCGAGGCCCATCAGGTGCAAGATTGTGGCGTGGAGGTCGTGAACGTGGACGCGGTTTTCAATAGCGGACAGGCCGAACTCGTCCGTCGCTCCGTAGCTAATGCCGGGTTTCACACCGCCGCCAGCCATCCAAACCGTGAAGCCGTAGTGATCGTGATCGCGTCCCCTGGCCCCCTCGGATGTCGGCGCACGCCCGAATTCCCCGCCCCACAACACGAGTGTTTCGTCCAGCAGTCCGCGACGCTTGAGGTCGATCAGCAGAGCAGCAATACCCCGGTCGCACGCCCTGGCCAGGACGGCATGCCCGTTGACGATGTTCTCATGCCCGGTGTCCCAGGCAATGTCATAGCCATCGATCGAGTGGGACAGTTGCACGACGCGAACACCACGCTCGACCATGCGCCGCGCCAGCAGACAGCCCTTGGCGAACTCACTGGGGCCATACAAAGCCAGCGTCTCTCTCGTTTCGCCCGCAGTGTCGAACACCTCCGGCACGGCGGCCTGCATCCGGAACGCCATCTCCATTGATTCGATGGTCGCTTCGAGTTGCGCGTCCTGCTCCGATCGTTGCAGATGAAAACCGTTGAGGCGAGCGATCAGGTCGGCCTGCTGACGCTGGGCATCAGGCATGAGGTTTGGGTTGCGGAGATGCGAAAGTGCCGCATCGGGCCTCATCTGAGCGATGTTCACGTAGGTGCCCGCGTAGGCTCCCGGCAAGAATGCGCTGCCCCAGTTCGCGATGGTCGAGCGAGGCTGGGCACGCGGTGACATGGCGACAAACCCGGGCAGGTTGCGATTCTCCGATCCCAGTCCGTACACGAGCCAGGCCCCCATGCTCGGGCGGATCGGTTGCAGATGGCCCAGGTTCATCATCAAGATGGCGCTCGCGTGCTCCGGGACATCGGTGTGCATGGAGTGAATGAAGCAGATGTCATCCACGCAGCCGGCCACATGCGGAAAGATGTCGCTGACCCATCTGCCGCTTTGGCCATACTGCTTGAATCCGAACGGCGACGGCATCAACCCGTTCCTGGTGTTGCGCAAAGATCTGCGATCTACGAGAGCCGGCCGCTGTCCGGCGTTTCGCGCCAGGGCCGGCTTGTAGTCGAAGGTGTCCACCTGGGACGGGCCGCCAGGCATGAAGAGTTGGATGATTCGCTTCGCCTTGGGAGCGAAGTGCGGCGTCTTGGGCGCCAGGGGCGAGACCGAAGCCGGCGCTGTCCCCGCTATCAGCAGATGCGCATCGGCTAGAGCCGCCGTCAAGCCAAGGCTGCCGAAGCCCGCCCCCAGTTGCCTCAGGAATTGACGTCTCGACGGAGTTGCGAGGGCCGCATGAACTGCTGATTCGTGTGCGCGGAATGACATGGGATCGTTTCCTTTCAGCGTACTTGAAACAATTCGTAGGAACTCAAGAGCGCCTGCGCGTAGCGCGGCCATGCCTCGTCGCCGGCGCCCAGGAATGTCTGGGCCAATCGTCGTTCTTCCGCTGTCGGCTGCCGGCCGTACAGCAGGGCGTAGGCACGGTCAATGCGTTCGTCTGCCGTGGGTGCTTCCCGTGTCAGACGGAGAGCGAACGCCTTGCCCCGCGCAACCATGAATGGGCTGTTGAGCAAGAACAAGGACTGCTGCGGCACGGTAGTCACCGACCGCTTCGAGGCGACGGCCCGGGCCGAGGGGAAATCGAAGAGCCTCATGAACTCGTCGGAAGGCAGTTTATCCCCGTTGCGGCTGATGGCGGAGTACAAGGTGCGGCGCGGGCTTGTCAGGATGTCGTTAACGGGCCGTCCGCCCACCGTTCGATCCAGTTCGCCTGTGACGGCCAGCAGGCTGTCGCGCCACGCCTCCACCTCCAGCCGACGTGGCGACATTCGCCACAGATGGCGGTTGTCGCCGTCGCGCCGGAAACTGTCAGCGTCAAAGCGACTGCTCGCCTGGTAGGTATCGGACAGCATGATCAAGCGATGCAGCTTTTTTAGCGACCACCCGTCCACCATGAAGCGAGCGGCCAGCCAGTCGAGCAATTCAGGGTGGCTCGGCCTCTCGCCGAGCAGGCCAAAGTTGTCCGTTGTCCCGACCAGCGCCGTTCCGAAGTGATGTTGCCAAACGCGGTTGACGATCACGCGCGCCGTGAGCGGGTTGGTCGAACTGGCAATCGCCTCGGCCAATTGCAACCGGCCACTGCCTTTCGTCCACGCGGTTCGATCTGGACCTGCCAAGGCGAAAAGAAAGCGACGGGGTACGACCGGCCCCGGCTTCCGCAGGTCGCCGCGGATGGCCAGATTCATATCCGCAGCTCCACCGTCCGCGGCGGCGTGAAAGTTCGAGAGAGACGGCGGGGCGTTGGCTTTCAGTCGCGCCAGTTCCGCCTCCAACTCTTTGCGCCGGCCATCGTCTTTTGCTTTCGTTGCGTCGCGCAAGGCGGCAGTCGCTGCATCCACGGTTTTTTTGTGTTCCTGATGGCGTTTGACTAATTCAGGCGATGTCGCGGGGCGATCCACGTTCCTCGTGTTGTTGAACACTCCCGCAATGGAATAATAATCTGCCTGTGGGATAGGATCGAATTTGTGGTCATGACACCGAGCGCACGACACGGTCAGACCGAGGAAGCCACGCGTGACCGTGTCAACGCGGTCATCCAGAGTCTCGGCCTTGCATTTGGCGATACTTTCCAGGTCGCCGCCGTCATCCCGATACGTCGGGCCTATCGCCAAGAAGCCGGTGGCGGATGCGGCTTCCCAACCGGCGTCCATGAGATCGCCTGCGATCTGGTACTTCACGAACTTGTCGAAGGGCATGTCGTCGTTCAGCGCCTTGACGACCCAGTCGCGGTAAACCCAGGCGAGCGGCAACGGCGCCGAATCGAGGAAGCCGCCGTGGCCATCGCTATACCGGGCCACGTCCAGCCAGTGCCGACCCCAACGCTCGCCATAGTGCGGACTCATGAGCAGCTTGTCGATCGACTTTGCGAAACCGTCCTGGGAATCGTCCTTCACGAAGGCCTCAACCTCCTCAGGAGAAGGGGGCAGGCCAAGAAGGTCGAGAAACGCACGGCGGATCAGGGTTCGCCGGTCGGCGGGCGGGTTCGGCTTCATGCCCTTCGCCGAAAGTGCGGCGAGTACGAACCGGTCGATTGGGTTTCGCTTGTGGTCTGCCTCCGTCAGTGCGGGCGGTTCGGTGACTTTCAAGGGTTGCCAGGCCCAGTGCCGGAGGCGTTCGGTGGTGAGAACGCCGACTTCAGGGGAGACGCCTGGCTTAACGGTCAGTTCAGGCCAGGGGGCGCCCATCTCGACCCATTTCACAAGAATGGCGATCTCGTCGGCGGGGAGTTTCCCGGAAGGGGGCATTTCCAGCCCATCGTACTTGATAGCCTTTACCAACAGACTGACTGAGGGCTTGCCGGGCACCAGTGCCGGGCCGTTGTCGCCGCCCTTGAGAATGGTATCTCTACTGTCGAGCTTCAACCCGCCTTTCAGTTTCTTGGCTGACTGGCTGTGGCAGGTGTAACACCGAGCGGAAAGAATCGGCCGAACCTTGGCCTCGAAGAAGGTGAGTTGTTCGGCCGTCGGCATTTGGGCGAGAGCGGTCGCCGGCACACAGGTGATCAGGAGTGCCGCGATGAACGAAGGCTGTAACATGAAGCGTTCCTTGGTGCCAAGGGTCTTGTCGAATTTTTAGCGGGGGGTGTTCGCGGTGTCGGCTTCGGGCAGCCTGAATGCCTCGCTTACGCTTCAGCCTCCGACGGGAAATCGCGGTCGCGAAGGCATCGCCTGTGGCGGACGATGAATTGTCAATCATCTTACTTGCTGGGTATCACTGCGTGAGCTTCCTGGTCCTTGGTGGTGATGAAATAGCCAAGCGGTGTGTCATTCTCATCGGTGATCAGCCACGTGGCTTCCGAGAAAGAGTTCTGCCGACGCATCGCGCCCGGTTTGAGTTCACCGTAAGTCTTGAGTTCGCCGCCGTAGCTGATCCAGAAAAGCTTGACCCGTCGAGCCATCTTGTTCTCGAAGACCACAGTGATGTTCGAGCCGAGCTTCGATTTGGGCGGCTTCTCGTCGCTTGCCGCGATCCACTTCTGAGGCACAGGGGTTTTGCTGACGGATTTGACTGGCGGGGCAACGGGCAGCTTGGCGAGATCGACGCCGCGAACGATCCGCAATTCGGGCAGCGCCTTCGCGAGTTTGGCCACGCCCGCATCGGTCACCTTGGTTTCCCAGACGTAGAGTCGATTGAGTTTCTTGAGACGCGTCAGATGTTCGAGCGATTTGTCGGTGACATTTGTCCCATAGAGATTCAGATACTCGAGGTTGACGAGACCGGCGAGATTCGTGATCCCCTCGTCGCCGACTTGAGTCCGCTCCAGATGCAGCGATCGCAACGTCGTGAGATTTTTCAGATGCAACAAGCCCGCGCTGGTGATCTTGGTGTCTCTCAGATTCAATGAAACGACGTTGTTCAACGCGGCAACCGATGCAAGCCCTTTGTCCGTCAGCGCCCGGCCCTGGAGATGAAACTCGACTTCCCACTCATTGCCGTTATCTCTCAGGGAACGCACGGAACCGCCGAGTTTCTTGATGGCGGCAAGAGCATCTGCCGGCTGGTCGGCTTGCAAGCGTGAATCGAAGCCGACGACCACCAAGAGCAGTATCGGGATTGCCCGCGTGGCCGGCACTAAATATCGGTACATGGCATTCTCCTTGACGCATTTGGGTCTTACCCAAGGCATATGATCTCAAAATACTTACGCCATAATCTCGCGAATCGGTTCGGCCCCTTCGACGCCGACGAGTTTCTGATCCAGTCCGCCGTGGAAGTAGGACAGGCGATTGGGATCGAGCCCAAGCTGGTGGAGGATGGTGGCGTGCAGGTGTTTGACATGGAAGGGGCGTTCGGCGGCGGCGCTGCCGAGTTCGTCGGTAGAACCAACGCTGACGCCGCCCCGGATGCCGCCGCCGGCCAGCCACATGGTAAAGCCGTAGCTGTTGTGGTCGCGGCCGGTGCCTCGGGCGTACTCGGCGGTCGGTTGCCGTCCAAACTCGCCGCCCCAGACTACCAGGGTGCTATCGAGCAGACCGCGACGTTTCAAATCGGTCAATAGCCCGGCGATCGGTTTGTCCGTTTCGCCGGCGTGCAAGTTGTGGTTGTGCGCCAGGTCGCCGTGCGCGTCCCAGTTGGCGTCGTTGTGATTGCCCCCCGAGTAGATCTGGATGCAGCGCACGCCGCGCTCGACCAGCCGGCGGGCCAGGAGACATTGCCTGCCAAAGGCTTCGCTGCGGCCCTCATCCATGCCGTACAGTTGTCTGGTCTCGTTAGTTTCTTGGGTCAGATCAACCGCTTCCGGTGCCGATGATTGCATCCGATAGGCCAACTCGTAACTGGCGATGCGTGCGTTCAAGGCGCTGTTGCCTGCGCGCGTCATGCCATGCGCGTCGTTGTAGTCGCGCAAGGCGTCAAGCACCTGGCGTTGTGAAGTCGCCGACACCCCTCCAGGACGATTGAGATTGAGGATCGGCGTGCCTTGTGAACGCATGACGGTGCCTTCGAAATAGGCAGGCATGTAGCCGCTGGTCCAGTTCCGGGCGCCGCTTATCGGTCCGCCGCGCGGATCGAGCATGACGACGAAGCCGGGCAGATCTTGATTCACCGTGCCCAGGCCGTAGTTGACCCACGAGCCAAGCGCCGGGTGGCCGCTGAGGATGCGGCCCGAGTTCATCATCAGCATGGCCGAGCCGTGAATGGGAGAATCGGCCGTCATCGAGTGCAGAAAGGCGATGTCGTCCACCCGTTGCGCGAGGTATGGAAATAGGTCGCTGACTCGTTTGCCACACTCGCCGTACTGGCGAAACCGCCAACGCGGCTCGACGATTCGGCCCTGATTGCGGTGCCCGCCACGGCCGAACGTTCGCACTTCCACGGTTTGATTGTCGCGGCCATACATGGTGGGCTTGTAGTCAAACGTGTCGATATGGCTGGGACCGCCGTACATGAACAGGAAGATGACGCTGCGCGCTTT
>SHZY01000228.1 GCA_009692065.1 Gemmataceae bacterium
AGAAGCAGTTGCAGGTCGCGGAAGGAAACAAGAAGCACACGATCCGGAAGGCCACGGTGGCGTTCAGTGGCAACCTCGACGCGGACTTCAAGGGCTTCGAGGAGGCCGAGAAGCCGGCCTTCGAGAGGCAGTCGGGCACACGGGTGCGGGTCGCCATGGCCCGGGATGAGGCTAACCTCTACGTCGGCTGGGAAGTGCAGGACGACTCGCCGTGGGTCAACGGCGCGGACGCGCCCGAGTTCCTCTATGCCCGTGGCGACACCGTGGACCTGCAACTCGGGACCGACCCCGCCGCCGACAAGAAACGCGGCGAACCCGTGAAGGGCGATCTGCGCCTGTCCATCGGCAACTTCCAGGGGAAACCGACCGCAGTCGTGTACCGCAAGGTCGCGGACGAGAAGAAGCCCAAGACCTTCAGCTCCGGCGTCGTGAAGGAATACGTGATGGACAGTGTCGCGGTTCTGGCCGAGGCCAAGGTATCCGTGAAGGTGGACGGCAAGCGCTACGTGGTCGAGGCCGCGATCCCGCTCGCCTCCCTCGGCCTGACGATCAAGGACGGCCTGGCGCTGCGCGGCGACTTCGGCGCCACGCACGGCGACAAGTCCGGCGCCGACACCGCCCTGCGCACGCACTGGAACAACCAGACCACGGGCATCGTCAACGACGAGGTCTTCGAGCTCAAGATGGAACCGGCGAACTGGGGCGAGATCACGTTCGCGCCATAGTTGTATGAGTCCTATTATCCGATGCCCGATTCCCGCGCTGCTGGTCAGTCTCACGCTCGGCGCTGCGTCTGCCGAGGGTGCGGATAATCTCGCGCAATCGTTTGCCAAACAGATCCAGCCGCTGCTCGTAAAGACATGCGGCAAATGTCACGGAACCAAACCCAAGGATAACGATCTCGATCTCACGAGCTTCGCTACCGCCCAGATGATTCTCGCGAAGCCCAAGGTGCTCGCCGATGTTGCGGAGCGATTGCGCGACGGCGATATGCCGCCGAGGAAGGCGCCGCAGCCGAGTGAGGCCGAGCGGAAGCTGCTTCTCGAATGGATCGGGGCGGCGCTCGAGGTGGAAGCAGCCGCGCGGGCCGGTGACCCTGGGCCGGTGACGCTGCGTCGACTGAGCAACACGGCGTACGACAACGCCGTCCGCGATCTCACCGGCATGGACATGCGGCCGACCCAGGCCCGCGAGTTTCCCACCGACAGCGTCGGCGGCGAGGGGTTTGCCAACGTCGGGGACGCGATGCCGGTGACGCCCGAACTGGTCGAGCGTTACCACCAGGCCGCTCGCGACGTTGCCGCGCGGGCCGTGCTTCTGCCCAAAGGTTTTCGATTCTCCACTTCTCCGGACCGCCCGACTTGGACTGAAGAAGCGCTCAAGTCGCTCCGCAGCTTCCACGCCCGCCACGCGGGTCCCAACGGCGCGCCGCCGCTGGCCGCTCACCTCGCGGCGACTCTGCGTCACCGGGACAAGTTCACCAGCGGCGGCCCCGCTGCGATCGCCGCGGTCGCCGCCGAGGAGAAGCTCAATCCGACTTACCTGGCGGCGCTCTGGGCAGGGCTCAACAGGAAGTCGGCCGGGCCGTTACCGCCAGTGGACCCCGAGAAACAACGGCGGCTGATGGCCTCCCAATCGGCCAAGCAGAAGATCGAATCCCGTTGGGCTTCGTCGAAACGTGTCCTCGCGGAGTCCAAGGTTGCGGAAGCGGGCTCGGTTCCCTTCGAGCGCAAGGTCTCGGTTCAACGCGGCGAACTGCTCCTCTTGACCGTGCTTCCGAACGACAATCACGGGGCCGACAGCACGCTCGTCGAATGGACAATCCGAGAAACCGTCGGTGATCAGCGAACCTGGAGCGTCTCCGATGTGGTTCCCAATCTGCGGAAGGGAAACCCCTTGCCGGACAAGCACGAGGCCCGCTGGAGCTTTTTGGAAACGACCTCCACCCCGGTGTTCCTTACAGAAGGCCGCGACAGCATTGCCGGGCGGGCCGAATTGAAATCGTGGCGCCTCGGTCCCGAACCCTCGGTCTTCGTGAACTCCGCGGCGGAACCAATCAAAGCATGGACGACGTTGCCCGCACGATCGTTCTTCGTGCATCCCGGACCGAAACGACCCGTGGCGGTCGCCTGGACGAGTCCCATCGCTGGCGAGTTGCTGGTCACGGGCCGCGTTGCCGATGCCCACCCTGCCGGTCTCGATGGGGTCTCATTCGAGCTTTCGCATATCGCAGCTCCCGATTTGGGGCCGGCGCTGGCTGAGCTGGGCAGTGCGTCCACAAATCTGCCGGATGCCGGTCTGGCTTCCGACCCGCTCGTATCCGTGCGAGAAAAGTGGCGAGCGGCCACCACCGATCCGGCCCCGGTCCTGGCGGAGATCAAGACCACGCAGGATAAACTCTTCCGCGACAACTACCGCAAACATGCCGTCATCGCGGTCGGCAACGGCTTTCCAGCCTGGGAGGATCTGCACCGCGTGGTCGCTCGCGAGCGGGTCGAGGGGGCCGCCCGCGAACCACTCTTCCGGTTGGTCGCGTTGCCGGCTCAGCCCGGGACATTTGTCCTCTGGGACCGGCTGCGGCTCGAGGGTGGCGACGGGCCGACGCTGGTCCTGGCGGAGCACCCGGAATTGCGGGAGGCGGTCGAGGCGGCGTGCGGGCTCAAGTTCGGCCATCATCCGCAGGACCGGCCCGTATCCAAGTCCGCCCTGGTCACGGGGGCCGGGGCCGAGGTCGTCATCGACCTGCGGAAACTGCCGGCACCGTTGCTGAAGTCGCTCACGCTGCCGCGGTTCCTCCGCGCGGACGTGAGCCTCGACGAGGGCAGTCCGGAAAAGGCTGCGGTGCAAGCATTCCTGATCGCGGCCACGGGCGGCGGCGGCAACCTGGCCGAGCCGGTAGCCCAAGCGACACCGGGCGACCCGCGAGTAGCGCGAATCGTCCATCCGCGCGTCGCCGCCGAACGGGCCCGACCGGCCGCCGAGTTTCGCGCGCTCTTCCCACCGGCGGTTCTCTTCGAGCCGATCGTCCCGCGAGACGCCCAAGGCAGCCTCTTCATGTACCACCGCGAGGACGAGCCGTTGCGGCGGCTCCTGCTCGACCAGGCGGACCGGGCGGAACTCGACCGCCTGTGGAGCGAACTGCAGTTCGTCAGCGAGCAAGCGTTTGCCACCCCGCGCATGCTCGAGGGAAACGTGCAGTACTACCGCAAGCCGAACGACGGCGCGCGGATCATGTTCTTCTATCTCCAGCTCTTCGGGGATCTGGTGACGAAGGAGGAGGCCGACCTCCGTGCGGCTCAGGTTGCGGCGGAGCCGGGACACCTCGAAGCGCTGTTCGCCTTCGCCGCCCGAGCCTGGCGCCGGCCGATTACCTCCGAGGAACGCACGGCCATCCTCGCGTCCTATCGCGCCGATCGGACCGACGGCGTCCAGCACGATCCGGCGTTCCGCGCCGCGCTTGCCCGTGTCCTGTCGTCGCCGTGGTTTCTCTACCGGGTCGAGCAGCCGGCAACCGGGCCGCGCTGGCAGCCGGTCTCGGGCGACGAATTGGCGACGCGATTGAGTTTTCTGCTGTGGGACTCGATCCCCGACGATGAACTGCGGGCCAAGGCCGCGCGGCTTCACGATTCCGCGGTCATGGAGGAACAACTGCGGCGGATGCTGAAGGATGGCCGAATGCGTGGCATGGCCGGGGAGTTCGGTGCCCGCTGGCTGGGCGTGCGGGACTTCGTCGCCAACCACGGACGGAACCTGAAGCATTTTCCCGAGTTCACGCCGAGCGTGCGTGACGCGCTGGCCGAGGAGCCGGTGCGGTTCTTCGAGGATCTCCTGGTGAACGACCGGCCGGTCGCCGACGTGATCGCTGCCGACGCGACGGTGCTCAACGACGTCCTTGCCAAGCACTACGGCATCCCCGGCGTGACCGGTCCGGAGTGGCGTCGCGTCGAGAAGGTTTCCGCCTACGGCCGTGGCGGCCTGCTCGGCTTTGGTGCCGTGCTTGCCAAGACGGCGGCTGCCGCCCGCACCAGTCCCGTCAAGCGCGGCGCGTGGGTGGTTCAGGTGCTCGGCGAGCGACTGCCCAAGACCCCGCCCGGCGTGCCCCCGCTACCGGAGACTCCGCCAGCCGGGCTCAGCGTGCGCGAGATCACCGAGCAGCATCGTAAGGATGCAAACTGTGCCGGCTGCCACGTCCGCATCGATCCCTATGGCATGACTCTCGAAGGGTTCGACGCCCTCGGTCGTCTGCGGCCCGCCAAAGATCTGAAGCCCGGTGATGCCAAGGCGATCACGCGTGACGGAACCGAGATCGATGGATTCGTCGGCCTGCGAGATTACCTCGCCGGCCCGCGCCGCGAGGACTTGCTACAGGCGCTCGCTCATAAGTTGACGGGCTACGCACTGGGCCGCGCCGTGCAGCTTTCCGACCGGAAGTTGGTCGACGAACTGACCAAAACCATGGTCGCCGGCGGTCGCTGGTCGGACACTTTGCTCATGATCGTCCGCAGCGAACAGTTTCGGTGCATTCGGCCAGCGGTCGTCTCAACCAAGTAACTACCCACGAGAGAATCCTTCTATGATCACTAAATCTGCTCCCATCTCGCGACGCACACTGCTGCGTGGTCTCGGCATTTCGATGGCTCTGCCCTGGCTCGAATCGCTGTCCTTCGCCGCGGGCGTGCGAAGCAATGCCGCCAATCAGCCACCGACCCGCACGCTTGTCACTTTCACCGGCATGGGCTTCCACTCGAATCACTGGTGGGCCAAGGGCGAGGGAGCCGCCATGGAACTCGGGCCGTGCCTGAAGCCGCTCGAGCCTTGGAAGCAGCGGTTGGTCTTCCTCCGCGGCCTGTGGAACGAGCAGGCCAACAACGGGGTCATCCACTGCATGCAGACGGGAAACATGCTCAGTGGCGCGGTCATGTCGAAAGCCGAGGTCCGCACGGGTGTCAGTTTCGACCAGTTGATGGCGCAGCGGATCGGCAACCGCACCCGGCTGCCATCGCTGGTGCTCGGCTGCGAAGGGCCGATTCCGGGCCTTCAGGACGGCCATCCACTGCTTTACAGCTCACACGTTTCGTGGAGCACGGCGGTGTCACCGACCTGGACGGAAACACGACCGGCGCTGGCCTTCGACCAGCTCTTCCGCACCGAACCCAACCGTGGCGATCGCCGTGTCGTCGATGCCGTGCTCGAAGACGCCCGATCACTGCGTCAGCGACTCTCCGTCTCCGACCGGCAGCGGTTTGAGGAGTATCTCGGCAGCGTTCACGAAATCGAAGGTCGCATCAAGCGGGCTGGCAAAGAGCGCGAGGCGGGCGGTTGGAAGCCGAGTCTGACCGCCCCTGATCGCCCGCGGCCGGCCGATGGCATTCCCGACGAGATCCCGGATTACTGGAAGCTGATGAACGACATCGTGCTGCTTGCCTTCCGCACCGACTCCACGCGGATCGCGACCCTTAAATATTGCAACGACGGCTCGATCCTCACGCACTCGCACGTGGGCGCCAAAGATCAGCATCACCAGATGGCCCACAGCCAGCCGCAAGAACTCGTCGCCGTTAACCAATTCTTCACATCCCAACTCGCCTACCTCTGCGAACGGATGGCGGAGGTCAAGGAAGGCGATCGCACGCTGCTCGACAACACCACCATCATGCACTGTTCAAGCATGATCCATGGCAACCATGACGCCAACCAATTGCCGGTGGTCCTGCTCGGCGGGGCGGGCGGCAAGCTCCGCGGTGGCCGCGTGCTCGACTACCTCAAAGCCCCCAACCGGCGCATGTGCAGCCTGTTCCTCAACCTCATGGACTGGGGCGGTCTGGAACTCGACCGCTTTGGCGATTCGAAGGAACGGCTGCCGGGTGTCTGAACCAGCCGCGATTGATGAATCCTCACTCCTTCTCCCACTCCACTATCCTGAACCAAGAACCAAGAACCAAGAACATGACCTCACAACCCAAACGGCAGGGCATGAGCCGCCGCGATCTGCTCGCATCGGCCGGTGCGGCTGCGGCCGGTATGCTGCTGTTGAACGAAGTGTCAGGGGCCGACAACCCTGCGGCGAATGTTGGCGACCGCGCGTCGTCGATCAAGATCACCGGATTCAAGACCTACCCTGTCGGCAGCAAGACGCTGTTGAAACTCGAAACCAACCAGCAGGTTTTCGGCTGGGGCGAGATTTCACAATTGCCGCCGACGGTCGTGGGGCCGCTCATGCAGTCGATGTTTGAACTGCTCGACGGCGAGAACCCAACGCGCATCGAGCATCTCTGGCAGAAATTGTATCGCGCACACCGGGATTTTCGCGGC
>SHZY01000229.1 GCA_009692065.1 Gemmataceae bacterium
CTGCCATGGGTGAGATCGCTGGAAAACTGTTCCGACTGGCGAAAGTCTACGGTCAGTGCCTTCGGCCGGGATCGTAGCCGGGCGTCTTCTGTAACTCCGGCAATTGTAGCGAGTTGCGGTTCGTTTCAATATTTTGACCTTACGGGGTAGACGCTACGAGGGTGTCTCGTGATTGGGATAATGCAAACGCCAGAAGTCCAATGGATGGAAGAATCATTGCATCTTTGGCGATACAGCTGAATCGCCAATCAGACGAGCAATTCCTTCACGACGCGTGCTTCTTCGACCCCCGTGAGCCGCACGTCGAGTCCCTGGTTCTTGACCGACAGCCGGCGGTGGTCCAAGCCCAAACAATGCAGGATGGTGGCGTTGAGGTCGCGAATGTGGACCGGGTTTTCGACGACGTTGTAGCTGTAATCGTCCGTTGCGCCGTAGGCGGGCCCCGGCTTGATCCCGCCGCCGGAGAGCCAGACGGAGAAGCAACGGGGATGGTGATCGCGGCCGTAGTTTGTTGCGGTCAGCGCGCCTTGGGAGTAAACCGTGCGGCCGAATTCGCCCCCCCAGACGAGCAAGGTGTCGTCCAGCAGGCCGCGCTGTTTGAGGTCTTTGACCAGGGCCGCCGAAGCCTGATCCGTGTCGCGGCACTGTTTGGTAATTTGATTCGGAAGATCGCCGTGCTGATCCCAGCCCATGTGATACAACTGCACGAAGCGGACGTCGCGTTCGATGAGCCGCCGGGCAAGCAGGCAGTTGCGTGCATACGTGCCCGGCTTTTGCACATCGGGACCATACATATCCAGGATATGCTGCGGCTCGCGGGAGATATCCGTCAGGTCGGGGACCGCGGTTTGCATGCGGAAGGCCAGTTCATACTGCTCGACGCGGGTCAGTATCTCCTGGTCGCCGGCTGAGGCAAATTGCTCCATGTTGAGTGCCTTGATGTCATCGAGCATCTGCCGTCGCGTGGAAGGGGAGCAGCCGGCCGGATTCGTCAGATACAAAACCGGTTCCTTGCCGCCGCGGAGTTTGACGCCTTGATAGCGGGAGGGCAGACAGCCGCTTCCCCACAGGCGATCGTACAACGGCTGGTCGGTCCGCCCTCTAGAGAGAAGGACGATGAACGTCGGCAAGTCGCGGTTGAGCGTTCCGAGGCCATAGGCCACCCAGGCCCCCATGCTCGGCCGGCCCGCCAATTGCGAACCGGTTTGGATGAACGTAATGGCCGGATCGTGATTGATGGCTTCGGTATGCACCGAACGTACGACCCGCAGTTCGTCCGCCGCTTGGGCCGTATGCGGCAGCAGTTCGCTGATCCAGTTTCCGTGTTGACCGTGTTGGGCGAACTTGAAAAGGGATGCCGCAACCGGAAATTTCGCCTGTCCGGACGTCATCCCCGTGAGCCGCTGCCCCATGCGGACACTCGCGGGAAGTTCCGTCGCCTGAAGCTTCTTCAAGCCCGGCTTGTAATCGAGCAAGTCAATCTGCGACGGCGCGCCCGCTTGAAAGAGATAGACGACGCGCTTCGCCGTCGCCGCGTGGTTGAGCGCTGGGGATGGGCTGGCTTCGCCGCTTTGCGAGCCGAGCAACGTGCGCGGCGCGAAACTTCCGGCGAGCATACCCGCCGCGGCCGCCCCCAGGCTGACCCCGCTGCGCTGCAAAAAGGTTCGCCGATTGGTTCGCAGGGCAATGTCGAACGGATTCATGTCCTCTCTCCCGGGATCGGTCGGAGTCTTTGCTTCCAAGCTCCAGCGCGCTTACTGTTTGGTGATCGTTTCGTCGAGGTTCAGCAGGATGCTTCCCACGGTGGCGTACGCCGCCAGTTCGGCCTTGTTCAAGTGGGCATCCGCGAGAAACTCTCCCACGGCCAGGAGCGACTTCGCCGCGGCCGGATCCTGACGAAATGAATCGTGCAAGCGCCGGCAAGTCGCCGAGAGCCGTTCGATTTCCTTTGCGCCCGGTTGCCGGCCTGTCGCCAAGCGGAAGCCGTAACGGAGCCGACCTTCGAGTTCGCTGCCGCCTTCGAGCATCATCCGCTGCGCCAGACCGCGGGCCGCTTCGACGTACGTGGCGTCATTCAACAGCGCCAGCGCCTGCAACGGGGTGTTCGTCCGCGAGCGTTTGACCGTGCAGAACTCCCAGGTCGGCGCGTCGAATGTGCTGGTCGTGGGATGGGGAACCGTCCGTTTGCGGTACGTGTAGAGGCTGCGGCGGTGGAGGTTTTCGCCCGAGTCTTGTTGATACCCTCCTTGCCCCGCCCCGCCCGCCAGTTCTTCCCACAGACCGGCCGGTTGGTACGGCTTCACCGAGGGCCCGCCGATCTTGAGCGACAACAGGCCCCCGATCGCCAATGCATTGTCCCGAATCTCTTCAGCCTGCAGCCGGTGCCGTGGGCCGCGGGCAAGCAGCCGGTTCTCGGGATCGCGCTCCGCCAGCGCGACCGAGACGGCCGATGCCTGGCGATAGGTGGCGCTCATGACGATTTCTTTCTCGAGCGCCTTGACGTCCCAATCCAATCGGACAAACTCGGTGGCCATCCAATCCAGCAGTTCCGGATTGGTCGGCGGATCACCTTGGAAGCCGAAGTTGTCGAGCGTGGCTGCCAGTCCCCGGCCAAAGAACCGCGCCCAGAGGCGGTTCACTTCCACGCGCGCGACCAGGGGATGCGCCGGATCGATCAGCCACTTGGCGAGGCCCAGCCGGTTCGCCGCCGCACCGCTTGGCAGCGGCGGCAGGAAGGTGGGGACGCCCGGTTCGAGCGACTGGTTTTTGTCCGGAGCGTCGTATTGTCCCCGTTTGAGCAAGTAGGTCGGCCGGGGCTTTTCCGTCTCCTCCAGGACCATCACCGTGGGAAGGGGTGCTTTGTTTACCTTCTTCAAATACTCGTCTTTTTCGGCGCGGAGTTTTGCCAGAGGAGACTGCGGCTGCTTTGCGGCGGAGAAGTGTGCCGCAAAATACTCTCGCAGCGCATTGAGCGAGCCTGCGCTCTCGGGTGAATGCATGGCGGCGGCGAGCGACGACTCGACGACAGCGCTGGCTTCTTCGGCAGTCAGAGTCAGGTCGTACGCCGCGAAGTCGCTCAAGGCTCCCTTGAAAAACAGCGAGGCGGACCTGCGGCCCACGCGAAAGGGCTGGCCGGTGGCGATTGTGGCGCTCAGAGAATTGGCGTTGACGTCCAGCGGCACCGGCTGGCCGTCGATGTACACCTTGATCCCTTCCGCCTTGCTCGATCCATCGTAGGTGACGCAGACATGGTTCCATTGCCCCATCCGGAGCGTCGACCTGGTTGTGATTTTTATGGCATTGTCTGCCCAGTGGTGAATCAGATGCAGTTCGATCCGCCCGCCGTCGTATACCAGCGTGTCGAAGCCCCGATAGGCCGCGGCGTCGTCCATCTTGCTCCAGAGCGCTCCTTCGCCGTCCGGGTGAACCCAGCAGGCCAACGAAAACTTTGAATCGCGGTCGAGATGGACGGCTTCTCCCAGCGTGACGTGGGAGGCCGGCTCGCCCGCCAATTCCAACGCCTGGCCGGCAAGTCCGCTGCCCCAACGCGGCGCGCCCCCTTCGTATTTCACCAGCAGCGGTTGGCCGACGGGATGAGGATTTTTGCCCTGAGTGATCCGCAAATCTCCCCGCATCGAGAGCCCCAGAATCGTGGCTGGTGCGGGGAGCGGCGACGACTTGTCGCGCAGCGACTTGGCCCAGGCGGCGAACTCCGGAGCCTGCTGCGATGCGCTCTCCCGTTCGGCCTTCGCGATGGCCGCGTCGAGTTCAACGACTCGCCGCTCTTGGTCGGCCGGCATGACCCGGACAATCGGCCCGGTGTTTCCGCGGGCCTCGGAGTAGAAGCCCTCGTCCTTCGTGCCGTTGAAAATTGCGAAGAAGCGGTAGAACTCGCGCTGGCTGATCGGGTCGTACTTGTGATCGTGGCAGCGGGCGCAGCCCATCGTGAGACCCAGCATCACGACGGACGTCGTCTCGACGCGGTCGATGATGTTCTCGACCCGCCACTCCTCCGCGATCGAACCCCCTTCGGTGACCGAACGATTATTGCGCAGGAAACCGGTGGCGATCTTCTGCGACGGCGTGGCATTTTGGAGAAGATCGCCGGCCAGTTGCTCCAGGATGAACTCGTCGTAGCGCATGTTGTCGTTGCACGCCCGGATCAGCCAGTCGCGCCACGGCCACATATCGCGGGTGAAGTCGTTTTGATAGCCGTTGGTGTCGGCGAAGCGGGCGCCGTCGAGCCATTGGCTGGCCACTCGCTCGCCGTAGTGGGGCGAGGCGAGCAGCCGATCGACCAGCGCCTCGTAGGCATGCTCCGACCGGTCGGCGATAAACGCGTCGATTTCCTGGAGCGTTGGCGGCAGGCCGGTCAGGTCGAACGTTACACGGCGGATGAGCGTCTGGCGAGCGGCCTCGGGCGACGGTTTCAATCCTTCGGCTTCGAGCCGCGCGAGAACCCAGCGGTCGATTACGCCGCGCGGCCAGCGCTCGTCCTTCACCGGCGGCAACGGGAGGCGAACCGGCCGAACGAACGCCCAATGTTCCTGCCACTTGGCCCCTTGCTGGACCCACGCGCGGAGCAATTCGATGTCGCGCTTCGAGAGGGTCTTGCCGGAGTCCGGCGGCGGCATCCGCTCGTCGGTATCCGTGGCCGTGATCCGGCGGACCAATTCGCTCACCTCAGGTTTGCCGGGCACGATCGGGTGCTCGCCCGACTCGGCCCTGCCCAGTGCGCTCTTCTCCTGGTCCAGGCGGAAGGCGCCTTTGCGATTCTTTTCATCGGGCCCGTGACAGTGAAAACACCGATCGCTCAAGATCGGCCGAATCTCCCGCGCGAAGTCAACCTTGCTCGCCGCGGAAGGACTGACCTCGGCGGCGCTGAGCATGCCGCCGATTCCCAAGAGCAGCGCCAACAAAGTTGCCGGAAACGTCAACCGCAAAATTGCGCCGTGGTTTCGCATGGCAACTTCCAGCTACCTAACTAATGTGCGGGGAACGCCTGGTGGGACGCCAGATACATCCGGTTCGATCGCGTTCAATCCGTAGGGCGCCGTCTAGGTGCGTGTGGGGCGGCCATCAAGATCGGCAAGTCGGCCCTAGTATAACCGACATTTCCCATTTGGACCGAGCCTGGAACCGCTCCAAGCTTGGAATGTCGCCCATTCTAACAAGCTGCGCCCCTCCCCCGTGTCTAGCGCGCGGTGGATTTTTCTCCATTCTTGCACGGCCGCCCCGATTCCTTGATTGCCACGTTCGGCACCCAGAAGGGGGCTGCGGACAGCAAAAGCCCCGCCAGACCAGGGATGGCCGGGCGGGGCTTGTGGGGTGATGAGTTACACGGTCGCAGAGCGAGTTAGGCCCGGCGATACTTCTTCCGTAAAGCGACACAGCCAAGCCCAGCCAGGCCGATCAGCCCCAGCGCGCACGTACTCGGCTCTGGGACAGCGGGGCCGGCTGCGCCGAACAGGGCCAAGGGCTGATCCATACCGTCTGTGTCCTCGGTGTTGAAGTAGGACTTGCCGGCCGCATATGGACCAGGGTAATTCGCGTGCCAGCGCAGAATCGGGTCGTCAGTACCGGAGGCGGGAACGAAGCTGAGATGAATGATATACCCGGCGGGACTCGTTTGGGGCGACATCACAAATTGCTCGCCTCCAGCCAATGTGAATCTTTGAATCGAATAGTTTCCATAGTTTGCGAACGACAATCCCATCTCGAATGTCTGGTCATATAGCGTAGTGCCAACACCAGGGGGGGTTGCCAACAGATGCCGCATTCGTGTCCGTCATGGTGTTGATTCTGATTCGAATGTCGGCCATGTTGAAGGCCGGCTCAAGGTTCAAGTCGAACTCCGTGAGCGTAAATGTTGTCGTGGGACGAAAGGATTGCCACATGTCGGTCCTATAGGTGCTATTGAGCTTGTGCTCGCCATTGAAGTTGGTAGCACTCACGGTCGAGAGTTGGAAGTTCGAGTAGGTTCCCCAGTTGGTAAGCGTCGTATCCGTGGCCACCGTGGTTGCGTGCGCGTATTGCGCTGCGGCAATCAAGCAAACGGATACCAGAGTCACAAAAAAACCTTTGCTGCGAAGAATCACGGGACTACCCTCATGAGTTAATGGAAAAAGGCCTCCTCACCAGAATCTGTGGGTGGATTATGGGCCGAATACTGATTTCGCACTAGTTTTACGAGGTTTGCACACGATTTTGCGGCCAACATGTTCAATGCGAAATGACGTCCACTTTTCCCGTGGTGCTAGCC
>SHZY01000059.1 GCA_009692065.1 Gemmataceae bacterium
AAAAACAGTTACCCAACGGGCATCAAGGTCACCGACGACGAACTGGCGTCGGTGAATCTTCGCCCAGCAAAGTTCCACGGCGAGTGGAACTATACCATCAGGCCGTCCGGATGAAGTTGTAACACTAATCGCCGGACAGCCCCTAAGGTACATGTTACTGGTCCAGCGCTAGGGGCGCAGTGCAGGCTCAACAAGAGCAGGCGAATCAGCTTTATTACCATTGCAAAGGACGCGCTCTATTCCAAAATCCTCCCCGTCAAGCCGAAGGTGACGGCCTGAAGTCCATCGCGTTCAACAAGAAACCCCGCCTTGCGCGTGAAAATCCCCGGACGGCCAGAAAGCGTCATTGCCACCGCCACCGTACGCGATTGATGCGGCGGGACCAAGACTGGCAAATCGCCCAGGACCGTACATGAGCAATCTGAGGTGCCGCCGATGACGCGGATCGGTTGGTCCGTCCAGTTGGCAACATCAACCGTGACCATGCGTGTTTCGCCGGAGTTGCCCTCACCTACATCCGCCAGCCGAGGCTGCACCGAGATTGGTTCGTTGCGAAAATAGGCGATGCCCGCGGCGACCGAGCCGAAGCGAGCGTAAGCCAACCCCAAAATGATGCTGGACATGATCAATATCGCGTCGAGGACACACGCGCCGGCCAGAACTGATGCTGTCAGAGTTTGGCGTGGTGTGGCCCACAATGCCTTGAGATCGGGCCGGCCCACCCTCAACAACACGAGAACCACCACCTCCACACCGACGGCAATCTATGGGCTCGTCTGCACCCGGCCAAAACAGCCATACGAGGTTTGACCGATGAGACCCAGGTACAAACTAATACCGAAGAAGCCGGTAAAAGTCGCAAGTGCCGCGAGCCAGGACCCGATGGGGTTCATGCCGGACCAGAGCCAAAGGCCCAAGAAAACTTCAAAAAGGATGACCGCCATTTGCACTTCTGGGGTTGAGAACAGCCCCATTTGGCCAACGGGATCGACGCCGAGGCCCCACGTTTTGAGGGCCGCCGCTGCGAGGAGCAACGTGCCAGGAATTCGCATGATCCAGCCGGAAGCCCGCATGTGCCGTCTCCAGATTTGCACCTACGACGATTTACGCAAGGACTTGAGTCTAGCAAGTGGTTTGTGGGCTCGTAAAGGTATTTCGCTTTTATTTCGCAAAGGATCCAGACGAATTCTTGCCAGACATGAGTTTTAACACTCCCCCCCAAAAATGACTCGTCAGCATGTTGGTCAATGAAGTGAACATTGCCGATTGGCATAGCGAAATCCGCGCGACGGCTTGCAGCGGCAAGCGGGCGGCGCGAGTCGAGCGGGTGCGCGCCGTAGAATGAATCCAGATTCCTGGAACGAGGTTGCCGCGGATGCTGCTCATTTACATTGACGCCGACGCCTGCCCGGTCAAGGACGAAATCTACCGCGTCGCGCGCCGCTATGAGATGCGCGTGCTGGTGGTTGCCAAGACGTCGATGCGCATCCCGACAGATGCGCTGATCGAGTTGGTTGAACGCGCCGGCTTCGGCGAGGTCGATGACTGGATTGCCGAGCAGACGGGCAAGGGCGACATCGTCATCACCGCCGACATCCCGCTCGCGGCTCGCTGCCTGGCGAAGGAATCGCTCGTGCTTGATCCTCGCGGCGTCGCCTTCACCGAGAACGATATCGGTTCCATCCTGGCGATGCGCGATCTCATGTCCGATCTACGGCAAGACGGCACCGTCACCGGCGGCCCGGCCCCGATGACGCCCAAGGATCGCTCGCGATTCCTGTCAAAGCTCGACGAGGCGATCAATGCCGTCCGCCGGGAGAATTGAACCACGGGGGGCGTTGCTTCCTCGTTTAGCGCCCGCATGGTGCCACGCGGGCGCTAAACGAAGAGGCCCCCCCGTGGTTCATTTCTCAGCGGAGTAGCGGGGTGATGACCTGGCCGTCGCACAGCGTCACCGGCCGATCGAGGCGATCGCGGATTTCCATGCTCGGATCGACGCCGAGGCATTGATAGATGGTCGCGGCGAGGTCGGCGGGCTGCGTCGCGTTGGTGGCGGGTTCGGCGGCGTAGCGGTCGCTGGAGCCGTGGATGGCGCCGCCGCGCACTCCGCCGCCGGCGAGGACGCTGGTGAAGACCTGGCCCCAGTGATCGCGGCCATCGCGGCCGGCGCCGGCGCCACCGACGACCGATTGGCCAACTCGCGGCGTGCGCCCCATCTCGCCAGTCCAGACGACCAGCGTCTCATCCAGCATGCCGCGCTGGTCGAGATCATCCAGGAGCGCGGAGAAGGCGCGATCCGTGACGGGGCAGAGCCGTTCGCGCAGGTCGATGAAATTGCGATTGTGCGTGTCCCAGTAGACGCTGACGTTGGTGATGCCGTCGTTGGGCCAAAAGACGGTGACAATGGGCACGCCCGCCTCGACGAGCCGGCGCGCCTGCAAGACGCTTTGGCCATGGATGTTCATGCCGTAGCGTTCGCGCAAGCTGGGTGATTCCTGGGACAGATCGAAGGCGCGGGTGACTTCCGGCGCCGCCAGGAGCGAGAAGGCTCGCTCGTAATGCGTCTGCATGGCATGCAGTTGAGCCTGCGCTTCGAGCCGGCGCACCTGTTGATCGAGCGTCCGCAGCAATTGCTGGCGGCCGCCGGCGCGCAGCGGCGTCAACTCCGCCGACAGTGCAAAGTCGGCAACGCGATAGTCCGGCAATGAGGCGTCGGCATCAATGCGCATCGGGTTGTAGACCGGCCCGAGCCAGCCCGCCCCTTGCCCGTGGCTTTGCTCGACGAACCGCGGCGAGCCGTTCGGCACCACCGGCATCATCGACACAAACGGCGGCAGCGGGCCGTGGCCGCGACCCAGCTTCGACAGAATGGCGCCGTAACTGGGCCAATCGTCGCTCATCGCGCCGACCGGCGGCGGCTTGCCCGTCAGCAAAAAGTGCGTTGCCTTCGTGTGATCGACGTTGTTGTGCGTCATCGACCGGATGAGCGAGAGCTGGTGAGCCCGCTGGGCCAACCGCGGCAGATGTTCGCAAATCTGCAGGCCGGGAACCGTCGTCGCGATCGGCCGGAACTCGCCGCGATAATCCGCTGGCGCGTCGGGCTTCATGTCCCAGGTGTCTTGCTGCGCCGGGCCGCCCCACATGAACAAGAGGATGCACGCCTTGGCGCGTTTGGGCCGCCCATTGTTCTGCGCCTGGACCATCTGGGGCAAACCGAGGCCGAACAGGCTCAACGCCCCGGCACGCAGGAACTCGCGGCGATTCACCGCGGGATCAAAGAAGAAACTCGGACAGGCAGTGGTTTTCATCACTGTCAATTCTAACATAGTCGCAACATCACGTCCCGATCAAATTGGATCTGCCATGAACATACAAATGCAAGTCGGCTGGTTTCTTGGAGCGGCCGCCATGTGCGCCGGGCTGATTGCAGTTACACGAGCTACTGACTCCGAGAGAATTCGGCCGGACACATCCTGGCAAGCACCCTCACCCCCGGCCCCTCTCCCGGGGGGAGAGGGGAGAATTGTCTTCGCGGATTACCCGAAGATTCCGCCGCGCTGCTACGTCTGCTATCGAGCCGAGAAAGCACTGACAATCGACGGCAAGCTCAACGAGGCCGCCTGGGACGCGGCACCCTGGAGCGACGACTTCGTTGACATCGAAGGCGATAAAAAACCTCGCCCACGCCAGCGTACACGGATGAAGATGCTCTGGGACGATCAATACCTCTACATCGGCGCTCAGCTCGACGAAACACATGTGTGGGCAACGCTCACCAAGCACGACTCCGTGATCTTTCACGACAACGACTTCGAAGTGTTCCTCGATCCTGACGGCGACAGCCATCTCTACGCGGAGCTCGAACTCAACGCGCTCAACACGACCTGGGACCTCCTCCTCCCCAAGCCCTACAAGGACGGCGGCAAGGCGATCGATGCGTGGGAGATCCCCGGGCTAAAGACGGCGGTCCACGTCGATGGCACCATCAACGATCCGCGCGACCTCGATCGCGGCTGGAGCGTCGAGATCGCCTGGCCGTGGAAGTCGCTGAAGGAATTGAGCTACTGCCCCGTGCCGCCGCGCGACGGCGATCAGTGGCGCATCAACTTCTCCCGCGTCCAATGGCAACACGAAATCGTCGAGGGGCATTATCGCAAAGTGAAGGGAAAGGCCGAGGACAACTGGGTCTGGTCGCCGCAGGGCGTCATCGACATGCATCGCCCGGAACGCTGGGGCATCCTGCAGTTTAGCACCGCGAAACCGGGAACCGCCGAGCTGCGCCCCGACCCGGCTGCCGACGCGAGGTATCGATTGCACCGTGTTCTGTACGCGCAGCGTGACTACCGCAAGGCAATGGGTAAATGGGCGAACCGATTGACCGACCTTCGCTTAACGGGAGCGGAGTTCGAGGGCGTGCAGTTGGAGACGACGCGAACGGGGTTCGAGGCGAACGCACGCGACGGCAAGGAGCGCCGCTGGCATATTCGGTCCGACGCACGCGTTTGGGCGGAGTGATACAACGGCGGTGTCTTTGCCCGAAGCGCACGTGTTGAAGTTGCGCCTTGGTATTTAGCACCGAGGGTGCGGCAACAAACCAGCCCAGGGCAGAGCGAAGCGGCGTTAGCCGCGCAGCGCCGCCCTGGGTTAGAACGGCCAACTTCGCTAAGCCCTGAAATGGCGCTACAAGGCGTGTTCCGCCAGGTATCGCCCTTTCAGGGCTAATGCGGCACTTCACGACTCCCCCAGGGCGGCGCTACGCTTTGCCCTGGGCTGGTTTGTTGCCGCACCTTCGGTGCTCCGAAAATGCGCAACTTCAAAAAAAGCAAGCGAGGGATAGCTTCCCTCGCTTGCGCTGCGGGCTAAAAATGCCGTTCCCTACCGGAACGTCACCCTGCACGAATGCGCCAAGCGCGGATCGCCGCGCTCGTGCATCGATTCGCACAACGTTCGCAGCGACGGCCGCACCGCCACCTCGCGCATCTTGCCGTTGAGCGTGATCGTAAGCGGCCGATCGTACTGTATCAGGCGCGAATCCACTCCCAGGCTGAACTCCTCCACCTTGCGCGTCGTGATCGTGAGGGCGTTGTCGATCAGCTTCGCGTCGATGCCCTGCCCCGCGGCCGGCTTGGCCACCGACAGCCAGTAGAACGAATCGATGACGCTATCCGTGAGATCCCAGCTCAAGCTGCGCGGCATCGCTTCGCGGCGATACGGCAGCAGCTCCTTGATCTTGTCGCGATCCGGCAGCCCGGTGTGGCCGTGGTTGGCGATCCACTCCATCTTCACCGGGAACTCGCCGGGGTTCTCCTTCTGGAGTTTCTCGACGATGGCATTGAAATCCTTGCAGCCGTTCGCGCGGCCGTAGGCGTTATCTTTCTCGCCGATCATGAAGGTGAAGCGTGTATTGCGCAGCGTGCGGGCTGAGATGCTGTTAGGAGTCGGCGCGGCGGCGCTGGCATGGATGGCGGCGAAGCGGTCGGGAATCTTCGGGCCGATGTAGAAAGCTCCGTAGCCGCCGTGCGAGTAGCCCATGATGAAAACCTTGTCGGGATCTACGTCGCCGAACTGGGCGAATTGCCGGATGAGGTTGATCACCAGCGGCGGCACATACTGGTCATAGAAGCCGTTCCAGACATCGTTGGGCGCGCGCAGGGCCAGATAGAGATAGCCCGCCTCGCCGGGTTGATCGCGGTAGTAGATCTGCATGTGCTTCCACTGGCTGTCGTTGAACGCCTTGGGAACGCCGCCGCCGCCGTGCATGGCGATGACGAGCGGCCAACCCCCCACGGGTTTCTTGCCAACCTGACGCACGACATAGGGCGAAAGGTGTTTCTGATAGCGACCCTGATTCGCGTCGAAATCCTTCTTGCTTTCCGAATTCACGCCGGTCGTCCGGTAAGCCTTCCAGACGGACTCGCGCATGGCCTCCTCATGAGTGAGAAGGAGCTGATCGAGCTTGGCGTTGAACTTCCATTCTGCCCGTTTCTGAACATCGGCCTCGAAGAACGCCTTGGACTCTTTTTCAACCTGCTGCGCTTGTTCGGCCGAAAGCTCCGGCTTTGCCTTCGCGGTGTAGCGATCGGTGACATTCTCGGCAGAGACCTCACGCGAGGCACGATCCCAGACGAGCGGGAAGTGAATCTTCGTTCGGCGAAAGCTGGCGGCGTAGATCGCGTGCTCGGACTCATCCTTCGTCGCCTTGGCCGCGTCGCCGGCAAACCAGCCTCGGTCCAGCCCGCTGGCGTCGTACTCGGCGGCGCCGGTGAAGTACCAGCGGCCATCCCAGACTTCGACCCACGTATGGTTACCCCGATTGTTGTACCAGTTGGGCGTGCCCGCAAGACGAGCCGGTACGCACACGCTTCGGCAGGCATCACTCAACAGCACCGAAAGGCCCGAACACGACGCCAGTCCCGTATCAATCGATTCCTTCGGACTCTGGTTGGCCTTCTTGCGCTGCGTCGAATATTTGACTTTGAGCTTCGTGAAGATTGAAGCGTTCAATTTCTGGGCCGCTTCGGTCGGCGTCTTACAATCCTTCACTAAGGGCAGGCATAGTTCGACCATCTCCTTGCGCCACGGCTCGCGCGTCTCGTCGAGATTGGCGTAGGGCAGCACATCGTTGAGAAAAATCTCCTCAGGAATCTTGAGGCCCCACTTCACTTCGCCGCGAACCTTGAAAGCCAGCGCGACGTTCTCCAGCAAAAAGTCGCCACGCAAGGAACGCAGATCACGCTCCGGCATGTTGGCGATCAGGAATGCCATCCCCGTGCGCTGGCCGGCCGGCACGCCGTGCAGTGCCTTCTCCAGCTCGGCGCGGCCATTCCCGGCACGCTTCAATGCCTGCTCGACGTCAGCGGACCACCACGCCTTCTCGCCCTGAGACGCATCGGCACGAGACAGCAAAGTGAGGAAAAAGAATCCAAGGGCAATCACACGCAGGACCATGCGAGCTACCTCCCAACTGATGAATGGTAATGCGGATAAGAACTTCATTCTACATCCCGAGCGAAGGATAGACAAAGCAGAATCCGCCGCCTAAAGCATAGACATCGGCAACATCTCGTGGGCCTGCTTCGGTGAGAACATGATCAAGCGACTGGCTTTGGTTACCGCTGTCCTCCTGCTCCTCGGGATCGGCATCGCGTTCGCTGTGCCGGCCACGCGCTATCCACTCTTGGCCTTTCTGCAAAACGAACGCTTGCACCGCGGTCGGCCGCTGCGCTACTGGATTGGTACCCTGAAAGACAACGATCCGGAGGTGCGCCGGCGTGCCGCTCTGAACCTCGGCGACCTCGCCGTTTGCAAGCAGCCGGGCCAGATCGATGCCGAGTGTAGTCAGGTAATCGCCGCGCTGATCGAGACTCTGGGTGATGCCGATGGATTCGTGCGCAAGTGTGCCGCGACGTCCTTTCTCATGGTTCCGAAAGAAACCCCCGTGCCGCAGGACAGCGCGACCATCGCGCGGTTGACCACTGCGCTCGGCGATGGGGAGGTGGCTGTAAGGCAGGCGGGCGTGCGCGGGCTCTGGCAGGCTGGCGCCGTGGCCAAGGAAGGAAGCGGCGTTGGGCGTTTGACCGCGGCGCTCGCCGACAAGGACGACTTCGTACGCGCTTACGCCTCGCGCGCCCTGGCCCGCATCGGCCCCGACGCCAAGGATGCCGTCCCGACATTGCTTGAGCGCTTGCGCCAGGATGAGGAGCGCGACGATCGCAAGCTCGCCGCCAAGGCGATGGGCTTGATCGGCGCAAAAGCCATTGGCCCCTTGCTCCCCGACACCGTGGCAGCGCTCATCGACGCCCTCAAGAACGACGCCCGCGGTTTGCGCGAATACTCGGCTCGATCCCTCGGCCAGCTGGGAGCCAAGGACGCGATCCCCGCATTGAAGAAGATCATGAAGGACCGCGACGAGCACGTTGCCGCGGCCGCGGCGGAAGCATTGAAACTTCTCGAATCCGGGGACTCGCAACAAGAACCATGATGGGCTCACCAGTAGGTCAGCCTTTCTAGGCTGACAGCGCTCGCACGAAGGCCAGGCTGAAAAGCCTGACCTCCACCGACCTGGACCACGATCAGATTGCTTTGACAAATGCGGGGCTGCAAATTACGATGGGTGGTGGGAATCGCTGTGCGGTTCGCCCACACCCCGACCTGAGCTCGAGGTGCATAAAAGGGCGAGCTTTTGCTTGCGCTGCGGGCTCCGTTTCAGGGTAGGACCAGCCATGAATGACAATCGCCGTCGATCCGCGTTTACGATGATCGAACTTCTCGTCGTCGTCGCCATCATCGGCACGCTGCTGGCGCTGATGGTCCCGGCGGCACAGAGGGTGCGCGAAGCCGCCAACCGTGCCGTGTGCGCGAATAACCTCAAGCAGATGGGGTTGGCCCTGCACCTTTATTATGACAGTTACGGCCATTTCCCGCCGAGTTACATCTATGCCGAGCCGGGCGGCCCACCCCCGGTGAACCCTCCCAAAATCGAAGGAGGCATGCGGCCAGCTCGCTCTGGCTTCTTTGTAAGCGACAGGCCGATCGGCCCACCGATTCTCCCTAACCAGGGGCCCGGCTGGGGGTGGGGCTCACTCTTGTTGCCCTATCTTGAACAACGGCCGCTCTTCAGTCAGATCGACTTCCAAACCCCGGTCGAAGGTCCTGGCGCCGCGTCGATCCGCACGACGGTACTGCAAGTTTACATCTGCCCCTCCGACAACAACACCGGCATCGCTACCTTGACGGGGAACATCGGCCAGCCCATCGCCAACGCCGCTACCAATAGCTATGCGGCCTGCTACGGCTACCTCGGAAATCTGGATTATGTCCCCCATCTTGGCAAAGGTCTGATGGGACGAAACACCAAATACGCGGCCCGGCATGTACCCGATGGGCTGAGCAACACCATCGCCATCGGCGAGCGGGCCTGCTGGCTGGCGCAGACGCCGTGGGCGGGCGTCCTAACCGACGTGGCAGCCGTGACCGCGCCCGGCGCCCCCGTCTACGCCACGATCATGGTGGGATCGCCGACGCAGGTGATGGCCCGGATCAGCAATCGACCCTTGCTGTCTCCGAACTCGGAACCCTACGATTTCTTCTCGGCCCATTCGAACCGCGTCCAGTTCGTCTTCGCGGATGCATCGGTCCATGCAATCAGCAGCAGCGTGTCCGTTCCGGTCTTGCGTGCCCTGGCCACACGTGCCGGCAGCGAAGTGTTCGTCTTGGAAGACTAGATTTCATTTTGCAGCTTGCGGCTTGGCGTTCGCGTGACACCCTGCGGACGCTAAGCCGCAAGCGGCGAAAAAGGGCGGCAGCGATGATCAGGCCGAATTCATGCTTCTTGCCGCACCGTCGAGTCTGCGTCCTCCTCGTCTTTGGTGTCGTGCTGACCGGCTGCGATTCGCGCCCGAGCGCACCCCCCTTGCAGGACGGCCCGGTTTACAGCGAACCGACGGAGGGCTTCCGTTTCTTTGTGCCGGAGGGCTGGAAGCAGCGTGCCCGCGGCTCAGTGCCCCCGGGAAGGATTGAGAGCGAGCGGATGCTGGTCGAGTACAAGTGCATTACTTGCACCGCGCCGGGCACGCTCCTGGTTACCGTGGCCGACGTACCGCTGGATACTCCGCTGACCGAGTATGTGACGAAAAGCACGCTGACCGATGAAAGATGGCGATTGATCACGCCGGCCCAGGAATTCACCATCAATAACGTTCCGGCGGCGCGGATCATCCATGCGATGAACACCGGCGCTGACGAGGTCACCAAGGAAACCGTGGCCATAAGGCGCGGCGAGCGCGTCTATTTCTTCAAAGGCTCCTGGGGCCGGGCCGACGAGAAGGCGCGCCAGGCAATCCGAACGGCCATCGATACGATCGTGTGGTAGTTCGGATTTCCTCGAACAGCCCCTTCGCACTATGCCCGAACCATCGCTAACTTCACTCCTGGCAGTCATCCCGACGCTGGTCCTCGCGGGACCGGCAATGATTTTGGCGGCGCTGTGCCCGGTCGTGTTCGCGGGCCTCGCGCTGTGGTGGCGCCGCTGGGGCGTTTTCCTGGGCGTCGTCAGCGTCAACAGTTCACTGTATCTGGCCCACGCCTGGTTTCGCGGCAACGCCGACGGCGCCTGGTGGGGAACGGTCCAGGCAATCTACGTTTTACTGGCGTTCGTTTCTTGCATCGGCGCGATCGTTTGCTTTTGGCGCGTGCGGCGCATGCTGCGATCCGATTCAGGCGCCGCGTTGACGCCGGGCCGCGTTTTGCTGCCGGTTCTCGCAACGGCCAGCATGATCGGCTTGAGCGCTGCACTTTACGGACTGATTGAAGGTGCGATCTTGCGCTGGCCCTGGCGTGAAGGACTGCCCTTGCTTGCGGCAGCGTTGGGCGGGACCTTCTACTTGTTGTGCGTCGGATTTTTTCGCCGAGCGCCGGAGGTGCGGGCACGAACGGAAGTAGCGCTCCTGGTGGCACTGGCCCTCGGCTGCGTCCTTTCGGGAGTCATCAGCATTCCACCCGCTGACGTTCAGATCGTCTGGACGTTTGAGGCACCGGATCGAGGGCTGATCTACTCCACGCCGCGGGTGGATGGCGATCAAATCTTCGTCAGCGTCGCCCACACGGCCGGGCTCAAGCAATTCGGGGCCGTCTATTGCCTGGATCGCAACACGGGTAAAAGAATCTGGACCTTCAACCGCGCTGGCAAGATGAAACAGATTCTTTCCTCCCCCGCACTTGACTCAGGCCGGCTGTACGTTGGTGAGGGCCTGCACGAGGACACCGATTGCGGCATGTACTGCCTGGATGCCTCGACGGGCCAGGAAATCTGGCGTTTCGCTACCAAGAGCCATGTCGAATCGAGCCCGCGCGTTGCCGACGGCTGTGTCTTCTTCGGCGCCGGCGACGACGGCGTTTACTGCGTGGACGCGGCGACCGGCTCACTGCGCTGGAACTTCCCCGGCCTGCACGTCGATGCGACACCGGCCCTCGCGGGTAACCGCCTCTATGCGGGCAGCGCCTATGGAAAACCCGAGATGCTCTGCCTTGACACCGCCACTGGCCGGCCGCTCTGGCGCACGCCCAGTGATGTCTCCGTGTTCGGCTCGCCCACGGTGGCTGATAACCAGGTGTTCTTCGGTGTCGGCAACGGCAAGCTGACGCGCAGCGTTCCCAACCCGGCAGGTAGGCTGGCGTGCCTCGACGCCACGACCGGCGCCGAACTCTGGCGATTCGAAGTCCCCGACGCCGTGCTCGCCGCACCGGCGCTCGCAGGTGACCTCGTCTACTTCGGCTCACGTGATGGGTACTGCTACTGCCTGACTCGCCGCGACGGCCGAGAGCAGTGGAAGAAGGACTTCGGCAGCCCCGTGGTGGCCGCCCCACTGATATCCGATAATCATCTTTTCGCTGTGGTGTTCGGCGGCACCTTGCATTGCCTCGACGCGCGCTCGGGCGCCGCGCTCTGGCACTTCGACGTCGGCAAGCACTCACGCACAACACCGCAGCTTGTTTCCAGCCCGGCGCTCGCGCACTCCGCCGACGACACCGGCCCGCAGCTCTATCTGGGAACCGGGCTCTACTACTCGATTAATATAGCCGCGGTGGTGTATCGCCTTAAGGCTCCGGTGAGCCGAGGTCCGTGAGAAGACGAGGCCCCGAAAGCCAAGTCATCGCTTGCAATCCCCCAGCGGCTCACTTATATTGGTAAGTAATTGGCCGGATTGCTCAGATTGCTTGAGGCCAGTGTCTCATGGTTCCTAGACAAATACCCGCTCGTTGTTCGGGCCCCCTCGACCGCCGCACCTGGCTGAAGGTCGGCGGCTTGAGCCTCGGCGCGCTGTGTGCCGGCATTTCGCCCAGCCTGGCGCAAACGCTTGCCGCACGCGCGGATGCCGATTTCTCCGTGATCCTCTTCTGGGCCAACGGCGGGCCGAGCCATCTCGATACGTTCGATCTAAAGCCCGGCGCGCCGGCGGAGATACGCGGCGAGTTTAGGCCAATCCGCACCAACGTCCTCGGCATCGATATCTGCGAGCACATGCCAAAGCTGTCTCGCCTGGCTGACAAGTTCACGATCGTGCGCAGCCTGCACCACGAGCGCGGCGAGCACTCCGGCGGCACCCATCGCTTCCTCACGGGGCACTCGTCGCTGCAGGCCAACCTGCCCAATTCGGAGAATCCCGAGGTCGGGGCGATTGTCGCGAAGCACTTGGAGCATTCTCTCCCCTCTCCCCTTGGGGGAGAGGGGCCGGGGGTGAGGGGTGGCGTGCCCCGTTTCGTCGGCGACACGCAGTTCTATGGCGCCGGCCCCGCGTATCTGGGCCGTGCCTACGCGCCGTTCATGGTCAATCCGAACAACCCGATCTCCGCGAGCGGCAACAACATCTACGACCCGATCCCGATTTTTCCCACCGACGATGGCCGAGCGGGGGCGGTCCAGCTCGCCTCCGATTCCACGCTTCGACTTCACTATCGGGCCAACTTGCTCGATCACGTCGACAGTTTTCGGCGTCAGGCCGAGCGCTCCGGTTCCATGGAAACCTGGGATCGCCACCATCGCCGGGCCGTCGAGATTCTCTCGAGCAGCCGAACTCGCGATGCCTTCGATCTCGCGAAAGAACCGACGCTAATTAGGCAGCGCTACGGCGATACGCTCTGGGGCAAGAGCTTGCTGACCTGCCGCCGACTGGTGGAAGCCGGCAGCCGCTTCGTCCAATGTCAGGCGACGTATCGGCTGCCGCAGTCGGTGGGCCGCACTAGCAACTGGGACGATCACTCTGTCAACGCCCACATTTTCGACGCCTATCGGCTCAAGCTGCCGGTACTCGATCATGCGATGTCGGCACTCATCGAAGATCTGTACGCGCGCGGCCTCGATCGGCGCGTGCTCTTCATCTTCTGCGGCGAGTTCGGCCGCACGCCGAGGCTGAACAACCCAGATCCTTCCGGCCGGCCGGGCCGCGACCATTGGCCACGCGCCATGAGCGTTTTCCTCGCCGGCGGCGGCTTGCGGATGGGCCAGGTGATCGGCGCCACCAACCCGCGCGGCGAATATCCAACGCAGAGGCCACTCGACAGCAACAGCCTGTTGGCAACAATCTATCGCCGCTTCGGCATCGATCTGTCGGAGCATCTGCACGATCAAACGGGCCGGCCGATTCCGATCTTGCCGCGAGGGGAAGTGATTCGGGAGTTGGTGGTCGGATAGGGCGACCGGCGTCTGCATGCCTCCCCATATAGCCCGCCGTTTACGGCGGGTAGGCTGCACACCCGCCGTAAACGGCGGGCTATATGGACAAGTCAAATCCTGAATCAGTTCACAGATTCCCGACTTTCTCCCACCAATGATCCTTCGGATGGCGCCGCTGCAATCGCTCCGCCAGCAACCACGCCAGGAACAGCCCGTAGTGCGGATTCTCCTTGATGGCTAGGACGAAGTCCTTCTTCGACATCTGAATCAGTGCCCCGTCCGTCGTGGCACGCACGGTGGCCGTGCGGCGATTGCCCAGGAGAAACGCCATCTCACCCATCAAGATGTCGTCGGCCGACAGCGCTGAGAATACCTCGCCCTTCACGATCACGTCGTAGCGGCCCTTCGCGACGTAATAGAGAAAATCGCCGGCCTCTCCCTCCTTGAAGACGATGTCGCCGGGCCGAATCACAAGCGGGGCGATGTGTTCGAACAGAGCCGGCTGCGCATTGGCGCAATCGGCCAGGTGCTCGATCTCGAAGGTCACCGCGTTGCCCTTGTCGTTGTAGGTGAGATTCTTGGTGTACTTGCGCGTCATCTTGATGCCGCGGCCGTGCAGGGCGTAGACGTTCTCGGTCTGGGCGGGATCCTTGAGTCCGCGCCAATCGAACCCCGGCCCTTCATCGGCGACGAGGAATGTCGAATTCGTCGGCGCGATGGTGTATTCGAATAGGACGCGTTTATCGCGTACCGCGGGGTCGTCGCACTTCTTGGCGATCAGATCGCGCATCATGTTGCCGTCTTCGAGCCAGGCGCTCTTTTCCGCATAGGTGACGCCGCAGTTGCCGTGCTCGATGCCGTTGATGAGCATCTCGGTCATGGCAATGCTGATCTGCATCTTGCCCGAAGAGTCGATCTTGTTGGCGTTGTAGAGGAAATTGCACAGCATGTTGGCGTAGCAGTTGGCCTCGATGGTGTCATTGTGAAGTTGATAGGATGCCGACAGGGCCTGCACCAGATCGAAGCCAATGCCACGCTGAAACAGGATGCGCTGGTTCTTGACGATGATGCCGAGAATCTTGGCCAGGTACTTTTCGACGTCATCCTCGGCGAGGCTGGCAATCAGATTGGTGCCCGGCGTTTTTTCCACGCGTTCGCTCGTGTCGTAGTCGTTGCAAAAGGCGACGATGCTGGCATTGAGAAGCCACGGATCCTTCAATATGCACTCGAGCAAGGCGAAGCCGTCGATGGCAGGATCGGAGAAATTGATGAACGCGAGGTCCGGCACCTCGAAGTTGAGAAACTCAAGGGCCTCGTTCACGCTGCGGACCGGCACCAGTTCGGCGTCAAAGCCGGCGCACGATTTCACGATTGGCAGTACACGGTCAAAAGCGTCTGATCGCTCGTGATGAAGGGGACCGTTCGCATGGCATTCCTCCCCGGCGACACGAATTCAGACCCGACGACTCACACCGTCAGCATATTTCCAGCCGGCACCAACTTCCAGTTCTCCTTTACCGAGCACCAACAAGACCCGTCGCGGTACTCGCTCGGCGGTTTAGCGCACCGAACGAAATTAACAACTTCCCGATTTGCCAGCCGTTACTGGTTGCGTTTGCCCACCATTTCCGCAAAATAGCTTCACGGACACTCCACAAGCGAGGACTACGCCATGAACCCCGTTCGCGTCGGCAGCGGCTCCTTCCAGTATCACGTGGACGAACGCTGGGCGAAATATCCCGCCGTCGGCACCGCCGGCGAAGCAGTCGGCGTCGCCTGCGATTCGAACGACCGCGTCTACATCTTCCTGCGTGGGCCGCAACCCATCCAGGTTTTCGAGCGTGACGGCACTCCCGTCGCCGGCTGGGGCGAAGAAGACTTCACCCGCCCACACGGCATCTTCATCGGCAAGGACGACACACTTTATTGCAGCGACGACTTCGGCCATTGCGTCCGCGCCTTCTCGACCGACGGCAAGCCGCGCATGACGCTCGGCACCCCGAGCAAGGCCTCTGACACCGGCGCGACCAGTATCGACTATCGCACCATCAAGCATCCGGGGCCGCCGTTCAACTTCCCCTGCAATCTCGCCATCGGGCCAACCGGCGACCTATTCGTCGCCGACGGTTACGGCAACGCGCGAGTCCATCGCTTCACGCCGGATGGCCGCCTGCTGAAATCCTGGGGCGAACCCGGCAGCGGGCCAGGCCAGTTCCATGTCGTGCATGGTATCGCCGTGGACAAAGAGGGAGTCGTTTACATTGCCGACCGTGAGAATCTGCGCATTCAGCTTTTCACGAGCGATGGCAAATTCGTCGGCGAGTGGGCCGACCTCGCGAGGCCGTGCCAGGTGTTCATCGACCCGGCGGGATGGGCCTACGTTGCGGAACTCGGCTTCCGCGCGGGGCGCTGGCCGGGCACCGGTTCGCCGCAGCCGGGGCAGACGGGGGGCCGCGTGAGCATCTTCGACCGCCAGGGCAAACTGCAAGCCCGCTGGGGCGGCGGCGAGAATCCAACTGCACCAGGCGACTTCTTCGCGCCGCACGACATCTGGGTCGATTCGCACGGCGACGTCTACGTCGCCGAGGTCGCCCTTGCTGGCGGCGCGCGCGCCGGATTGGTGGCGGGGTCGTGTCATACGCTGCAGAAATTTGTGCGCATCCATTGAACGGCCTTCGTTTAGCGCCCGCCCAAGAGCGCCGGGTCGCCGACGTTTTCGCGCGGGCGCTAAACGAAGAAGGAGTAGCGAATGAACCTGTCCCACGACCGCCTGCGTCCCTTCATCACCGCCATATTCCAAGCCGCCGGCTGCCAGCCAGCCGAGGCAGCGCGGGTCGCGACGCGCTTGGTCGAAGCGAATCTCGTCGGACACGACTCGCACGGCGTCATCCGCGTGCCGACCTACGTGCAGTGGCTGAAGGCGGGCAAGGTGCTGGCGGGGCAATCAATCAAGGTCGTCTCCGAGAACGACGCCATCGCCGTCATCGATGGCCAGTTTGGCTTCGGCCAAACCATCGGCGAACAGGCGATGAGGCTCGGTATCGAAAAATGCGCCAAGCATGGCGTCGCCGTCATCGCGCTGCGGAATTCGGGGCACCTGGGCCGTATCGGCGATTGGCCGTTGATGGCGGCCGAGGCGGGCAAGCTATCGCTGCACTTCGTCAATACGTCGGGCGCCGGCATCCTGGTCGCGCCGTTCGGCGGCACGCAGCGGCGTCTGTCGGCCAACCCGATTGCCGCGGGCATCCCCGTCCAAGGGCGGTCACCGATCCTGCTCGACATCTCCGCGTGTACGCTTGCCGAGGGGAAGATTCGCGTCGCTCTCAACAAGGGCGTCCAGGTCCCCGAGAACTGCATCATCGATGCGCAGGGCCGGCCGACTCTCGACCCCAAGGTCTTCTACGCCAACCCACCCGGCGCCATCCTGCCCATTGCCGGACACAAGGGCTACGGACTCGCGTTCCTGTGCGAAGTGCTGGCCGGCGCTCTCACCGGCGGCGGCTGCAGCAATCCAGAGCACGCCGACCGTGTCGTCAACGGCATGCTGTCGATCCTGATCGATTCGAGCTTTTTCCAGTCCGATCCCGCCTTTGCCACGGAGATCGAACGCTTCATCACCTGGGTGAAAAGCTCCGCGAAGGTCACCCCCGGCGGCGATATCCTCCTGCCGGGCGAGATCGAGGAACGCACCAAGGCCCAGCGCACACGCGACGGCATCGACATCGACGCGACGACCTGGTCGCAGCTCGTCGATATCGCCAAGACAGTGGGCCTGTCCGAGCCTGAAGCGTAAGCGAAGAGGCTTATACTCTTCGCTTACGCTTCAGGCTCCGACTCTTGTTTCACCACCAGCGGTGTGGTACAATCAACGCGTTACAGTGCCCGAGGAATAACGCCGGGGGGCCTCGATGAGCAGCCGATTATTTCACTACGTACAGGGACTGCTCGTCCTTGGTTGCTGGATGGTTTTCTCGCCGCATGGCCACGCCCAGGCGCTTCAGGCCAGTCCTGCGACAGTCCTTCTCGATAATCCTGAAGCCACGCAGCAAGTTCTCATTCGCTTGCCGAACTCTGCCGCCGATCTCACACGTGCGGCTACCTACCAGGTGCTCGACCCGAAGATCGCCGTCGTCGATTCGACCGGCCTGCTGCAGCCGAAGAGCGAAGGCAAGACCGTCCTCGTCGTGCGGCATGGGAAAGGCGAATTGCGCGTACCTGTCGAAGTTACCGGGCTGAAGACGCCGGCGCCGGTCTCGTTTGAAACACAGATCATGCCGATCCTCAGCAAGGCCGGCTGCAACGGCGGCGGCTGCCATGGCAAGGCGGAAGGCAAGAACGGCTTCAAGCTCAGCATCTTCGGTTTCGATCCCGATGCAGATTACGAATCGCTGATGCTCGAAACGCGCGGGCGGCGCATCTTCCCCGCGGCCCCGGATTCGAGCCTGATGCTGCTGAAGGCGACCGGCAAGATCGCGCATGGCGGCGGACGACGCATCACGTCGGATAGCCTCCACTACCAACGTGTGCGCCGCTGGATTGCCGAAGGAGCCGTGGGTCCGGCGGGCAAGATCGGACCGGATATCCAGTCGATCGAGGTGGAACCCAAGGAGCAAATCCTGACGTTCGACGCCGTCCAGCAACTGCGCGTCACCGCGATCGATGCCGCCGGCAAAAAACGCTGCGTGACTCTCGATGCGCAATACGACTCGAATGCGCCGACCGTCGCCAAGGTGGATCCGCGCGGCACCATTCGCGTCAACGATGTCCCCGGCCAGGCATCCATTCTGATCCGTTATCTCGGCCACGTCACCGTTTGCCGGATCACCATTCCACGCACGGGTACCCCGTTCACTCGTCCGCTAGAAGCGAACTTCATTGATAAGCACGCCTGGGACAATTTGACGCGTCTCGGCATACCGCCGAGCGATCTAGCGGACGATGCGACGTTTCTGCGCCGGGTGCATCTCGACACGATCGGCACGCTGCCGACCGCTGCGGAAGCCCGCGCGTTTCTGGCGGACAAGCGACCCAACAAGCGAGCCCTCCTGATCGACCAATTGCTCAATCGCCCGGAATACGCAGATTACTGGGCGATGAAGTGGTCTGATCTCTTGCGGGTCGATCGCGATCTCATCACGCCGGCCGGCGCTGTGGCCGTCACACGCTGGCTGCGCAAGCAGTTCGCGGACAATCGGCCCTACGACGAATTCGTGCGCAACATCGTCACCGCCCGCGGCGCGGTCGCCGATGTCGGGCCGGCCGCCATCTACAAGTCGATCGTGACGCCGGAAGACTTGAGTCGATCATTCAGCCAACTGTTCCTCGGCATACGCATCCAGTGCGCTCAGTGCCATCATCATCCTTCCGACAAGTGGGGCCAGGAAGATTACTACGCGCTCGCCGGTTTCTTCACCGGAATTGGCCGCAAGGCGTCGCCCGGCGGCGGAGAGATCGTCTTCCCGCAGAAGGGGACCGAGTTGAATCACCCGCGCACGAAGAAGCCGGTGCCGGCCCACGCTCTCGGGGCCGCGCCCGTTGATCTTGGCAAGATCCCCGATCGCCGCGCTGTGCTGGCGAAATGGATAACGACGCCGGACAATCCGACGTTCTCGCGTGCCATCGCCAATCGGCTCTGGTCTCACTACTTCGGCCGCGGTCTGGTCGAACCGCTCGATGACCTGCGCGCCACCAATCCCGCGACCAATGAGCCGCTGCTCGACGCGCTCGCCAAGGACCTGCGTGACAAGAAGTACGACCTCAAGGCATTCACGCGGACGCTGCTCAACTCACGCCTCTATCAGCTGGGAAGCCCCGCCCTGAGTTCAGCGAAGGGCGGGGATAAGTTCATTCCCGACGACCAGAACTTCTCGCACGCCCAGCCGCGTTCCATCCCGGCCGAAGTGCTGCTCGACGCGATCAGTCAGGCGAGCGGCGTCCCGGAGAAATTCAACGGCTGGCCCGAAGGCTATCGCGCGATCCAGATCTGGGACAACCGCATGCCGTCGTACTTCTTCCGCATCTTCGGCCGCCCGGTCCGCGCCTCGGTCTGTGAATGCGAGCGATCGAACGAGCCAAGCATCGCCCAGGCGCTGCACCTGATGAACTCCGAGGAGATCACGAACAAGCTCCGCGCCCGCCAGGGCACGGCCCGCCGCCTCGCCAATTCGAAGATGACGCCGAGCGAGATCATCGACGAATTGTACCTGAGCACGTTGTCACGCTTTCCGACAGATGCCGAACGCACCGTGATGCTGCGCATCTTCACCGAGGCGGAAGGCGACCGCCAAGCGGCCGTCGAGGACGTGCTGTGGGCGCTGCTGAATACGCGGAGCTTTGTGTACAATCATTAGTTTTTTTTTTGAACAATCAAGACCGCCGAGGGATGGTTCATGCACAAGGTTTGCGTTCAATCGCTAGACGGGATACCTTTAAAGTATCAGCCGATTCTCTTCAATGCGATGAAGGGTTACGCTTTAACAAGGACTGTGTTGCCCAGTGCGAGAACATCTTTTTGGTTGACAAGGACAGCCTGGATCCCAACACAATCGGTGTGCTGGACGAGATGACGCTCCGAGACGTGGTCAGGGCAATCGGCCATGTAATCGACTCGGACTGCGAGCCGAATTGATTTCTCTGCTGAAGCTCAAAGACCGCGTGCGTCTTTTGGACATTTTGGAGGTTGGCTTGATCAATGAATCATGGTATGCTGGCTTAGGTCCCCAGCTGGCCGCGCGATTAATAGAAGTAATCGATTCCCGAAATGAGGAAGCTTGAGTAAGCTATTGGTGCCATTGCAGCCGATAAAGACAGTAAACGAAAGGACCCCATCATGTTCATGCCCTTCGGTTCCTCCCGTAAGACGTGCGACGGCGTCTCTCGCCGCAATTTCCTGCGCATCGGCGCCTCTGGCCTTTTAGGAGGCTTGAGCTTGCCGTGGCTTCTGGAGATGCAAGCGAAGGCGGCGACGCAGCAGCCGGCGCCGGCGCAGGCGTGCATCTTCATCTTTCTCGAAGGGGGCCCGAGCCAGCTCGATATGTGGGATCTGAAGCCCGATGCTCCCGCCGAAGTGCGTGGTCCCTTTCGGCCGATCCGCACCAACGTCAACGGCACCATGATTTCCGAGCATCTGCCGCTCTGCTCGCAGATCGCCAACAAGTACACGATCCTGCGCAGCCATAGCCACAACGACAACGGGCACAACACCGGCTACCACTATTGCATGACCGGCTACCGCGCCGACTTCCCCGACGGCAACACGCGCATGCCGAACAATCACCTGTATCCGTCGATCGGCTCGATTATTTCGCGCGAGCTGGGGCCGAAGACCACGCTGCCGCCTTACATCAACATGCCGCACATCATGGCCGGGGGCGGCCCGGGCTTCTATGGCTCCGAGCATGCCCCGTTCGTCATCGAGTCGAACCCGGTGGCGGCCGACTTCGAGGTGCAGGACCTGCGTCCGCTCGAGGGCATGAGCGCCGCCCGGCAGGATCGCCGTCGTCGGCTTCTGGCCGAGGTCGAGGAGCTTGAGCGCGAACGCACCGGCCAGGGTCGGGCGCGGGCGATGTCCACCTACTATCAGCGAGCCCGCGACCTGATGTCGTCGCAGGAAGCTCGCCGCGCGTTCGACATTCGTTCCGAGGCCGAAGCGGTCCGGCAGACTTACGGCTACACTGGCCTCGGGCAGTGCTGCTTGCTGGCGCGCCGATTGGTGGAAGCCGGCTGCCGATTCGTCGGCATCGATCACAGCGGCTGGGATCATCATCAAACGATTTTCCCGAGCCTCGTCAAGGACATGTTGCCGCACGTCGATCGCGCCTACAGCGCCCTCCTCAACGATCTCGATCAGCGCGGCATGCTGGACAATACGCTCGTCGTCTTGATGGGCGAGATGGGCCGCACTCCGGTTATCAATGCCGAAGCGGGCCGCGATCACTGGTCGATGGCCCAGAGTATTTTGTTCTCCGGCGGCGGCGTACGGCGTGGCCAGGTCTTGGGCGCCACCGACCGCCGAGCGGCCGCGCCGACGACCGACCCGTTCGGCGTCGAAGATGTGCTGCGCACGGTGATGAACCAGATGGGCATCGACACGACGCGGACCTACAACACGCCGCTGGGCCGGCCGGTGCCGATCGTCGATGGCGGACGGATTATTCCGGGGTTGGTGTAGAAGACCAAGAAAATAGGAGCGGCATCCATGAAAACCGCGTCCGCCGTGACTTTTCGAGAGAACCGTGCCCGATTGACGAATTACGGAAGTTTGAAGGCCAATGGGTGGGCTTTGACGCTGATGGTCAACGCATCGTGGCCAGCGGCGCCAGCATCGCGGACCTCGCGGATAAGCCGCACGCAGCAAATGTGGACCTCAGCGACCTCATGATCGAACATGTTGAAATCGACTCCTTGGAAATCCACTTGGGCGCGGCGGACCTATTGTGACTCTTCGCTTTCCTTATCTGGCGGAACCGATTCAAGGCCCACCGCCCCCTTCGCTGCCCAAATCAGCACACTCGCGATGGCGGCCTATCGTGCCAATCATCGTGCATGGACCACTTGGAGCGTCGCTGTCGTTGACACGAGCCTTGGTCGATCCTGGCGCTGACGACACGATCTTCCCCTTGGATGTAGCCTCGCTGCTCGCTGTATCGCTTCTGCCTGATACTGGCCATGCTATGCGTTAGCGAGGGCAACGATTCGGCTTGCGGTTTGGCGCGTAGGATCTGGAGTTGGTGGACGACACGGGAAATGATCTTCGCTGGACTGCACCTGTGGCGTTCACGGCGGCCAACATTCGTTATCCTCTCCTTGGGAGGTGCGGGACTCTTGAGTTCCTGAATGTAAAATTCCTGGGCCAAGACGGTACCCTTGAAGTAGATCCCACGGAGTCCTTTTCGGTGCCGACCTAACGGAGCAATGGCGATGAATCGTTCACTATTCTCATTGATAGTCGTGACAGGAAGTTTGGTCCTCGCTCCCTCCGCCCGCGCCCAAAAAGCCCCCGAAGCCGGCTACATCTTTCCCGCCGGCGGCAAGGCGGGCACGACCATCAACGTGGTACTCGGCGGGTACGACTGGACGCCGGACATGGAGTATTTCGTCCATGACAAGCGCGTGCAACTTATCGCGTCGGGTCCGCCGGGTCCGATCCTGATTCCGCCGCCGCCCTACTGGTTCGGCCAAAAGGGACGACTCGCCTCGATGCCGCTGGCGCGCGAAGTGCCCGCCAAAATCGTCCTCCCCGCGAACTTGCCGCCAGGCCCGATCTATTGGCAGGCGGCCAACGCCAACGGCGTCACCGAGTCCCGCGTCTTCATCGTCGGCACGGGGATTGAGGTTGTCGAAGACGAAAATCGCAAGGCGCCGCAGCCCTTACTCTCGTTGCCGATCACCGTCTCGGGCCGACTATTCAAGAACGAGGAAGTCGATCGTTACCGCGTCGTCGCGGCCAAGGACGGGCCGATCTCGTGCGAATTGATGGCCCGCAGGCTTGGCACCAAGTTCCACGGCGTCCTGCAAGTATACGATGGCAAAGGGCAGCTAATCGTCGAATCCCTTGGCGCAAACGGCTCCGATCCAAGCCTGACCTTCGTGGCCAAAGCGAAGACGGAGTACGTCGTCAGCGTTCACGACATCGACTTCGGCGGCGATCGTTCCTACGTCTATCGCCTGAACGTCACGCCGGGGCCACGCGTTGTCGGCGCCATCCCCGCGGCCGGCAAACGCGGCGAGACGCGCGAGATCGAGTTCGTCGTGGACACCGGCGCCAAGCTCGAATCGATCAAGCGACCGGTTGTCTTTCCCGCGACCAGCACCACCTTCGGCTATCGACTGGAAACGCCGTCAGGGGCAGCGGCGCCGTTCCAGATGCTTGTGAGCGATCAACCCGGCATCACCGGCGTCCTCGAACAGCCCGACGCCGAGCATCGGCATCCCTTCACCTGGAAGAAGGGCGAAATCTGGTCACTTGCCGTCGATGCCAAGCGCATCGGCTCGCCGCTCGATGTGGCGCTCGCCGTTATCGGCCCCGATGGTAAGGACCTGGCCAAGAACGACGACCTGCCCGGCACCACCGACGCCGGCCTCGAATTCACCGTCCCCGCGGATGGGGCTTATCAAGTGGTCGTCAGCGATATGGCCGGCAAGTCGGGCTCGCGCGCGGCCATCTACCGCCTGGTCGTCAGCCAGCCCGTGCGCGACTTCACGTTGCAACTGGCCGCGCCGCGCGCCACCGTTCAGCTTGGCGGCAAGCTCGATCTTGCCGTGAACGTGATTCGCACCGGCGGCTTCAAGGGACCGATCGCACTCACCGTCAAGGGTTTGCCGGCAGGCGTCAGCGTCCCGCCCGACCTGGTCATTCCAGGCGACAAGGCCGCCTTTCCAATTACCCTGCAAGCTGCGAAGGACGCAGGCACGCTTGCGAGCTTGGTAACGATCGAAGGCACGGCGGACGTGTCGCCGCGCAGCCCCGGCGTCTTCAGCCGCATGGGTCCGCCGCCGCGGGTGCCGGCCATCGTGAGCCGCACGGCACATGCACGCACGAGTTTCAACCTCTCGCCGCAAAGTCCGGACGAAAACCCCGCGGCAGCCGTCCTCGTCGCTACCACGCTCAAACCATTATTCAAGGGCCGCCCGGTCGATCAAGACACGGGACGCAAGGTGCATCGCGGCTCCACCTTCCCTGCGGAAGTCCTCGTCGAGCGACTCGATGGATTCAATGGCGAGATCACACTGCGGATGGCCGCTACGCAATCGTACCAGATGCAGGGCATCACCGGTCCCGATGTGCTAGTTCCGCCGGGCGTCGGCAAGACACTGTACCCGGTCTTCATGCCGGAATGGCTGGAGACGACCCGCACCTCGCGCTGCGGCATGATCGCCGTCGCCAAGGCGACCGACCCCAAGGGCAAAGTCCGCTGGGCGTGCAGTCCAATCGCCGGCTACATCACCATGACGTTGGAAGGCGCCCTCTTGAAAGTCTCCGCCGACGAGCAGGACATGACCGTCCCCGCCGGCCAGCCATTCGATGTGAACTTGAAGATTGCCCGGCTCACGAAATTGAACCAGCCCGCCAAGCTGGAGTTGCGCTTGCCCGACGAACTGAGCGGCCAGCTCAAGGCGGATACGATGGTCATCCCGATAAAGCAGGAACAGGCCGTGATGCGCATTACGCCGACGGCGACGCTGCGCGGCCTGCACACCTTCACGATCCGCGCCACCGCCCTGCAAGACGGCAAGTACCTGGCGGTTTCCGAGGTAATCGTTACGGTAGAATTCCTGCCCAGCGTGCAGACGCCGCGCAAGTAGGCTGCCCACTCGACTCTAGCGAACGGGTAAACCAAGCCCATCACCGCTTCACCACCGGCAAGGTCGAAAGCTGCTCGTTCAACATCTGCGTCCATACCACCGGATAGACCGTGTCGAGCTTCGCCAGCGGTTGGCGTGCCAAAAGCCAATGCGCCTGCGATTGTGGGACGAGGTGGCGCGGCAGACTTCCCGGCAACAAGACACTGCCGTTCTTGCCCAGCGGCACGTTCAGCACCGGGCCTTGCATCATACCGCCACCTTGCTGCATCCCACCCTGGTTCATGCCGCCTTGCATCATTCCGCCGGGCATCATCCCAGCCATCAATTGCTGTTCGAGGTAATAGCGTTCGGCATGGGCCCTCGTCACCTGATCCTTGTATTTCTTCATATCCGTCGTTTCCCGCACTAGATTGGTTGCAACGGTGCGCGCCGCCTTGCGGGTTTCATACGCCCAGCGCGATTCGGCAAGCAGCTTGTCGGCGTTCACCTGCCCGGGGACGACGTGCAGCACGCCGCCGTCGTGCAGACAAAAGTAGCTGGCGACATTGCCCCCCTGCTTCTGACCCTTGACAACCTGGAAGGTTCCCACCTTGAGATACGTGCAGACAAAGCTCTCGTTCAAATAATCCGCAACGCGTTGATCAGCCAAAGCGTTCACACGGAACGCATCCGCGTTGTTTCAGGTGAACCCCGGGTCCTCCAGGTTGCCGGATAGATGCACCATGAAAACCATCTTGTTCTCGGCCTTCGCCCGCTTGAACGCGTCGGGGGGATTCTTGACGAAGAGGACATTGGTGCCGATCTCTTTGCAATTCGCGAACACTGCCAGGTCGAGATCCTTCGGCGCTGGCTGTTGTGACTTGATTCGCTTGGCCGCTTGCGGCTTCGCTTCTTCGACTTTCACCAGCTCCGGCTCAGTCTTGAGTTCGGGCGACGACTTTGCCTCACGAGCGACCTGCGTATCCCGCTTCGGTAGTTTCAGCGACTCGACCAGCGCCGGCTTCGCACTGGATTCAGCACCAGCAGGCTTGGTGGGCGGCGGAACCGACGCAGACGTACCCGCCGCAATTGGCTCCAACGCTGGCGCCGGCGCCCCTGGCTGTTCGAGCGCGGGACGTGATCCATAAACCGCGAGCACCACCATCAGCGATACCCAGACGGCACTACCCGCGCCGGCGATATACAACCACAGATTTTTTCGACTGCGCCTGGGCTGCGGCGTGGGCAGGGAAGTTTCGGGATCGGAACCCGCCGACACCAGGACTCCTGTCGGAATCGATTGCGCAGCGTGAGCGTTTGGCTTCGGCATGAAGGCCTCCAGGTACGGGTTAACCTTAATCGGACGGACAAACCCAACGTCCAGAAATGGCTGATGCGCGGGAATTCTTTCAGAAAAATACTGATTTAGTCCTTCGAAAAACTCCACCCTGCCGCCCGCACCGCTCGGCGCAGATCCGGCGAGTAGGTGAACACCGTCGATTCGTAGAGGCCAAACCCATGCAGCTTTTTGCCGCTGTAGGCGGTCGCAAAGGCGGCGATAGCCTCCGGCGACAGCGTGCCGGGGCGTTTGGCCCAGTTCTTCTTCGAATCAACGTCGCCCGTGTCGATTCATCGGTCCCTTGATCCGGGGCGACCAGATCGGCGGCTCGGTCGCCGTGGGCCAGACTGATGGGGAGGCAAAGTCAACAGAATCAGAATGGCGGTTAGACGTTTCATGGGTTCCCCCAGCGAGATAACGATGATAAGATGTTGAGTGACCATGATAGAATGTCCGAGTCCTACCTTGGCCAGCAGATTCTGAGATATTTACCATGCACCGGTTGGGAACAGTACTGCTCTCGGCAATGCTCATGCCCGGTTTGAGTGCGGCACAGTCGCCGTCGCCCACCGATGTCGACTTCTTCGAGAGCAAAGTGCGCCCACTCCTCGTGCAGCGTTGCCACGAATGCCACTCGACCAAAATCAAGAAACAAAAAGGCGGCCTGCTGCTCGATAGCCGCGCCGCGATCCTGGAAGGCGGCGACACGGGGCCGGCGCTCGTGCCGGGCCATCCGGAGAAGAGTCTCCTCATGCAGGCGGTACGGCAGGTCAACCAGAAGTTACAGATGCCTCGCAACGGCAAGCTGCGGGCGCAGGAGATCGCGGTGCTCGAAGAGTGGATTCGCCGCGGCGCTCCGTATCCGGGATCGACGGATACGATCAAGCAGACCGCCGGCATCGACTGGGCCAAGGGGCGCAAGTTCTGGTCGTTTCAGTCTCCCGCCCTGCAACCGCTGCCCGACTTGCGCGATAAGGCCTGGCCGCAGCGGCGCGGCGATCACTTCATTCTTGCCGAACTGGAAAAACGCGAACTGTCGCCATCCAAACCGGCCGATCACCGCGTCCTGATTCGGCGCGCGACCTTCGACCTGATCGGCCTGCCGCCGACGCCCGCCGAGATCGACGCCTTCGTCAACGACAAGAACGCCGACGCTTACGCGCGGCTCATCGATCGCCTCCTGGCATCGCCGCAGTACGGCGAGCGCTGGGGCCGCTTCTGGCTCGACCTGGCGCGCTACTGCGACATCCCCGAGCCGTGGGCCGATTACAAGGGGCAACCCTGGCTCTACCGCGATTGGGTCGTCCGAGCGTTTCAGGAAGACCTGCCGTACGATCAATTCGTGCAGAAACAACTCGCGGCGGACTTGATGCCGAAGAGCGAGCCGGGCGACCGGGCAGCGCTCGGCTTCCTGGGCCTGAGTCCGCAGTACTGGAAGGAGCTGCTTCTCGACAAGGACGTCATCAAGGGCGTGGTAGCTGAGGAATGGGAAGAACGCATCTACACGGTCGGCAGCACGTTCCTTGGTTTGACCATCGCCTGTGCGCGCTGCCACGATCACAAGTTCGATCCGATCAGCACACAGGATTACTATGCTCTTGCCGGAGTCTTCGCGAGCAGCCGGCAGATTGACGTGTCGGTACTTTCCGACAAGGAGTCACGCACGGTTCAGGACGCCGCGGCGAAAATCCAGATTTTGCAGGAGCAGATCAAGAAAGCGAAAACCGACAAGAGCCCCGAGGCCGCCAAACGGATCGCCGAATGGAACACGCAGATCGAGCAGATCAAGAAAACCACGCCGGGCCATGACCGAGCGCGTGCGCCCGGATTGATCGAGAGCAGCATCCAGGTACTGGCCGATGGGCTGCACAAGACCAAGGTGAAATACAAGCCAGGCGTAGCCGAGGACATCCATGTGCAGATTCGCGGCAATCCGGCGAGCCCTGGCGCCTTGGTGGCGCGACGCTTTCTGACCGTTCTCTCCGCCGACTCACCTAAGCCATTCACCCAAGGTAGCGGCCGCCTGGAGTTGGCACGCTCGATCGTCACCCAAGGAGCACCGCTCTCGGCACGTGTCTTCGTCAACCGCATCTGGAAGCAACATTTCGGCACCGGGATCGTGGAGACGCCGAGCGACTTCGGTGTTCAAGGCACGCCGCCGTCACATCCGCAGCTTCTCGATGACCTGACTGCACGCTTCATGCAGAACGGCTGGTCGCTCAAGTGGTTGCACCGCGAGATCATGCTCGCCGCAACCTATCAACAGGCAAGCGCGCACGATGCCAAGAAACACGCGGCAGATCCGGACAACCGCTGGCTCTGGCGCATGAATCGCCGCCGGCTTGACGTCGAAGCATGGCGCGATGCGATGCTGGCCGTCGCCGGCAACCTCAGCCTCGAACGCGGCGGTCCGCCTCAGGAATTGACCGATGCGAAGAACACGCGACGCACGCTCTACGGCACCGTCAAACGCCGCGAGATTAACGACATGCTGCGGCTGTTCGACTTCCCGGATCCGACAACGCACAGCGCGAATCGTATTCCGACGACGACGCCGTTGCAGCAGCTCTTCACGCTGAATAGTCCGTTTCTGCAACTGCAGGCGGTCGCGCTGGTGAAGCGGTTGAAAACGGATGCGGCGGATGATGAGGCACGCATTCACCGGGCGTACTTGCTTCTGTACGGCCGGACTGCTACCGAGAATCAGGTGAGCGTGGCGCGCGAATTCCTCCGCACGCCAGCGAGCAACGAGACCTGGCTGCAATACGCCCATGTGTTATTGGGAAGCAATGAGTTCTTGTTTGCGGATTGAGAATCGACATATGACGACCATGGTAACTCGCCGCGAAATGATCCAGAACCTCGGCGGCGGCATCGGTGCCCTGGGCCTGGCGAGCTTGCTGGCAACGCCGTCATCCGCGGCGCCAACGGGTACGCACTTTGCGCCGCGCGCTCGCCGCGTCATCCACCTTTTCATGAACGGCGGCCCCTTCGGGCCAGACCTGCTCGATCCCAAGCCGGCCCTGCATCGCTTCGCCGGGCAACGACCCGCCGAGGTCGATCTGCGTACCGAACGGCAAACCGCAGGGCTGATGCCGTCCCCTTTTCGCTTCCGGCCCTGCGGACAGAGCGGCGTCCAGGTCAGCGAGCTTTTGCCGCGGCTGGCGACTTGCATCGACGATATCTGCGTCTTGCGCTCCGTGCATACTGACAACCCCAATCACGGGCCCGCCTTGTTTCTGATGAACAACGGCAGCGTCACGCCGACGCGGCCAAGCCTTGGCGCCTGGCTCTCGTACGGCCTCGGCACCGAGAACGCGGAGTTGCCCGGCTTCGTTGTGCTTTGTCCCGGGCGGCCCGTGCGATTTTCGGAATTATGGACGAGCGGCTTTCTGCCTTCCGAGCATCAAGGGACCTACATCAATCACAGCGATCTCGATCCGCAACGGATGATTCCGTTCTTGCGCAATCCCTCGCTCAGCGTGGCAGCGCAACGCCGTGAACTCGACCTGTTGAGAACGCTAAACGAGGAACATCGTGCCGAACGCGGCCCCGATCCCGCCCTCGAAGCACGCATCCAGACCATGGAGACAGCCTATCGCATGCAGTCGGCCGCGTCCGATGCCTTCGATATTCGCCGCGAGCCGGCGCGCACCCGCGAGATGTACGGCAGTGGCCATTTCGCCAACGCCTGTCTCCTGGCCCGGCGTCTGGCCGAGCGCGGCGTGCGCTTCACGCAAATCTACTACGGCAATGGCCAGCCGTGGGACACGCACAACAATCACAACGAACAGGTGCGCGGACTTGCCCGCGACATCGATCAGCCGATCGCGGCGCTGCTGACCGATCTCAAACAGCGCGGTCTGCTCGACGACACCCTCGTTATCTGGGGCGGCGAGTTCGGACGGACGCCGACTTCCGAGAGCGGCAACGGACGCGACCACAACCACTGGGGCTTCACCATGTGGCTCGCCGGCGCCGGCGTGCGCGGCGGCATGGCCTATGGATCCAGCGACGACTTCGGCTTCCGCGCCGCCACCGACAAGGTCCACATCCACGACTTGCACGCCACGATCCTGCATCTTTTGGGCTTCGACCACGAACGCTTGACCTATCGCCACGCGGGCCGCGATTACCGGCTGACCGACGTTCATGGCGAGGTTGTGCGACCGATTTTGACTTGAGGGCGGGTCCGGTTTGCCGCTGGCGGCGTAGCGTTCGCGTGTTGCCTTGCGAGCGCTATGCCGCAAGCGGCGAATTCAGAAAGTCCTTTATCGCACCTTCTAGATGCGTACGCGAAAATGAAACATCTCGCTCACGGCCCGGGCGACGTCGTGCATGCGATGTTTGTCCCTGCCACGGTACAGAATCAACGCCTGTAGGCCGTGCTCCTTGGTCAATGCCGCCTGGCAGGTCGGCTTGATGGACATGACGATCAGCCACACGACTCCCGGAATGCAAAACAGCGAGAAGAGCCACAACGCCAGCAACCAATCCATGGCGCTTGACTCAAAGCTCTCTGTCGTGGCGATGGCCTCATAACCACGCGGCGAGATCTTGCGAGTCTGGCAGGCGATGAAACAAACTCGGCGAGTCCGGGTCAACGATACGCGGCCTTCATAGGTCCGCTTGAGTGTCCATTGATCAACCGTGCCCAGGACAAAAGCGGCCAGTGCCGAGAGGGCCAAACCACTTACGCTCAGGCTCAACAGCGACTCGTCATCGAAAACTCCCAGCACCACGCATGCCCCTGCCAGCACCACTTCGTAGGCCATGAAGGCGCCAAGCCGCAGGGGCACCGATAAGGCGTGGCCCCATTCGAACTTGATTGGCTGAGGCCGGGCCGGCGCCGCGTCCAGGTCGCGCCCGCATGCCGGGCAGATCCCGACCTTGGTGTCGAGTGCCTCGCCGCATTGCGGACAGATCGACTCGGCCCCCGCCGCTTCCGCATACGGCTTGCCATCCCAGTTATCTTCTTCCACGAGAACGAACGCGCGGGGCACGCGGCATACCGCAAAGCATTTCGTGCACGTGAAGGTGGCGCCGGCAAGATCCTCACCGACTTTCATTTGCTGGCCGCAGGATGTGCACAGGACGGGAATGTCCATGGGTTGGTATTCGGTTAGCGACGCGTCGAAGAAGCGTCACACGAAAAAAAAAGGGACAAACAGACAGTTTGTCCCTTTGAAAAACAGATTGCCCAAGAAACTATGCCAGCACCTCGCGGATCGGTTGGGCGGTGCGATCTGTGATTGGGATCGGCCGGCCGACGTTCGACATGTTCTGGTTGGTGTGATCGATGCCGAGCGCCCCCATGGCCGTGGCGAGCAGATCGGGAACCGACACGGGACGCGGATCTTCCACGGTCGTGCCGTCGGCGCTCGTGCGCCCGAAAACGCTACCGCCACGGATGCCGCCACCAGCCAACACGGTCGTCCAGGCGTTCGGATAGTGGTCGCGGCCCTGGCCCTGGTTGATGCGCGGCGTACGGCCGAACTCGCCCATCCAGATGATGGTCGTGGTGTCAAACAGATCGCGTTGCCGAAGGTCGTCCATAAGCGTGCCCCACGCCGGGTCGAGAATTTCGCTCAAGCGCTGCACGTTCTGGAAGTTCTGGCCGTGCGTATCCCAGGCGATCGGGTTATTCGGTAACGAGCCGAGGGTGACTTCAACGAACGGCACCCCGCGCTCGACCAGACGCCGAGCCAGCAAGCAGCCCTGGCCGAACATGTTGCGGCCATAGGCGTCGCGCAGCATGCCGGGTTCTTCATTGAGATCGAACGCCGTGCGGGCCGAGGTCCGCATCAAGCTGACGGCACGCTGGTACGCGGTCTGATGGCTGCGTGCGGCGACCGTTTGATGGCGCTCGACGAAGTCGCGTTCCATTTCTTGCAGGATATCGATGCGGGCATTGAACTGATCTGAGGTCACGTCATCGGTGTGCCGCATGTCCTGCACGCGCAGGCCCTGTTCGTAAGGATCCTGGCCGCCCTGCTGGTTGAAGTTGGTAATTTCGCCGACCATCAGCGGAGCGTATTGCGCACCGAGGAAGCCGGACGAATATGCGGCCGGGCTGAAAATCCGATAAGGAGCGATGCTGACGAAACTCGGCAAGGGCAGATCAACGGCGCCGATTTCCTTGGCGACCAGTGAGCCAAGCGTCGGATACTGGATCGGCCCTTGCGGCAGATAGCCGGAGCGGAGATAGAAGGTGCCGCGGCCGTGATCGCCTTCACGCGTGCTCATGCCGCGGATGATCGCCATCTTGTCCATGTTGCGCGCGATCTTCGGCAAGTGTTCGCTGATGCGAATGCCGGGGACGTTGGTCTGGATTTCGCGATAGGGGCCGCCGTTTGGGTGGCCCGGCTTCAGATCAAACGTGTCCATCTGGCTGGGGCCGCCGTTCATCCAGAGCAAGATGCACGACCGCCGCCGCTGCGGATTGGCCGCCTGCTCTTGCGCCATCGCTTCGAGCCAGCCGGACATCGAGTATCCGACGACGCCGGCCGCGGATAGTTTCAGTGCATCACGACGCGAAAGTTCCACATTGTCGAACATGGATGACGGCCCTCTCGATCAGCCTTGATGGTAGGAGAAAACGAACCGGCCCCCGCGACGCAAAATGCCAATGATTAAACGCTTCACATCGGCAATTCTAACCCACTCATCAATACAAAAACCAGATATTTCCCAAGGAGAGTAACAGATTAGCCCGAAAAGCGCACCGTGAATTGCCAAAAGAGCCTTTGGTTGTAGATAAGTTGCAGCTGAATACGAACTTGCCACAACCAAAGGACTCAAGATCATGATGACAGGCTGTCTGGAACAACTTACGCTTTGGGACCTCGGTCCGCAACAGG